>JADZBU010000280.1 GCA_020851955.1 Chromatiaceae bacterium | reverse complement strand
TGGTGATGACGATGCGGTCGAAATAGACCTCGACGACGACGTGCTGACTGGGGTCTTCGTAGTCGCGGTGAGCAAGGGCGTTGACGAGGGCTTCGCGGAGGGCGGTTTCCGGATACTCGGGCAGTTCTATTCGCTTGAGACCGACGACGCGGGGCGTGCGACGGGTGTTTTTGCTGATGATCGAAACGGCGCCGTCGATGGCGTCGGGGATGTTGCCCCGAATGGATTCGGCGATCAGTGCTTCGTCCTCGGTTGAACGGCCGGGGTAAATATCGAGCTGAATGCGGCAGTGTGGAAACAGCGAGGTCGGATCCTTTCCCGTGAGAAGGAGGCCGGCAGCAGTTGGGCGCGCTTGTGCTTTGCTGGAACTGAACCAGATGTAACCCCGATCGAAAAGCAGTTGCTCCCGATCCGCGGGCTTGAGCGATTTTCTCGATTCAGGATCAAGGCCGAGCGCAAGGGCGGTGACGCGGGCCGGGCTTAAGTCGCCGAGTTCTCGCTCATGCAGCCGCTGGCGGTCAAAGGGCGAAGCGAAGGCGATGCTTGCCTTGGCGACTGTGTCCTCCTCTTTGGTAGGCGCGAGTTCGTAATGCTCCTTGATATGGGCAATCAGTCGCTCGCGGACGATTTCGTGGAGCTCGGTGTTGTCCTTGAAGCGGCTGTAGGTGTGACCGTCCTTTTTGATGAGTTTGAAAAATTCGTCCTCGGCTTTATCACGCATGAATCCGCCGTCACCTTTGACGCAGACAAGTGTCGGAAGGCGATTCTCCTGAGCAAAGTCGTATTCGTGGTGGGTAGCCGATTTGCCGCCTGAATTCGAACCATATTCTTTCCCGATGATCAGGACATAAAGCTGGCACTTTTCGAGCAGCTTGAGATAGGCCTTCGTGTCGGGTCGCAGGGGCGCGGGATATTTCTCGAAGAGCTTGGGAACCGTGTAGCGCAGAAGGAAGGGATCCGAGGTCAGCAGGATTCGCAGCTGCATGCGTTCCTCTTCCAGCTCCTTTTGAACGGAACTGATGAAGACGCGAAGCTTCAGCTTGGCAGCTGGATCCGTGCTCATTTCCTAAAGTCCCACCTTCTTCAGGATTTCCCTCAGTGCCTTGTCCGTCTCCTGCGCTTCGGCCTCGATCACGGCCAACTCCTCGACGATCTCCGCGATGGGCCGGTAGGTCTCGGCGTCGCTGGTGTGGATGTAGCGGCTGGGGGAGATGTTGTAGTCGTTCTTCTTCAGCTCGGCGTGGTCGACGATGCGGCTGAGTTTTTCGGCTTCGGTCCAGCCGATGAGGGTGTCGGCGATGCGCTGGATGCCGGCTTCGGGGATGAAGTTCTTGGGGTCGCCCTTTTCGAAGACCTGGCTGGCGTTGACGAGGAAGACTTTGCCCTGGCGCGCCCGCGGCTTGGCCTTGTTGAGGAACAGCACGATGCCGGGGGCGGTGGTGTTGTAGAAGAGATTTTCGGGCAGGTAGAGGACGCTCTCGATGAGGTCGTGGTCGACGAACCACTGGCGGACGGTCTTTTCCTTGCTGGTGCCGGCATTGCCCGAGCCGCGGGAGGCGGCACCGGTATCGAGGACGACGGCGGCGCGGCCTCTGTCATTCAGGCTGGCGAGGATGTGCTGGACCCAGCCCCAGTCGGCGGAGGATTTGCCGGGGAAGCCGGCACCGGCGGGAAAGCGGTCGAGTTCGTCGTTGTCGTAGTCGGCCTCGGTGAACCAGTCCTGGTTCCACATGGGATTGGCGACGACGCGGTCGAAGGTGCGGAGTTCGCCTTGCCTGTTGCGGAATTTGGGGTTCTTGAAGGTGTCGCCGATCTCGATCTGGCCCTCCATGTCGTGGATGATCATGTTCATGTTGGCCATGGCCCAGGTCTCGGGGATGTATTCCTGGCCGAAGAGCTTGAGCGGGGCGTAATCCGTCCTGCGGGAAGCCTTCATTTTTACCTTCAGGGCAAGCTCCAGTTTGATCAGCAGTCCCACGGAGCCGCAGGTGGGATCGTAGGCCTCCATGCCGGGCTCGGGATCGAGCACACGAGCCATGATCTCCCCAACCTCGCCCGGAGAATAGAATTCGCCGGCGCTCTGGCCGCTGCCCTCGGCGAACTTGCGGATGAGGTATTCGTAGCTCTTGCCGATGATGTCGCCCTCGACGTCTTCGAGCCCGAGGCGCTTGGTGCTGATGGCCTCGATGAGGTTGGAGAGGCGGTCGTCGTCGAGGTCGCGCTGGCCGTGGGTGGTGGCGTTGAAGTCCACGCGGTCGATGATGCCCTGCAGGAGGGGGGTTTCCCGGGCGATGGCCCGCATCTGGGTAGTGACGCCTTCGCCGATCTTGTCGGAGAGCTTGCGGATGACGGACCAGACCGGCTGCTCGGGATCGGCCGGCACCAGAGGGAGGTAGAAGCGGACGAGCTTCTGGTCGGCCCTGGCGAGTTGGAAGGCCTTCTGGCGCCAGCCGACCTCGGCGGCGATGCGATTCAGCTCGTCGTCGAAGACGTCGCAGAGGCGCTTGGTGAAGATGAGGGGGAGGATGTAGTCCTTGTATTTCGGCGCGTCCTTGGCACCCCGAATCGAACAGGCGGCGTCCCAGATCCAGGATTCGAGGGATTTGTTTTTTTCGGGGTTGCCGTTGGCCATGGGAGAAGCGGAGTTCAGAGGGGGTGCGTGGGGTGCGGGACGAATGCAGTGTGAAGGAAGAATGTAGAAGTAGGAAGTGGCGAGGGGACCTTTTCGAAGACCTGGCGGGCGTTTTGGGCTCGGAATCTAAACTACTGCAACGGCAGTATGCCGGTATTGGTCCTTGAACCGCTTGGCCCTTTGGGGCAAGCTGCGCCATCCTCAAAAGCAGTCACCACGGCCATGCCAACCACACTCTTTCCCCGTACCCCACGCCTGGATGGCACGGACCCGGAAGCCAATCGCGCCGAGATCCTGAGCTATTTTCACGCCACCTGGGACCGCTACGAATCCCTGTTCCAGTTGCTGGCCAATGACCTGGCCTACACCCGCAAGCCCATCAGCCTGCGCCACCCCCTCATCTTCTACCTGGGCCACACCGCCACCTTCTTCATCAACAAGCTGGTGCTGGCGGGACTGGTGGACCGGCGCATCGACCCCCGGCTGGAATCCCTGTTCGCCGTCGGCGTGGACGAGATGAGCTGGGATGACCTGGACGAGACCCATTACGACTGGCCGAGCCTAGACCAGCTCTGGGATTACCGCCGCCAGGTGCGCGCGACGCTGGACCAGGTGATCCGGGACACCCCCCTGACCTTGCCCATCGGCTGGCAGGACCCCTTCTGGGTGGTGCTGATGGGTATCGAGCACGAACGCATCCACCTGGAAACCTCCTCGGTGCTGATCCGCCAGCAGGTGCTGGACTGGGTGCGGCCCCACCCGGACTGGCCGCCCTGCCCCACCGGCGGCCCGGCACCCGAGAATGCCCTGGTGGAGATCCCCGCCGGCCGGGTCCGGCTGGGCCGGAACCATGATGACCCCTGGTATGGCTGGGACAATGAATATGGCCATCACGAGGCCGAGGTCACCGCTTTCGGCGCCGCGCGCTATTTGACCAGCAACGGCGAGTTCCTGCCCTTCGTCACCGCCGGCGGCTACGCCGATGACAGCCTCTGGGACGAGGAGGGCCTGGGCTGGTTGCACTTCGCCCAGGCCCGGCATCCAACCTTCTGGGTGGCCGATGGCGACGCCTGGAAGCTGCGCCTGCTGGCCGAGGAGATCCCCATGCCCTGGGACTGGCCGGTGGAAACCAACTGCCACGAGGCACGGGCCTTCTGCCGCTGGAAAGCGCGGGAGACCGGCCTGGGCGTGCGCCTGCCGAGCGAGGACGAATGGCACCGCATCCATGACCATGCCGGCCTGACCGACGTCCCGCTGGACGCGCCCGCGACCGCCAACCTGCACCTCGACCACTGGGCCTCCAGTTGTCCGGTCAACCACTTCCCTCACGGCGACTTGTTCGACGTGGTCGGCAACGTCTGGCAGTGGTGCGAGACGCCCACCTACCCCTTCGCGGGCTTCGCCGTCCATCCCATTTATGACGACTTCACCACACCCACCTTCGATAACCGTCACAACATCATCAAGGGCGGGTCCTGGATCGCGACCGGCAACGAGGCGCGCCATGTCTCGCGCTATGCCTTCCGCCGTCACTTTTTCCAACACGCGGGCTTCCGCTACATCGTCAGCGCGGCGCCGGCGACCCAGCCCGACTCCCGGTACGAAACCGATTCGCTTTTGTCGCAGTATGCCGAGTTTCACTATGGCGACGCCTACTTCGGCGTGCCCAACTTTCCCCGCGCCGTGGCGGACATTGCCATCGCCGCCTGGGCCCGCCATGGCCAGGGCCGGGCGGCGGGGCGGGCCCTGGACCTGGGCTGCGCCACGGGTCGCTCCAGCTTTGAACTGGCACGCCATTTCGCCCAGGTCGAGGGGATCGATTTCTCCGCCCGCTTCATCCAGACCGGCGTGCAACTGGCCGAGACCGGCGTCATCCGCTACACCCTCCCGGACGAGGGCGAACTGGTGCTGTACAGGGAACGCCGGCTGGCCGACCTGGGGCTGGCGGAAGTCGCGCACCGGGTGGCCTTCTGGCAAGGCGATGCCTGCAACCTGAAACCGGTTTTCAGCGGCTATGACCTCATCCTGGCCATCAATCTCATCGACCGTCTCTATGCCCCGCGCCGCTTCCTGGCGGAGGTGCATGAACGGCTCAACCCCGGTGGCCTGCTGGTGCTGGCCTCGCCCTACACCTGGCTGGAGGAACATACCCCGCGGGAGGAATGGGTCGGCGGCTTCAAGCGGGATGGCGAGTCCTACACCACCCTCGACGGCCTCCAGGATCTTCTCGGCACCCACTTCGAACGCGTCGAGGGCCCGGTCGAGGTCCCCTTCGTCATCCGCGAGACGCGCCGCAAGTTCCAGCACAGCCTGTCGGAGCTGACGGTCTGGCGACGCCGGGAGACCTGATATCACCAAGACCGCCCGGCGGCACCCTCACCCTCTTGCGGGGGAGCCGCCATGGGCAAAGACCGCCACCACTCGCTCCGACCTTGCGGAACATCCGGGAGCGCTGGAGGAGATGGCGGCTTATGTTGACCCCCCGCTCATCATCCTGGGCCCCTTGGGCTAAAGCGCCATGCCGAGACAAGCCATGACTCACCCGCTAGCCGAACCCAGGTCCACCCCCGCGCGACCGGGGGACCTGCTAGCCTGGCTCGCCGCTGGCCTCGCCCTGCTGGCGACAACGGCTGTCCTGGCCGCCGGAGCACCCGGGACCGGGATCAAGCATGTCTTCCTCATGGTCGCGGACGGGGCGGGCTACAACAGTTGGAACGCGGCCAGCATGTATCAGGGCCGCTGGGACGCCAGCGCGGGGAAGAGCACCCAAGCCTGGGAGGGTCCCCCCTGGGTGGCGTTTGGCTGTAGCACCTATCCCTTGAATACCTCGGCCACCCCGACCGGGTCCGGTCTGCAGGATGCGGTCCTCATCTACGACCCGGCCAAGGCCTGGGACCGCGCGCAAGGCTATGACTGGTTGCGGTCGGGCGCCACGGATTCCGCCGCCGCGGCCACCGCCCTGGCCACGGCCACCAAGACCTTCAACAACGCCATCAACTGGAGTGACCTGGACCAACCCCTGGGCCCCACCCTGGCCGAGATGGCCAAGGCGGCGGGCAAGGCCGTGGG
>JADZBU010000279.1 GCA_020851955.1 Chromatiaceae bacterium | reverse complement strand
GCTTCTCCAGATCCGGCAAACCCTCGCGCACGGCCCTTTCGGCCTGGCCCTGAATCGTGGGCGAGAGGGTGGTGAAGATGATGAGACCCTCGGAGCGCAGGTCTTCCTCGCGATAATCCCGCTTCAGTTGCCGCCGTACCAGGTCGGTGAAGGCGGGATAGACACCCGCGGGCCGGCCGCCCTTTTCGCCCACGCCCAGAGGCGCGGCCTTGGCGACCTCGGCCTGGGCCAGGTCGATGATGCCCTGGTCGGCCATGACGTCTATCACCAGATTGCGGCGCTCGGTGGCCCGCTCGGGATGACGGCGGGGATCGTAAAAGGAGGGCCCCTTGATGAGCGCGATCAGCAGGGCCGTCTCGGGAACGCCCAACTCCCCCAGTTCACGGTTGTAGTAGAAACGGCTGGCGAGCCCGAAGCCATGGATGGCGCGGCTGCCGTCCTGGCCCAGGTAGATCTCGTTGGCGTAGGCCTCCAGGATATCTTCCTTGGGATAGCGCAACTCCAGGAGGATGGCCATGAGGGCCTCGTTGATCTTCCGCTCCAGGCTGCGCTCGTCCGTCAGATAAAAATTCTTCACCAGTTGCTGCGTGAGGGTGCTACCGCCCTCGACCACGGCCCCGGCCTGGAAGTTCTTGATGGAGGCCCGCAGGATCGCCAGGGGATCGACGCCGACATGGGTGCCGAAGGTGCGATCCTCCACGGCCTTGAGGGTATCGATAAGCAGGGGCGGCAGGTCCGAGGCCTGCACCAGGACCCGATCTTCGTTATGAATCGGGTAGATACTGTCGATCATGACCGGATCGAGCCGCACCAGGGCGGGCTCCTCGCCCTCGTCGCGATCGTCGCCGGCGTTGGCGATGCTAGTGATATGACCGTCGCCGATCTGGATGGCGATGAAGCGTTCCGGCTCGGCGCCGTCCCAGAACTGGAAGCCCCGGGTACGGATCAGGAAGTAGCCATCGGCCTCCAGGTAGGTGCCCGGGCGCGGCGGCTCGGCCAGTTCCCGGTAATCCAGCCGCTTCAGTTCGGCCAACAACTCCTCGGCCGACAGGGGCGCGCCGGCATAGAGTTCCAGCGGGCGCGCGTACACCCGGGCCGGCAAGGCCCAGCGTTTGCCCTCGAACTTCTCCCGCACCGTGGTATCGAGCGGAATGGCATAGATGACGACGGCCAGGGCGGTGGCCAGACCCGCCACCAGCAGGGTTCCGCCCAAGAGGCGCAACACCCGGACCAGCAGGCTCCGCCGGGGAGGCCGGGCCGCCCCCTCGTCCTCGTCGTAATCCTGGTCGTCTTCGTCGCGATAGCGCCGGGTCACTGGGCTAAGTCCTCGCGGCGCGCGGGCGCCGGGATCGGGTCAAGGGCCAAGGCAGGCCACGCGGGGGCTGCCTGGGGAAAAATGCGGCACATGGTCCCATGGGCGGCGCGCAGCGGCAACCTCCGTCATGATTTGACCCCCCCCCCCCGGTCGAGCCGGCGCAGGCAGAAGAAGGTCAAGGCGACGATAAAGCCCAAGATCAGGCCGAAGGCCACCCCCAGGTTGATGTCGCTCACCCCCAAAAAGCCATAGCGAAAGGCATTCACCATGTAGAGCACCGGATTGCCCTGCGACAGAAAGCGCCAAAAGTCCGGGAGCAGATCGATGGAATAAAAAACTCCGCCGAGGTAGGTCAGGGGGGTGAGGACAAAGGTCGGGATGATGGAGATATCGTCGAAGCTGTTGGCATAGACCGCGTTGATAAAGCCGCCGAGGGCGAAGAGGATCGCCGTCAGGGTGAAAACCGCCAGGCTCGCCAGATAACTATGGATCTGCAGGTCGGTGAAGACGAGCGCGACCAGGGTTACCGCCACGCCCACGGTCAGGCCTCGCGCCACCCCCCCGCCGACATAGCCCGCCAGAATCACCCAATTAGGCACCGGCGCCACCAGCAACTCCTCCACGTAGCGGGAAAACTTGCTGGAGTAGAAGGAGGAGACGACGTTGGCGTAGGCGTTGGTGATGACCGACATCAGCACCAGCCCGGGGACGATGAAGTCCAGATAGTCGAAGCCCTCCATGGGGCCAATGCGATCGCCGATCAGGCGGCCAAAAATCACAAAGTAGAGGGCCGTGGTGATGACGGAGGGCAGCAGGGTCTGCACCCAGATGCGGGAGAATCGCAGGATTTCCTTGCGCAATATAGTGCTGAAGGCGACCCAGTAACGGCCCCAACGGCTCATGCCCGGGGTGACGACGCGGCTGGTGCCCTGACTCATGCCGGCTCCCCGCCGCCCTTATCCAGGGCATCCAAAAACAACCGCTCCAGCCGGTTCTGCTTGTTGCGCAGGCTGGCCACCTCGATGCCCCGGCGCGACAGGGCGCTGAACAGGCTGTTGACGCTCTGGCCCCGCAAGAGCTCCACCTCCAGGCTCATGTCATCCAGCAGGATACAGGGGAAATCGGGCAAGTCGGGCGCGTCGGTCAGGGGTTGCTTCAGATTGAGGACGAAGGTCTCGGCCTCCAGCCGCCCCAGGAGCCGGGTCATGCCCTCACGCTCGGCGACCCGCCCGCGATTGATGATGGCGATGTGCCGGCACAGGCTCTCCGCCTCCTCCAGATAGTGGGTGGTCAGGATGATGGTGGTGCCTTGGGCGTTGAGTTCACGCAGAAACTCCCACATGCCGCGGCGAATTTCGATATCCACCCCGGCGGTCGGCTCGTCCAGGATCAGCAGCCGGGGCTGATGGATCAGGCCCCGGGCGATCATGAGACGGCGCTTAAGCCCCCCCGAAAGCTGGCGCATCTCGGTATGGCGCCGGTCCCACAACTCCAGCTTGCGCAGGTAGAATTCCGCCCTCTCCAGCGCCTCCGGGCGCGGGATACCGTAATAGCCCGCCTGGTTGAGGAGCACCTCGACGACGGGCAAAAAGATATTGAAATTAAACTCCTGGGGCACCAGGCCCAGGCAGGCCTTCACCGCCTCCGGCTCCCGATCAAGATCGTGACCAAAGACGGTGACCTCGCCCCCACTCTTGTTGACCAGGGAGGCCAGGATGCCGATCAAGGTCGATTTGCCCGCCCCATTGGGGCCCAGCAAGGCGAAGAAATCGCCGGCATCGACGGTCAGATCCACCCCCTTGAGGGCCTCGAAGCCATTGCGATAAGTCTTGCGGAGCTGGCGTACGACGAGGGCGGGCATGAAGAAGGAAGGAGGGGCAAGGCTGGAAAGGGCCTAAACTAAGGCCCAGACCGGTTTTTTTCAATCCAAATTCCGCATGAGACCCTCTATTCCCGAGGTGGGTAGAAATCCCGATCCAGGATCTGCCCCTGACTATAGGGGCATGCCGGCGGAAAGGCCGCCACCGACACTCCCGACTCCTGCGCCGCCAGGTCCGTCGCCTGACCATAGGACTCCAGGATGCTATCCGCCAACGCAGCCTTGAGCCCCGGGTTCTTGTCCAACAGATAGCGCAAGGCTGCCCGTTGCTCGATGATGGTGTTGCGCCAACTCTTACCCTCGAACTCCGCCCACCGCTCCGCAAGCTGCCGATGCTGGTACTGCCACTTCAGCAGATGCGCCAACAGCACGCGCAGCCGGTTGACCAGCTCGTGCCGTTGGCTCTTGCCCATGTCGTCCAATTCCTCTATCAGGTGTTCAATGTCCAACTCCGCAAAACGCCCCTGCCGGAGCAGATCGGCGGTACGGGCGGTCCAGTTAGAGAAGTCGTGCTCGTACAAAACGCTCAACTGACTCATTGATCAATTCCTCCGCCATGGATCCTGGTACTTGCGGACAAAGACCGGCAGGGGGCCGGCGCCGACGCATGAACCCCATACACCATCGCGGCCGGATCCGCCACGATCAACCATCGCTTGACGCCGACGCCTATTCCTTCCCGGCGTCCCGCCCGCGACCGAGTGATGCCGCAAACAGATCCGCCACGTCGTCGAGGGTCGCGGCCCGCCGCAGCCAGTGCCGCAGTTGCTCAGGATCGGCGCAGCGTTCGAGACGGGCGCGCGTGGCGGCGTCGGCGATCACCCCCCGACCGTCGAGCACATCGAGCACGGCGCCGCGCAGTGACTCGACCGCCGCCTCGCCGCGCACGGCGTCCAGGTCGCTGTAACCCTGACGTTGCAGCAGGTTACGGAGCGCCACCGTGGCCGCCGCTTGCGGATCGTAGAGCGACTCGACCGGCAGTTTGTTACGCAGAATGCCGGGGGCTTCGAGCCAGTCGCCGGGATAACAGACGCGCATCGCCGTACCAGGTTGATAGACCTCGACGCGTCGTGGTCCAGTGAGCCGCACCACCCATACGAAGCGGGTGCCGGCGGCCAACAGTTCGGTGATCTTGAGCGCCAGATCGACTTCGTCCTGGCCGGTGTCGGCATATTCCAGCGCCAGCGGCGGCGCGCCCGCGACCCAGCCCGGCACGTCCGGCACATTGCCGACCGAGACATCCGGCGCGCGCAAGGTTCCCGGTGTGGGCGCGTAGCCGGTGTCGACGCCGGCGGAGTCGACGTCGGGATCGGTCCCAAGCACGAGACCGCCGATCAGATTGGCCTTGGAGCCGCGACCGCCGGTCGGCAGACACTGAATCGGATGGCCATTGGAGAGTTCGTAGGGATCGCCCGAACGCAACTGGTCGGCGTAAAAGGGACCGTGACCCTGGCGAATCATGTGGTTTTTCATGGCAATGGGGCCTTCTTGTCAAGCGTCGACGATCGAAAATTGTCAGTTGTCAGGTGGCAACCACCAGCATCGGATAATCTCAAGTATGGCGTAACTACTCGCTCCCCTCCGCATAAATCTGCCCGGAGGTCGGTGAGGCACTGCTCGGGCCGCGCAGGATCGGCAGGTATTGCACCGATCGGGTGTCCGGGAGATGATCGCGCCCCTTAAAGACGAGGTAAACCAAAGTGCCCCCGACTCAGGCAACCTGTCAATTCACAGGCTTACCGACACCGCTACGGGCTGTGCATCCCTAGCCCGTGGAAACCGAAATACTCCTCTTCATCCTGGCCCTGGCAGCCGGTCTTGTGGACGCCATCGCGGGTGGCGGCGGGCTCATTACCTTGCCGGCACTGCTCTGGGCAGGCCTGGGGCCCCTGGAGGCCCTGGCCACCAACAAGGCCCAGGGCGTCTTCGGCACCGCCGCCGCCAGCGCTAACTTCCTGCGCCGGGGCCTCATCGACCTGCGCTCGGCGGCCCTGGCCTTTGGCTGCGCCTTCGCCGGGTCCGCCAGTGGCGTCCTCTTCATCCGCCACATCGGCGGCGACCTGCCTCCCTGGCTGATACCCGCTCTTCTGATCGCCTTCAGCCTGTATTTCCTCTTATCGCCCCGGGTCTCGGACCTCGACGCCCGCCAACGCCTGAGCCAGGGCGCCTTCGCCTTCCTGGTCGCCCTGCCCATCGGCTTTTACGACGGCTTCTTTGGACCCGGTACCGGCAGCTTCCTCGCCATGGGCTATGTCGCCCTGCTGGGCTACAACCTCAGCCGCGCCACCGCCCACACCAAGCTCCTCAACTTCGCCAGCAACCTCGCCGCCCTCCTCTTCTTCCTCCCGAGCGGCCATGTCCTGTGGCGCTACGGCCTCCTCATGGCCGCCGGCCAATTCCTCGGCGCCTGGCTCGGCTCCCACCTCGTCCTCCGCCACGGCGCCCGCCTCGTCCGCCCCGTCCTGGTCGCCGCCTCCCTGGCGATTTCCTTCAAGCTGCTGCTGGATTCGTCGGGCGCCATGGCTGGAATCGGGTTTTAGGTCTTGGCGGGCTTCCTGGCCCTGGCACCGACTAATCCGACCGATGCACCCGACCTCACCTGGTGTAACCATTCAGAGACCCTCTCCCCAACCCTCCCCCGCAAGGGGGGAGGGAGCAAGAGAATCAATGGTTTGAGCTATCGAACCCAACCCATGCAGCCGGGGGGTCTGAACGGTTACCACCTAGTCGAGATAGGCTCTGGCATGATTGCTAACTTTGGTAAAGGGGCCGTCGATTACCTCATGATTCGCCAAGAATTTCGACTAATCATGTCATTCCAGGGTCCATGCTTGACCTCCGCCAGATCACCCATCCGTCTATCGGCCCTCAGCCCACCTCCACCCCCTCGACCCGCTGAAACCCCCGGGGCAAGAGCCGACCTCTTCTCCCCCGCTCGCCCTGGAAGGCATCCAGATCGGCGGGCTTGAGGCTATAGCGCCGCTTGCCGGCGATGATGACCAGGCCGCCGCCCTGATGAATCACCGCCAGGTGGCTGACCCGCTCCTGCTCCTCCCCGGGCTTGGCCTTGGGGAGGGCGATGAGTTTGTTGCCCTTGCCTCGGGGCATCTCCGGCAGCTCGGCGATGGGAAAGACCAGCAGATGCCCGCCGGAGCCGATGACCGCCAGCCGGTCGGAGCCGCTGTTGAACACCAGCGGGGGCGGCATGACCTGGGCCCCGGACGGCAGGCTCAGGACGGCCTTGCCACCCTTGGGCTTGGCCTGGAGATCGTCGAGGCTGGTGACGAAGCCATAGCCGGCGTCACTGGCCAGAATCACCCGCTGGCCACCCTCGCCACCCAGGACGGCGACGAAGCGGGCGCCCGGGGGCGGGGCCAGCTTGCCGGTGAGGGGTTCGCCCTGACCGCGCGCGGAAGGCAAGCCCGTGGCGGGCAGGGAGTAACTGCGCCCGGTGCTGTCGAGGAAAATGACAGCCTGATTGGATTTCAGCCGGGCTGCGGCGAGATAGCCGTCTCCGGCCTTGTAGGCCAGGCTGCTGGGGTCGATGTCGTGGCCCTTGGCGGCCCGCACCCAGCCCTTCTCGGACAGGACCACGGTGACCGGCTCGCTGGGGCTGAGCTCGCTGTCGTCGAGGGCGATAGCGAGGCGGGCCTCCTGGAGCGGCGAGCGACGGTCGTCGCCGTATTTGTCGGCATCCCGGCGGATCTCGTCCTGGATCAGGCCGCGCAGGGCGGTCTCGTCGCCCAGCAGGCCCGCCAGGCCATCGCGCTCCGCCGCCAGCTCGGCCTGCTCGGCGCGGATGCGCATCTCCTCCAAGCGGGCGAGTTGGCGCAACCGGGTGTTGAGGACATAGTCGGCTTGGGCCTCGTCCAGACCAAAGGCAGCCATGAGCACCGGCTTAGGCTCGTCCTCGGCGCGGATGATGCGGATCACTTCGTCCAGGTTGAGGAAGGCGATCAGCAGGCCTTCCAGGAGGTGCAAGCGGTTGAGGACCTGGTCGAGGCGGTGCTGGAGGCGGCGGCGCACCGTCTGGTGACGGAAGGTCAGCCAGGCCTGGAGAACACCCTTGAGGTCATAGACGCGGGGCCGGCCGTCGAGGCCGATGAGGTTGAGGTTGACGCGGTAGGAGCGCTCCAGGTCGGTGGTGGCATAGAGGTGGGACATGAGCCGCTCAACGGGGACGCGGCGGTCGCGGGGGATCAGCACCAGGCGCGTCGGGGCCTCGTGATCGGACTCGTCGCGCAGGTCCTCGAGCCAGGGCAGCTTCTTGTCACGCATCTGGGCGGCGATCTGCTCCAGGATGCGGTTGCCGGAGACCTGGTAGGGCAAGGCGGTGATGACGATGTCGCCCTGCTCCAGCTCATAGCGGGCGCGCTGGCGCAGGCTGCCGTTGCCGGTCT
>JADZBU010000278.1 GCA_020851955.1 Chromatiaceae bacterium | reverse complement strand
GCCATCAATCGTGCCGCCCTCATCGCCGCCAGCCACCTGGTCGTGCCGGTCTCGCCGGACCTGATTGCGCTGCAAGGGTTGAAATGCCTGGGGCCTACCTGGCGCCAATGGGGCGAGACCTGGCGCCAGGCCTCTGGGCAATCGTCCCTCGAGGGCCTGGCTTTACCCCGGGGCGAGATGACGCCGATCGGCTATGTACTGATGCGGCACGCCGAGCGCCTCGGGCGGCCCTCCCGAGCTTTCGAGGAGTGGCAGGCGCGTATTCCAGCGGTTTATCGCGCGTCGGTTCTGGGCGACGACTCGCCGCTACCGCCCACCACGACGGCCCTCTGCGATGACCAGTTGGCTCTTATCAGGCATTACCGGGGCCTCGTCCCCCTGGCGATGGATGCGCGCAAACCCATGTTCCTGCTCAAGCCCGCGGACGGGGCCATCGGTGCCCATCAGGCGAGTGTTCAGCAGTGCTATCGGGACTTTCAGACGCTTGCCGAGGCCGTTGCCCGACGGACGGGTTTGAACTGGAGCGACCGCCGATTCCATCCAGGTCCGGGCGAGTCGCTCCCTACCCCAGGCTAGCCGACAGCCACCTCGATGCGATCCCCACGGGCGCCATAGAGTATCACCCAGGTCTTGCCCCCCCTACCGGGCAGCGCTAGGGTGGCCGCCCCCTGCCCTTCCGCCGCCAGGACGAAGTTGCCATCGTAAAGCAACCAGCTGGCGGCATTGCGGAGGGTCAGGGTCCCGCGGGCCGGGACTTGTAACCAGAGGGCTTCGCTCGCCACCTCGACGGTCAGGGTGGTGCCTCCGACCTCCAGCACCGGGACGCCTTCCAGCGGCCGATAGAGGCAACTGCCGAAGCGGACCCATTCCTCGCCGGCCCGGTTCACGATGACCAGATCGGCGAGATCCCGGCCATTGTTGAGGGGGATCATCATCCACATCCGGGCGCGCTGGCCGTCCTGGCTGGCATTCAGGAGTTGGGTGCTCATGGTGGTTACGCCGACGTAGCCCGGCAGCTCGGGAATCCCGTCCAGCCGGAGCCGGGGCGGCCCCATGCGCAGGGTCCAGGAGGCGGCGCCGTCGTTAACCAGCAACCATTCCCGGCCCAAGCGTCGCTCCCAGTCCTGGGCGCGGGCGCCCCGGGGCGGCACCCGCTGGGCGTAGGGCAGTTCCAGGAGGCAGTGTTCATAGCCCCAGGGAATGCGCACGACCTGGTAATCGCCGAATTCCGCCGTTAAGGGCCGGTAGGCATAGAGGGGCTTGCTGTCGCTGGCAAAGGTGGCGTCGGCGCGGTACTTGAGATCCCGGGCCGTCTCGGTCCAGGTCCCCGAGTCGAAGGTGGACAGGGTCAGGGCGCGATCGGGCTGGACCTCTACCCGGAGCACGGCCTCGTGATGGGCAAAATAGCCCGCCATGGCCCCCAGGGTCGCGTCATCGACGGCGGCCTCGGGGGCTGGGGTGGCGGGCAGGGGCACCGGCATGGCCGCCAGACGGCCCGATTCGACCAGGGCATTCAGGAGGATGCGTTCCGCCAGCTTGCCACTGCCATAGGTCAGGGTGGTGCCACTCATGGCCAGCCCCAAGCGGGCCTCGGGCAGGACGAAGAACTGACTGCCGTAGAAGAGGGTCCCGCCATTCTTGGTCCAGGCCTTGACCCCGACGGCGGCCAGGCCCTTTTGGGCTACGTCATCCCAGCCCAGGCCCCATTGGAAGGAGGGAATGGGATTGAAGCCGAGGTTCTGGGTCTGATCGCGGGCCATCTCCGCCACGGAGGCGGCGGACAGGATACGCCGACCCTCGAGGATGCCGCCCTGCAGCAAGAGCCTGGCCAGCCGGCCCATGTCCGAGGGCGTGGCATAGAGACCGCCGGTGGCGAAGCCGTTGGTGAATTCCTGGGGCACCGGGATATCGTCATCGTAGGCTGGGGCGAAGGTGCCCGCCGGGAAGGGTTTGCGGGGATAGGCGCTCTGGGTCATGCCCGTCGGGACCAGGATTTCCGTGGTCACGAATTGGGCATAGCTTTGGCCCGTGACGGCCGCCACCAGCTCTTCGATCAGGGTGAAGCCATCGTTGCAGTAAACGGCCATCTCGCCCGGCGCGTGTTTGAGGCGTTGATCAGCCAGCTCGACCTGGGTCCGCTCCGCGTAATCCGCCTGGGGGGCCAGGGTAAAAATATTGACAAAATTGGCACCCGGTAGGCCCGAGGCGTGGCTGAGCAACTGCCGGATGGTGATGGCGTCGGCCTCCGGGGAGAGCATGCCGAAAGCGGGAACATAGGTCACCAGGGGGGCATCCAGCGCGACCAGCCCGCGCTCCACCAGGATCATGGTGGCCATGGCCGCCAATACCTTGCTACAGGAGCCGATGCAGAACCGGGTCTGGTTGGTGGGGGCCAGCCCCTGCTCCTTGTCGATGACGCCGAAGGCTTCGGCCCAGATGACGCGCTGATCGTCCACCAGGGCCACCGAGATGGAGGGGGTATTGGTATCGACCAGGGCCTGGCGAATGGCGGCCTGCCCATCGAGGATGGTGGCGGCGTAGCTCGGCGAGCCGAGCACACCCCCGGCGTCGTCGCCGCAGCCGGTCAGCAGGCCCGGGACGAGCAGGCCCAGACTCCCCAGGCCCGTCAGTTGCAAAAAGTCACGGCGGTTGAGGGGCAAGCCCTCGCCAGTAGGATCGGGGTGGGAAGGCATGGCAGAAGACTCCAGGGGGACGGGTTCGGGGGCTTAGGGGGGTTGGGCCTATGACAGCACGGCAAGGTGGTAAGCAGCAGAAGCTGTGATCCGCTAATAGTAGCAAAGCACCGCCCTAGCAAAGCATCGCCCGGCGCCCGGTTTGGGTCTCAATCCGTGTCATATGACACACCACTGCTTGTGATTTGACTTGCGTCAAGGCTTAAGGCGGCCCGCGGGGATAGGGTTTTGGAGTCGCGCGGGCCGCAAGTCCCGTGGTGTTTCCTTAAATTGCCAGAATAAGAGGGCGGTTCGATGAACAAATTTTCCAGGCGCGGTTTATCCGTCGCGGTCGGGGCGGTCCTGACGATGAGTGCGGCCTCGGCGGCCTGGTCCGCCGAGACCCTGCAGGACACCATGCAACGCCGCG
>JADZBU010000277.1 GCA_020851955.1 Chromatiaceae bacterium | reverse complement strand
ATGGAGCCGATGAGGAGATTCGAACTCTCGACCTACTGATTACGAATCAGTTGCTCTACCAGCTGAGCTACATCGGCATCAAGCGGCAAGTATAAGAAATCCCTAGGGAGCGGACAAGGCTCAAGGTGCCTTCCCTGGCGAATCGGCGCTGGCTGGGCGAAATATTCCTGTGCCGACAGGACTTTCAGAGGGATTTCGCGGCTGCCGGAGGAGAAACCAGTTCCCGAGGCAAGGCGAAAACGACCTGCTCGCGGATGCCGGACTGTTCCACGACCTCGCCGGCGCCCCATTCCTTCAGGCGCGCGACGACGCGTTCCACCAGGATTTCGGGGGCGGAGGCCCCGGCGGTGACGCCCACGGTGGGGGCATTCGCCAGCCATTCGCGTTGAATTTCCTCGGCGCCATCGATGAGGTAGGCGGGGGTGCCCTGTTTCTCGGCGAGTTCGCGTAGCCGGTTGGAATTGGAGCTGTTGGGGGAACCCACCACCAGCAGGAGTTCGCAGCGCCGGGCGAGATCCTTGACCGCGTCCTGGCGGTTTTGGGTGGCGTAACAGATGTCGCTTTTGCGCGGGCCCTGGATGAGGGGGAAGCGCGCCTGGAGTGCGGCGATGATCGCCTGGGTATCATCCATGGACAGGGTGGTCTGAGTGACATAGGCCAGGTGTTCCGGCGCGCTCACTGGGAGGGTGGCGACGTCGGTGACTTCCTGCACCAGATGGATGCGGCCCCCGTCGCCGCACTGGCCCATGGTGCCTTCCACCTCCGGGTGACCGCGATGGCCGATCAGGATTACCTCGCGACCCTCGCGGCAGTGGCGCGCGACTTCCAGGTGAACCTTGGTGACCAAGGGGCAGGTGGCATCAAAGACGCGCAATTGGCGGGAGGCGGCGGCGGCCCGCACTTCCTGGGCGACGCCATGGGCGCTGAAGACAAGGGTGGCGCCCGTGGGGACCTGGTCCACCTCATCGACGAAGACGGCACCCCGCTTCCTCAGATTCGCGACTACGAAGCGGTTGTGGACGACCTCATGGCGCACATAGATGGGGGCGCCGAAGAGTTCCAGCACGCGCTCGACGATCTCAATGGCGCGATCGACGCCCGCGCAGAAGCCGCGGGGATTGGCAAGGAGTATGTCCATGGATTTCGCGATAGTGTGGCCTAGGTTGGATGGCGGGAGGAAGGGGTGGCTGAAAGGGATGGCGGTCCCTTCGGAAGCTCCTGTCGGGTTGGATAAGGGGTGGCGCTGTCATGGGGCTGAACGGGGTCATGGCAAGGCGGCGGGGTCCGCGACCGCGAGCACCTGGTAACGCAGGCGCAGGACACGACCGGAGAGGGGGTGATTGAAGTCCACCCGCACCTGGTCGCCCTGGATCTCCTTGACGATGCCCGGGGTTTCGGCCCCGTCCGGGGTGGCGAAGGCGACCAGGCTGCGGGGCTGGGACAGGGTGTCCGGGAACTCGGTCTTGGCCAGCCAATGCAGATTGTCCTCGCGCCAGGGCCCGAAGAGGAGGTTGCCGTCGGCGATGTGCTCTACTTCCGCCCCCGCGGTCAGACCCAGGAGCAACTGCTCGGTGTCAGGGGTCAGGGTACCGTCACCCAGGGTCAGCTCCAAGGGGGATTCGCCGAAGGTCGATAGCGCCTCGGTGCCGTCGCCGAGGTGAATCGAGAGGTGCAGGCGGACCCGGGAGCCTGGCCGGATGCTCGGCTTGCTGTCGCTGGCCGGCGGGGCGTCCGGCGGCGGGATGGCCGTCACATCAGCTCTTGGGTGATGAAGACATAGGCGATGCCAATGGCAACGGCGCCCACGGTGGCGTAAAACACCAGGATACAGATGCCGGGCAAGGGGTTGCACAGGCGGCGGTAACGACAAAGTTTGCAATTTTTCAATCTGGTTGCTTCCGATTTCCAAGCCGCGAGGAGGAAGGGGGATGGCCGCGGGCGGGCTCTGGCCTGCGCATCAGCCTGGGCCTAAGTATCCCCCGGGCACTGGAAAAAGATCAACCCGGCCGTGATGCCCCCGGTTTCCCGTTTGAATGGCTGGGGTCCCCGCTTTACTATCCCCCCTAGCCCATTTCCTGCCCCTCGAGGTGCCGCGCTTGATCAGAGCCAACCCCCAACCCGCCATCGGTTTTGTCAGCCTGGGCTGTCCCAAGGCGACCGTCGATTCGGAGTACATCCTGACCCAGTTGCGGGCCGAGGGTTACGCCATCTCGCCGACCTACGCCGATGCGGATCTGGTCATCGTCAACACCTGTGGCTTTATCGATGCGGCGGTGGCGGAATCCCTGGAGGCGATTGGCGAGGCGCTGGCGGAAAATGGCCAGGTGGTGGTCACGGGTTGCCTGGGGGCGCGGGCCGAACTGGTGTGGCAGGCTCATCCCAAGGTCTCGGCGGTGACCGGCCCTCAGGACTTCACGGCGGTGATGGCGGCGGTGCATGCCCTGGCGCCCGCGCCGCATGATCCCTTCCTGAGCCTCCTGCCGCCCCAGGGCGTCAAGCTCACGCCCAAGCATTATGCCTACCTCAAGATCTCGGAAGGCTGTAACCATCGCTGCACCTTCTGCATCATCCCCAGTCTGCGGGGCGATTTGGTCAGCCGTCCCATTGGCACGGTCCTGGACGAGGCCCATCGCCTGGTGGCGGCGGGGGTGCGCGAGCTACTGGTGATTGCCCAGGATACCAGCGCCTATGGCCTGGATCTGCGTTACCGGACCGATATCTGGCGCGGCCAGCCGCTGCGCACCGATATCGAAACCCTGGCCCGCCAACTCGGGGAGCTGCCGGCCTGGGTGCGGCTCCATTATGTCTATCCCTATCCGCAGGTGGATCGGCTGATCCCCCTCATGGCCGAGGGGCATATCCTGCCCTACCTGGACATGCCCCTGCAGCACGCGAGCCCGCCGATCCTCAAGGCCATGCGCCGTCCGGCGGCGGCGGAGCGGTTGCTGCAACGCCTGGCGGGCTGGCGGGAGATCTGTCCCGAGCTGACCCTGCGCAGCACCTTCATCGTCGGCTTTCCGGGCGAGACGGAGGCGGATTTCATGACGCTGCTCGACTTTCTCCGCGAGGCCCGACTCGACCGGGTGGGCGCCTTCGCCTACTCCCCCGTCGCGGGTGCCGCCGCCAATGCCCTGCCGGACCCGATACCCGCGACCCTGCGGGAGGAGCGTCTGGCGCGGTTTATGGCCGTCCAAGCAGAGATCAGTCGGGAAAAGCTCGCCGCGCGCGTTGGCCAGCGGCTCATCGTCCTGGTGGACGAGGTCGAGGAGGGGCGCGTCGTGGCTCGCACCGCCGCCGATGCGCCGGAGATCGACGGCAAGGTCATCATCCCCGGCGAGTGGGAACTGGACCCCGGTGACTTCATCGAGGTCGATATCACCCGTTCCGGCCCGCATGATCTGCTCGGGGTGCCGGTGGCTTGAGATTTCGTGAGTCTGGTTAAACCATTGTGGGAGACGCTTTATGTTCAACGCCATTGTTCTGACCCAGGAGGAAGGCAAGACCCAGGCGCAAGTCCAGGTCCTCGACGAGGCCGACTTGCCCGCGGGTGACGTGACTATCCGCGTCGCTTACTCCACCCTCAATTACAAGGACGGTCTGGCGATCACCGGCAAGGCCCCGGTGGTGCGGAGCTTTCCCATGGTTCCGGGCATCGATCTCGCGGGGGTGGTGGAGGCGAGCAGCCATGCGGACTGGCGGCCGGGGGATACCGTCATACTCAATGGCTGGGGGGTGGGGGAGCGCCATTGGGGGGGGCTGGCCCAGAAGGCGCGTCTATCTGGCGATTGGCTGATCCCCTTGCCCCAGGGCTTGACTAGCCGTCAGGCCATGGCCATCGGCACGGCGGGCTACACCGCCATGCTCTGCGTCATGGCCCTGGAGCGGCACGGCATCCGGCCCGGGGATGGCGATATCCTGGTCACGGGCGCCAATGGCGGGGTGGGCGGTATCGCCATCGCCGTGCTCGCCAAAAAGGGGTACCGGGTCATCGCCACCACGGGCCGGATTATGGAGTCCGCCTACCTGCTGGGCCTGGGCGCCGCCGAGGTCATCGATCGGGCGGAACTCAACGGCCCGGGCAAGCCCCTGATGAAGGAGCGCTGGCTGGGGGTCGTCGATACCGTCGGCAGTCACACCCTGGCCAACGCCTGCGCCTCGACTTATTACAACGGCGCCGTGGCCGCCTGTGGTCTGGCCCAGGGCATGGATTTCCCCGCCACGGTCGCGCCCTTCATCCTGCGCGGTATCACCCTCCATGGCATCGATAGCGTCATGGTTCCCCGGGAGCGGCGCCTTCAGGCCTGGGGGCGGCTCGCCGCCGATCTGGACCCTCAACGCCTGGAGGCGATCACGCGGGAAATCGGGCTGAGTCAGGCCATTGCCGCCGCCACGGACCTGCTGAACGGCGAGGTCCGGGGGCGTCTGGTGGTCGATGTGAATGCCTGAGAGGTCGGGCGACCTTCAGATCAGATCGGGCGTCGCGGGCGGGGTCGGGGAATTGGGTACCAGGCCGATCTCGTCGCCGTCCTGCAGCTTGGTGAAACCCTCGGCAAACTGACGGTTGACGGTCACCCGCAGCCGCTCCAAGTCGAAGAGGGGGGCCGCGCCCTTGCGGCGCTTCCCCAGCCAGGTCAAGAGGCTGTTTACGTCCGTAACGCTGGCGGGCAGGGTCGCATCTTCGGACTCCTTGCGCATTTTTTTGGCCAGCCAGGAGAAGTACAGCAGTCGCGCGCGCTTTTCGCCCCTCTCCGGCTCCTGCCGCTGGTAGCCAGCCTGCTCTAGGCGCCGCAGGTAATCGGCCCAGTTGGCCTCCTGCTGGGTACCGAGGGCGTAGAGGGTGTCCCAAGAATAGATGCCGGTGTCGTGGCCGTCATCGAAAAGGATGCGGATGGCGTACTGGCCCTGAGGATCGATGCGCTCGATATTCACCGCCTCCTTGCCGGTGACCAGCGTATCGGGGCCGGCGGCCTTGGAAAAGACCCGCAGGTATTCGCAAGGCAGTTGAAAGCGGGCGCCATCACTGAAAACGATGCTCAACAGCCGGGATTTGGCATGCAGATTGATTTCGGTGGGCAGCAGCTTGGCGGCTTCTTCCTGCATGGGCTTCAAGTCCCGACCGGCTGCATCTCACCGCCCGTGGGGGCGGCGGGTCCCAGGGTCCGGCAGGCGAGGCGGCGAAGTTGTTTGCGGGCGCCGGCAAAGACCCCGGATACCGCCGCCAGGGCCTCCTTCTGGGCCTCGCGAACCATTAATTGGCGCCGGCCGGGGAGGTCGGCGGCTAATTCGCAGCGGACGCGATGACCGCGGGCGGGGTCGAATTCCTCGCTGATGCCGATACGCAGCGCCACCGGGGTGGTGGGGTAGCGTTGCTGGAGACGTTCCGCCTCGGCGGTGATGTGATTGCGGATCTGAGGATCGAGGGCGAGGGTGTCTCCGCTGATCTGGATGGCGGGACGGCTAGGACTTAGTGGATTCATCTATGACAGGAAAGACTCCAGGATGGCCGATCCAGGGGATCGGTGGGACCACGTTGGGGTGGGGGCGGGTTGACGAATTAACGTCGGTGTCCCGATGGGATTGGTAATCCATTCGGGACTGTCGGAAAAGGGTTTGGACTGGGGTTCCAGTAGCCTGAGGTACCGTCACCTGGATTACCGCACTGCGGCAAAATCACCAAGGACGCGATGGGCTTTTGTTATGAGATATAAGGATGGCCATTGCCGGGCGGAAATGCAAGTCCCGCGTGAGGCGATGGCACTCAGCGCGTCGTGAGATCCCGTCACTCCTCGCAGGAATAGCCATGGACGACAAGCCCTTCCTCCAGATGGTCGGCGACCATGGGGTGAGAGAGGAGGTAGTGGGCGGTATTGTCGTGCTCTTCGTACTGATCCTGGGCATCGGCGAGGGCGCTATCCCATTCCTCGAGCGCGTAATCACCGCGGCCCAACCACATCAGGGCGATGAGTTCCGCCTGCAGGTCCGGGTCCAGGTCCGCCACCGCGGCCTCGACTTCCTGTACGGTCAGGTCTTCCCGGTGATCGGCGAGGATCTGCATGGCCCAGTCGTCGCTGGACCCCGAGGGTGAGTCGGGGATGACCACCTGCTCCTTGGCTTGAAATTCCCGAGCCCGGGCGATGATAAAGCAGACGGTTTCGATACCGAGATTGAGCATGATGGGGCTCCTGAATGGCCTGGTTGGCAGTTTACACGCGCGGCGTCCTGGAGGTCCCGGACGATTCGTCGGGTTGGCTGCGCGGGGATGGTTTCAGTCGCCGCGCGGGAGGTACCGATCCCGGTAAGACCAGGTGTCGCCCACCGTCTCGGCATTGAGGATGGCGTGAACGATGGCGCGGGTGAGAGTATCGGCGGCCGCGGCCCCGGCCCGGATGAGGGCGGCGGGCATGGAGCCCCAGGCGGCGTCTTCCTGGAGGGCGGCAAGGGGGATCTGGCCGGTGGCGAGGGAGAAGAGGGTGTCGCCGTCGAACAGGGTGTGGGCGGGGCTGATGGCGCGGGCCAGGCCGTCCTGGGCCATCTGGGCGAGTTTGGTGGCCTGGGCCTTGGTCAGCTCCAAATTGGTCGCCACCACGCCGATCGTGGTGTTGCGGATAGGCTGGGGGGCCTGAGGTGCCGCGAACGGAAGGGCGCCGGGGCGGGGCAGGGGCCCGAATTCGTCGCCGATGCCCAGATAGGCCCCGAACAGTTCGCCGGTTTCAGGGTTGACGACACTGCCGAAGGGGTTGACGGCGACGATAGCGCCGACGATGACCCCCTGGCCCAGATCGATACTGGCGGACCCCAGGCCGCCCTTGAGGCCGCCGGCGATGGTGCCCGCGCCCGCGCCGACGTTACCCAGGGGGAAGACGCCGGCGGTCAGGTTTTCGCAAGCCCGGCGGCCGAAGTCCGCCGTGGGTCTGTCCCGGAATTCCCGGCCAAAGCGGCCGGGGTCGAAGAGGACCGCCGCCGGGACGATGGGCATGACCTGACCGTCGCCCAGGGGCCAGCCCAGACCACGATCCTCCAGCCAGGTCATGACGCCATCCGCCGCGGCCAGGCCGAAGGCGCTGCCGCCCGAGAGGACGATGGCGTTGACCCGATCCACCAGGTTGACCGGATTCAGGAGGTCGGTTTCCCGGGTGCCCGGGGCGGAGCCGCGCACATCGACACCGCCCACCGCGCCGCCACGGGCGAGGATGACCGTCGTCCCGGTGTGGTGGGCGGCGTAATGGCCGACCTCGATGCCGGGGACGTCGGTGATGAGGTTGTTGGGACCGGTCTTGGGTGCCTGAGGGTCGGAGTCAGTCATGGCCTTAAGCGATTAAATGGCTGAGAAAAATGAAATAACAAAAAAGGCACCGGGGCGCGCCCCGATGCCTGTGTCGGTCCGCTGGCCTGGTCGCCGAGATCAGGGCTTGGCGATCATCTTCTCGGACTCGGCGATCAGGACCGGGGTCTTGAGGTCATCCGGCAGGTGGGCGAACTTCTTGACCAGGGATGGCCACAGCAGGCTGTAGTAAAGCTCGCCGCGGACCAGGGCGACATCCTTGGCGGGAATATCGTAGCTCAGGACGCGGGTCTCGTGGGGCTTGAGACGGGAGTCGGCGCCAGCCTTCTTGGCCTCGGGTGGCGGTACCGGCTTGCCTTCGTCATTGACCAGGGTCAGGAAGAAGTAGGCCTCGGGATCGCCCTCGCTGGGGTGACCCTCGGCGTTTTGCCAGACGACCTGACCCTTGGCATCGTAGGCAGTAACCTTGAGGTACATGTTGCGGAAGGGCGCCCCCGTGGGCAGCACATGGGGCTGCTGGTTGGTCAGGCTGGCATTGATCGCGAGTTTGCCGTCCTTTTTGGGCTCGACGCCGAGGTCGAAGAGGACCGCGCGCTCCAGCATGGGCTGGTCATGGCCGCCGCCGATGCTGTGGTCCGCCAGGCCGCCCGAGACAGGCATATGGCAGGAGATGCAGTTCACCTGACTCCGGGACTGGACGTATTCGTCGCCCGTTCCGCAGAGAGCCACGCCGTGAGAATTGTTGCGCTTGTCATGACAGCCCATGCAGGCGTCGTTGGTGCGCATCAGCTTGGGGTTGCCCTCCATGGGCAAGCCGGGGATCTTCTTGCCCTCGAACTCCACGGGCTCGCCAAAGTGCGGATTCGGCTTCTGGTCCCCGCTGGCGCCGGCGCCGCCGAAGGGGTCGTCACCCTGGGTGAGCTTCCGCAGGCCCTGATTGAGGCCCGTGGGGGCCTGAATCTTGTCGGAGAGTTCGTAGGCCTTGATGCCCAGGCGCAATTTGCCGCCCTCGTCATTGATGCCCTTGTAGCTGGCCAGGGTATGGCAGGCCACGCAATTGACGCCCTCGGCATAGGCCGGCTTGGCGTCGAGCTTGGTGGTCTTGTCACGGGCGGCGTTGGGTGCGTGGCAGGCGAGGCAGACCGGGTATTGCTTGTTGGCCTTGGCGACCTGGCCTTCTTCCGTCGGGGAGCCGACCTCCGAGTTGTAAAAGGCCGCGTGGATGGGGTCTTTCATGGCGGAGGATTGGGCGTGCATGGACCCACTCCACTGCTTGTAGATCTCCTGGTGGCAGTTCTTGCAGACCTCGGCGGAGACCTGCTGAATGGGTTCGCTAGCCCAGGCGCCGCTGGCGCCGAGACCAAAAAGCGCCGCCAGGAGGGTGGGCTTGATCAGGAAGGTGGGACTGGGCATGGTCGTGTGTCTCCTCGTGCCTCTTTTGGGTGTTAGGGGCGGTCAATGCCGGCCTGGAGACTATAGTTGTCGCCAATGGCCCTGCCGTCAACCAAGTAATTTTATAAACTACTGTATTCGCTAATATTACCAAAACTTAAAATACTAATATATTTGCTGGATTGGCTTGATCGCAGCATAATCCCATGCGGTTATGCCCCGCCGGCGCCCGTCTGGCATGGTCCTGGTAACGCCCGACCCGGCGTTAACCCTCCCAACAATAAGAAGCCCCAGGCTGTTTCATCAGAGGAGGAATTACGGATGCCCGACATCCCTATTGGCATGATGGCCGCTGTTCGGATCGGCGCCGCGTTTGGCCTCTTGTGGTTTGGGGAGCCTTTGCTGGCGGCCAAGGTGTCCCTGGATGCCAGTCACTGGGGCAACCCGGCGGGCGAGGAGTGCGTGAATTGCCATACCAAGTCATCGGCGGGACTGGCGCTGGAGTGGCGGGAGAGCGCCCACGCCAAGGCTGGGGTCAATTGCCTGGACTGTCACCGGGCCGAGGCGACGGACCCCGATGCCCTTAAGCACGAGGGCCAGGTCATCGCCACCATCGTGTCACCCCAGGATTGCGCCCGCTGTCACGAGGTCGAGTTCCGGGACCAGCAGGGCTCGGTCCATGCCGAGGCCTATAGCCTCATCAAGGAGCGCATTCCGGCCATGGCCGACAACCTGACGGGGATGGCGGTGCAGGCGGCCGGCTGCGACCAGTGCCATGGCTCCCGGGTGAAGGTGAAGGGGGATGGTACCCTGGACCCGGACACCTGGCCGAATTCCGGCATTGGCCGTATCAACCCGGATGGCTCCAAGGGCTCCTGCTCGGCCTGTCATGGCCGGCACCTCTTCTCCAAGGCCCAGGCCCGGGAGCCGGAGGCCTGCGCGCGCTGCCATTCCGGACCCGACTCCCCCGACGCGGAGATCTTCGCGGCCTCCAAACATGGCATGATCTTCGCCTCCCAGCGGCATCGCATGAACCTGGATTCACCCGAATGGGTCGCCGGCAAGGACTATACGGCGGCGCCCACCTGCGCGACCTGTCACATGGGTGCGGCCGGTAAGTTGCCTTCGACCCATGACGTGGGCATGCGCAATGCCTGGGCCCTCAACTCGCCCGTGTCCCAGCGCCAATATCTGGTGCTGCTGGAGGACGGGGGTAAGCTGGAGATCCCCGCGGGCGTGCCCATCCCCAAGCGCGGGGAGGAAATCCAAAAGTTAGATGGCGGCCTCGCCAAGGTGAAGGCGGTGGTGACGCCCGAGCGCCGGCGCGAGGTCATGAGCCTGGTGTGCCTGGAGTGCCACGGCAAGGCCTTCACCCAGGGTTTCATGAAGCAGTTCGACAATGTCGTGGAGTTGTTCAATACCAAGTTCGCCGAGCCGGCCAAGGCCATCATGGCCGACCTCTACCAGGGCGGCTATTTGACCCCGCTCGCCTTTGACGAGCCCATCGAGTTTACTTACTGGGAACTCTGGCACGACGAGGGCGCCCGTGCTCGTCATGGTGCCTCCATGGCCAGCCCCAATCATGCCTGGTGGGAGGGCATGTATCTGGTTGGACGCAACTTCTATGGCCGCTTTCTGCCTCAGGTCCGGGAAGCGGCGGGGGCCGAGGCCCAGGCCATCATCGAGCGGCATCTGACGGACGAAGCGGGTCATGGCTGGCTGGCCCATCCCGACCAGGTCAATCCTATCCTGGGCCTTGGCCTAGACAAGGGAGGCGGTGATGGCTAGGTTCCTCGCCGCGATCCCCATCAGCCGCCCCATCTTCATCGCCCTGATCCTGGGTGGCCTGGCCGGGATGCTGTTCATGGTCTTTCTGTTGGAGTTCGATCGCTACTCCAGTACCAATGAATTTTGCACCTCCTGCCATTCCATGACCTATGTCGAGGAGGAGTACCAGAAGTCGGTGCATTACAACCCGGTCTCCGGGGTGCGGGCCGAGTGTGGGGATTGTCATGTCTCGGAGGGGGTGTTCTCCGCCACCTGGGACCACATCAAGGGTGGCAAGGACCTCTGGAAGCAGCTTTTTGGCGCCAATTACGACGATCCGGTCGTCAACGCCCTGCACCTGCCCGAGGCCGCCTTTGCCACGCGGCAATGGTTCCGGGAGACGGGTTCGGCCACCTGTCAGCGTTGCCAT
This sequence comes from Chromatiaceae bacterium, assembly GCA_020851955.1. Classification (GTDB taxonomy): domain Bacteria; phylum Pseudomonadota; class Gammaproteobacteria; order Chromatiales; family Chromatiaceae; genus M0108. The sequence goes on along the minus strand of JADZBU010000277.1, from coordinate 1,620 downwards.
GTCCTGGAGGCCATCCAGGGCAAGCGGGCCGATACGGCGGCGATCCATCGCGAGGAGACCCAGGGCAAGAGCTGCATCGATTGCCATGAAAATCTGGTCCATCGGCACGTCCCCAGTCAGGAGACCTTTAAACGCGCGGCCTGGAACCAGATGATAGAGGAAGAATTTGGACTAACGCCGGGGACGGCGGAGCGGCTGCTGGCGGATTAGGCGGCGGGGATTCCCCGGAGGATGATCCGGCCAGGCCGGATCATCCGATAGGGGACTTGGGGACCGGTCCCGGGCCTGATCGCCATCACTTGCGGCATTCGGACAGACGCTGGGCGCTGCCGGGCAGGAGGGCGACGACCAGGGTGATAGCCAGGACCGCGACGGCGGCCAAGCCCGCGAAGAGGGCCAGACCCATGATGGGGGCGGGGAAGCTGAACAGCCGCGCGGCGAACTCCAGCGTCAGGCTGGCGAGGAGCAGGAAGGCGGAGAGGAAGACGGCGAGGCGCAAACCTTGACAATTAAGCATGTCAATCTCCAATAGCAAGTAGATAAGTAAATACTAATACACTAACCCTCTCTTAGCAAGAATCCCATTAATCAGTGTTGAATTACACCCTGCCCCCGCCACCCCTTGCGACCCGTCTGGCCCTGGTGATCCTGGTGGCCCTACTCACCCTGGGCGGTTGCAGCACGGTAACCCTTGCCTACAACCAGGCCGATTTTTTGGTGAAGGCTTACGCCAAGGACTATTTGGATCTGGAACCGGGACAGGTGGCGGGCTGGGAGCCCCTGCTCACCCAGGAATTGGCGCGCCACCGCGCCGAGGAACTGCCTCATTTGGCCGCCTATGTGGATCAGGCCTTGCGGGCGAGCCGGCTCGGCCTCGACGAAGGCAGCATGACCTGTCTCCTCGCCTCATCCCGCGATCTCTACCAGCGTCAGGCGCGTTACGCGGTGACCCTGGTGACGCCCCTGCTGGCGGGGTTGAGCCCGGCGCAGATCAAGCGCCTGGACCAGCGGTTCCAGGAGGAGGCCGAGGAGGACCTGGCGGAGTTGGCCGAGGGCGGGGGCACGGCCGAGCGGCAGCGGCGGACGAGACGCCTGGTGGACACCATTGAGGACTGGACAGGCCACCTGGCGAGCGGGCAGGAGGCCCTGGTGGCCGAGGCCATGGCGCGGATGCCCGAGACCCGGAGGCTTTATCTCGACTATCGCGGCCAGCAACGTGGCAACTTGATCACCTTGCTGGAGGCCAAGGCCGGGGAGGCCAGGATCAGCGCCTTCCTCACGGATTGGCTGGTGGATTGGCGCGGGATGCCGCCCGCCCTGGAGCAGGCGAGAGGCGCCATGGATCGGACGGTCACCGCCCTCTTCATCCGCCTCGTCGCCAGTCTCGATCAAACCCAGCGCGATCGGTTGGATAAGCGGTTGCGTGACCTGCGGGACGATCTCATGGAACTCCAGCGGCAACCCCGGATGGCAACGCTAGCCTGCTAGCGGGAGTTCCCGCGGCCAAGTGCCACCGGGTCCGATAGCGGGCGCATTGCCCTCGGCTTGCGAGGGGTCGCCGCGGGCGGGAAGGCCCACTTGCTCCTCGGTCTCAGGGCTCCAGGAACTCCTGCGAGAGAT
>JADZBU010000276.1 GCA_020851955.1 Chromatiaceae bacterium | reverse complement strand
CCGCGCGCTCGCGCGCAGACGGCCCTTCATCCGATCCAGAATAGCGGGTGGCGCAGACATGGTGATGACTGGGGTTGGAACTCGCGCGGGTTGTCGGTTCATGGGGGCCGGTCGCCCGGACCCTGCCGAAGATGAGGGGTCGCGATCGGTTCCAAACCCTAGGGCAGGTCGGCCCAGAAACGCTCCATGGCGGCCGCGGTCTCCGCGGTCTTCTCCCAGTGCGGGATACCGCTGGTGGGAGTGATGCGCTCGGAGCGCCAGTTGGCGTGATGGGCGATCAGGTCCGGCAGCAGGTCGAAGGTGATATTGGGATCACGGTCGTAGAGGGCGAGGGCCGGCAACTTGAGCTGGGCGTACAGCGTCTCGGCCGCGTTCGGGGTGAATAACTGGCCGGAGAGGAAATAGAGGGGGGCATAGCGGGCGCCGGGCTGGTGGGCGGTGGCGTAGGCGTAATCGACCATCTCGGGTGGCGTCTGGCCCACGAAGGCCTGGCCCAGAAAGTAGCGGATGCTGGGCCGGGACGTCAGCAAACTGAAGAGCCCCTGGCTCAGATAGGGCAGGCTCAGGGCCTTGTGCACCCGGACACTCAGATCGCCCGAGGGCAGGGAGCGCTTGCTGAAGCCCGTCGGCGAGAGGACGACCAGGGAGGTGACGGCCGCGGGGAGGGCCAGGGCCGCCCGGGCGGTGAACTCCGAGCCCAGGGAGAAGGCGACGACATCCGCCGGTTCGCGCACCACCTCCGCGAGGAAGTCCGTCAGGGCGTCGGCATAGAGCTCGGGGGAGTAGCGGCGCGCGCTGCGATCCGAGAAGCCAAACCCGGGCAGGTCGGGAGCGAAGACCGGCCGGTGCGCTCGGAAATGCTCGAAGAGGGGCCGCATCTCGAAGGCGCTGGGGGCGGCGTTGATGCTGTGCACCAGGACCAGGGGCCGACCCTGGGCCTGGGTGTCCGCGTAATAGCTGACCCGTCCCGCCCGCCGGGACTCGAGCACCCGCCGTGGGGCGCTGACCGCATCGGGCAGGGCGGCCCAATAGGCGGGCAGGCAGGCGCCGGGGAGGGGAAGAGCAAGATCGATGTTCATGGCGCGGTCACCTACCCTGACCCAGGGTACTGAAAAGGATAAAACCCATGCCGGTTGCAGGTTCTTGCGGGCCCGAGCCCTGGCAAAAACGCGCTGATGACCGGTCAATCGGGGATTGTGGCAATATAAACCCGTGCCCGAGGATGTCAAGCTAGGTTGTCGTCAGGCAGATCGAGCATTCGCCTGCTTTTCCACCCCTTGCCAGTCGCCATGACCCCCGCAATCAAGCCTCACCCCCGGTGCGCCCCACTGGCCCAGGCCTGGCCGCCGCGGAGCTCCTGGAGCCCAAACCGCAGGGGTCGGACAGCACCTAGCCCCTCCAGGCCGCTTTCGCTATGATGCGGCCCTGTCCTGGCCCAGCCCCCTGGCGTCATGCCGCTGCCGGACCCTGGCGCGGGGCGGGTGGCGAGTCCGGTAGTCCTCCCGCCATCGGGGCGGTCACCAGACCCCGGCAGGCAGGGGGTCATGAACATCGAGCGGCTGGCCGCGGCGCCTGGGGTGGGCCCGGGCGTACCTGGGGTAAGGATTATGCTGAGACGTATCTTCTGGATTCTGGGGATCATCCTGGGGCTGGCCCTGGGCGCGGCTCTCCTGGGTCCCTTCCTGATCTCGACCCAGTCCCTGGCCGGCCGGGAGCCCGCGAGCGCGGCCGCGACCCCCCAGAGCCGCTTCGTCGAGATTCCCTTCCCGGGTACCCAAGGGATCAAGCTCCATTATCTGATGGCGGGGCCCGAGAACTCGCCCGCCGATGCCCCGGTCTTCATCCTGCTGCACGGCTTCACCTTCAACGCCTTCACCTGGCGGCCGAACCTGGATTTTTTCGCGCGGCAGGGGCGGGTGTTCGCCTTTGACCAGATCCCCTACGGCCTGAGCGCCAAGCTGACGCCCACGGATTGGGACGGCCCCAACCCCTACGCCAAGGAGGCGGCGATCGCCCAGCTCTTCGCCTTCATGGATGCCCTGGGCATCGAGCGGGCGACCCTGGTGGGCAACTCCTCGGGCGGCACCCTGGCCATGGAGGCGGCCCTGGCCAGGCCCGAGCGGGTCGAACGCCTGATCCTGGTGGCGCCCTGGGTTTACGCCCAGCGGCCGACTATGCCCGCCGCCGTGGCGGAACTGCCCCAGTTACGTCGCATCAGTCTCCTGATTGGCCGTAAGCTCGGCGAGGGCGGCCTCCTCGATTATTCCTATGCCGACCCGGGGCGCCTCGACGAGGAGCGCCGCTCCCTGATGAAGATCCACACCCGGGTGGCGAACTGGGACCTGGCCTGGGGGGAACTGCTGAACCGCTCCCTGTCCAGCCCGGTCACGGTGAGCGCCCGGCTGGACCAGATTACCCAGCCTGTCCTACTACTGTCGGGCGACCAGGACAAGCTGGTCCCGGTCGCCGATACCCGCAAGGTGGCCGAGCGGCTCCCGAACGCCACCCTGGCGGTCCTGCCCGGCTGCGGGCATGTGCCCCAGGAGGAGTGTCCAGGCCCCTTCGAGCAGGCCATCACCGGCTGGCTGCGGGGCTCGGACCCCGACGCGGCGAGCCCCAAGCCCCCAGGCTGAGTCCGTCGCCGATCCGCCTGCAATCCTCATCCCCTTCCCCTTTTTCCACAGAGACCCCTAACCCATGCCTATCGCCTTCCCCTTTTCCGCGATCGTCGGCCAGGACGAGATGAAGCAATCCCTGCTGGTGGCGGCGGTTGATCCGACCATTGGGGGCGTACTGGTCTTCGGCGATCGCGGCACCGGCAAGTCCACCGCGATTCGCGGCCTGGCGGCCCTCTTGCCCAAGATGCGCGCGGTCCTGGGCTGCGCCTACTCCTGCGACCCGGCGGCGGACGAGGGTGCCCTGTGCGCGGAATGCCGGGAGCGCGCCAAGAAGGGGGGTGTACCCAAGACTCACTCGGTGCCGGTGCCGGTGGTCGATCTGCCCCTGGGCGCGACCGAGGACCGGGTGATCGGTGCCCTGGACCTGGAGCGCGCCCTGACCCAGGGCGAAAAGGCTTTCGAGCCGGGCCTCCTCGCCCGCGCCCATCGCGGCTTCCTCTATATCGACGAGGTGAACCTGCTGGAGGACCATCTGGTCGATGCCCTCCTGGACGTGGCCGCCTCGGGGGAGAACCTGGTGGAGCGCGAGGGCCTGAGCCTGCGCCATCCGGCCCGCTTCGTGCTGGTCGGCAGTGGCAACCCCGAGGAGGGTGAACTGCGTCCCCAGCTCCTGGATCGCTTCGGCCTCTCGGTGGAGGTCAAGACCCCCGGCGACCTGCCCACCCGGGTCAAGGTGGTGCGCCTGCGCGACGAGTTCGAGCGTGATCCGGCGGCCTTCGTCGCCAAGTGGAAGCGCAAGGACGGCAAGATCCGTCACCAGCTCGAAGCGGCGCGCAAGGCCCTGGCCACGGTCGAGGTCCCCGATCTGGCCCTGGAACAGGCGGCCAGGCTCTGCATGGCCCTGGGCACGGATGGCCTGCGCGGTGAACTCACCCTGATCCGTGCCTCCCGCGCCCTGGCCGCCCTCGAAGGCGATACGGTGGTGGGCATCACCCATCTGCGGCGGGTCTCTGCCCCGGCCCTGCGTCACCGGCTGCGGCGTGATCCCCTCGACGAATCCGGCTCGACGGTGCGCGTTCAGCGTGCCGTCGAGGAGCTGTTTCCCGCATGACCCCGAGCACCACCCCCGGGATCGAGACCCT
>JADZBU010000275.1 GCA_020851955.1 Chromatiaceae bacterium | reverse complement strand
TTGCAGAAGCTGGATGTGGCGATCGAGATGTATCTGATCTATCGCCCGGAGGAGCGGGCGAGCTGGCGCGATGAGTATCCGCCGGGGTATTTAAGGCCGCCGCCGGAGGATACTTCGTGAGAGGGGGTTGGAGTCAAGTATGTGTAAAGGTCAGGTCAATATCCCATAACCAAGACACGGGACACCCGAGCGTGACCACCCATATTACGCAAAGGCACATACCGCGTTATTTAATGGTAGAGGCCATTGATTCCTTAAAGCGATTTGACGATCTTACTGGCAAGCGATCCAATGGGGTCCACTTGGTTGATAGCCTAAGTCAGGCCATTGGGATATGCTCAATCAATAAGGGTATTTATGGTATTGATATATTTCAGAGTCCTGGTGGGTTCCCTAAGGAATTTTGCAGGCTCCTCGAGGAGGACATCCCGCTCCTTGAAGCTGCGCGGAAAAAGGTGAAAGCTGATGGCGATCTGTATCTTTTGCCTAAAGCGAAATCATACAAAAAATTCCCTGTGGCGGCACCCGCCAAGAGGCTAATCGAAGCCATCGCTTTCGAGCGAGAATATCGCAAGAAACTTGATCCACATAAGTTTGGCATCTACTCCGCTTTCTGTACCTGGCGGGACTTTTGCTACGGTGCAGAAATAACCATCGATATGATCGAAGGATTTGTGGACAGACAGTTTGTATTTGATGCCGATGATTTTGAAGATGACGAGTTTTTAGATCTTGCCTTGGCGGTACAAACCAAGCTACTCAGCATGCCAATTTGGGGGAAGGGTATCCAGGTAAGTCGTGATGAAGCTGTCCCGATTCTGGCTGAAGGCATGGCCAAACTGACAAGTATTCAGAGGGCTCAATTTTATCTCATGAACGGCATGCATGCTGGGGGGCTATTTCTGCCCTTGGCCCAAGTATTAGGGTTGAATTCCTGGGAAGATTATGAAATACGATCCCGGGATTTTCAGCTCGACTCCCCGGAAGACCAGGCGCTACGCACGGAGACGGCATTTATACGCCTGCTTGGCGATTTAGGGGCGGACATATCTTAGGATTTTCATGTTCTAGCATTGTTCGGTCTAACCAAACAAATGACTATGCAGTCTTCAGGGTGGACTCGTCGGTTTGGCTGTGCCGTCGGTTGCATATTCCAGATTACGTGTTCCGCCCCGTGTGATTATATACTCAGAAGGAGCTATCCTCTGTTCCGTGCTCGGGAAGTACTCGAGTACCTGGCCCTCGGGGAAGACGTCGCCCCGGGGGTCACCGCACCGCTGGCCACCACCCCAGACTGAGACCACACCGATGCACGTTAACCTGCATAAGAACGCCCGGACCACCCCCGCCATCCGCCGCGAGTTGCGTGAGTCACCGCTGCCCATTGCCGAGTTGGCCCGGCGTTATCACCTCAGTCAGGCCACGGTGCGCAAGTGGCGCCGCCGCGCGGAGACCACCGACCGTTCCCATCGCCCACACCACCTGCACACCACCCTCTCACCGGCCCAGGAGGCGGTGGTGGTGGCCCTGCGCCAGTCCTTGCTGCTGCCCCTGGATGACTTGCTGGCGGTGACCCGCGAGTTTCTCAACGAGAATGTCTCGCGCTCCGGTTTGGATCGTTGCCTGCGCCGCCATGGGGTCTCGGACCTCAAGGCCCTGCTCCCCCGCGAGGCGAGCGGCAAACCGGCGTACCAGCCTTTCAAGGACTACGCCCCCGGCTTTGTCCATGTGGACGTTAAGTACCTGCCGCAGATGCCCGACGAGGACCCGCGTCGCTAGCTGTTTGCCGCCATCGATCGCGCCACGCGCTGGGTGTAGGTCGAGATCCTGCCCGAAAAGTCCGCCGCCTGCGCCCAGGGCTTCCTGACCCATCTCCTCCAGGCCGCCCCCTTCAGGATCACCCAGATCCTGACGGATAACGGCAAGGAATTCACCGATCGGTTCTGCGCCACCGGCGAGCGCGAACCGACGGGCCAGCACCGCTTCGACCGGATCTGCCAAGAACAGCACATCGAGCACCGCCTCATCCCGCCGCGCCATCCCCAGACCAACGGGATGATCGAGCGCTTTAACGGCCGCATCAGCGAGGTCCTGGCGACCCACCGCTTTCGCTCCGGGGAGCACTTGGCGGAGACCCTACGGCGCTCTGTCACCGTCTATAACTACCATATTCCACAGCGGGCACTGGGCCAGGTGTGCCCGGTGGAGGCCCTGGAACAGTGGCGGGTAAAGCAGCCTGGACTGTTCGTTTCAGAGATTAACAATCTCCCGGGGCTTGACATATCAAGCAGATGGGCTGGTTGCTGATCGCCTGGCGCAACGCCTTGTGGCAATTGCTCCATGCCTCGAGTCTGGAGGAAGGGGTCGTCGATACCGTGATGCGCGGCGGTGACACCGATACCAACGCGGCAATCTGCGGGGCGCTGTTGGGGGTGGTCTACGGCCTGGACGCCATCCCCCATCAATGGACCTACCGCGTGCTGAACTGCCGTCCGGTCGCCGGGCAGTCGTGGATTCGCCGCCTGCGGCCCAAGCATTATTGGCCGGTTGATGCCCTGGAATTGGCAGAGGACCTGCTTGGGTGAACCAGACAGCCGGCAGCTAAACCCGCATATGCCCAGCCGGCACGATGGCCCAGTGGCGCCAGCGCTCCTCAATCTTTTCATAGTAACCCCTGATCCTGCTCATCTCGTTCATGCAGTAGATCGGGTGGGCAATGTTGTTCTGGGCAGCTTCGAGCCTGTGCTTCATATCCAGTAGTGCCATGTTGGCGATCATCCACCCCAGTTCGAGGCGATCCAGCTCCCTTTCGGCCTCAAAGCACAACTCGTCAAAGGTCGCCTGCTTGCGGGGTCCGCCGACCAGATTCCATGTAATGAGAATTTCGTCCTGGCGCCGCTCGAAGGAGAACCCGCCGATATGGTCATGGCCACCGTGATACATGTCGTGGGCGTCGGGCGGATTCCGCTTGCGCAGCCCCTTTCTCATCACCTTGAGGGCTTCCTGATCAGGCATGACGGGTAACGCGGCGAGGTGCGGACAGCCGGTGGCGTGATCGGGTATTTCTGCGTCCCTGAGCTCAAATTCATCGGTTTCCTCATTCCAATCAAGCGTGGCATCGCGGAGGCTGTCAACAACCTCGCTGCCCACTACCACCTTGCTGCCCTCGTATTCAAGCAACCGGTCATCCTCCCGTAATTCGTCATCGAACTTAAATTCCCAACACTCATCGGCCGACCAGTAGGGGCGCAGCATCAATCCAGGGTTAGCCGCGGCGCCGATCCGCTCTTGGATCTTCCTGACGGCCGCTTCGGTTAGGGTAAGGTGAAGGGTGTCGTTGTCATTCATAGTGATTCCTGCTCTGCATTGCCAGTCATGATTACCCGTACAGATCATGGTTAACTGTCCTTGGCGGAGGGTTGGCTTGCCCACTGGCCACCTCGCCCCCTCGCAATCCAGGGAACCAGAGGTGACGAAGACCAACAGGGATGGCCATGGCTATTCCTCGTCCCCCTCCACCACGAGGCTGGTATCCCCGCCAGAGTCGTTATCGTATTCCAACCACCCCACCTCATTGCTGACATAGAGGGCATCATAGGCTGGCCCGCTAAGGGCATACTGCAGATCATCCTCATCGTCGGGCCGGGCCGTGAGGGGCAGCACCCAATCGGCCTCCAGGTCGAGCCGCAGCGCACCGTCCTTGATCTTCCAGTCGCCGCGCACCGCAATGGGTTTGACCACGGTCACCTCCGGGGGCAGGGCGATGAGTTGGCGGTATGGCTCATCCAGTTCATTCAACTCCAGATCGCCATAGATCAACCCGGCCAGGGTCCCCTCACAATCCTCCTCCAATGCCTGGCGCAAGGTGGCCTGCCGCTCCGCGATCGTCACATCTTCATACTCAGCGAAGTTATACCAGGCCTTACTCATCGTACCGGTGCAGGTCAAGGATAACCCCGTGCCCCCGGCCGTCGCGGCGGCGGCGGAGCGCCGACCCCGCAGCCGCACCGGCAACGTCCCCGCCCACTGGCCGGTGGCCACCGGCCAGTAGCCGCTCAGGGCCAGCTCGATGGTGGCGCCTTTGAGTTGGTGCGCCTTGGCGTAGCCATTGCCGTGGAGGGTGGTAAGCGCGCCGGGGCGCACCTCAACCCGGGTCCCCGCGTTCGTCACCTCCCGACCCTTCTTATCGCTAACCGGGGCGATCAATTCCACCTCTGGCAGATACTGGGGCAGGAGGTTACGCAGCAGGCACGTCACCTCCACCAGGCAATCCCCATCCCGGTCGGGTTCGGCCCGCCACAGGGCGCCGCTCACCAAGCGCAGGGCCGGTTCGAGGGTGACCGTGGGCAGGACGACGGGGGTCAGGGCCTGCGCGGGCACCGCCAGCCGTCCGAGTGATTGTTTGCCATAGTCGCATCCCGTTACTGCGATCACTGCCAGGAGGCGCTCCAGGTCCGGGCCAAACAAGGCGGCCTTCAACCAGAAACCCACCTCGTAGCGACCGGTTTGCCCGGCGGGTAGCGTCTCCTGCTCCGTATCCTGGCTTTCATCCAGGATCAGCCCCTCTGGCGTGAGCAACTGGGTGCGGATGTCGAGGTATTCCAGATCCTCGGCGGTGGTATTGGTGACGGCATAGCTCAGGGTCAGGCGCAGATCCCCATCCTCGTCGGGACCCTGGGGGTCCACGCCCAGGATCTTCACCGTCAGGGCCGCTAGCCCCAGATCGGCCTGGCCCGCCAGGAGGCTAGCCACGGGGTCCACCAGGTGCGGGGTGGTCATCGGTTCGTTCATTGGGTTTTCTCCTGGGGTGCTAACAACTGACGTAGGTCGTCCTGGAACAAGACCCCTTTGTCCATCAGGGCCGCAATGATGCGGTCGAGCAAGTCGCGGTGTTCCCGGAGCAGTTCAAGGACGCCGAGGTACTGGGCCTGCAAAAAGCGGCGGCACATGCCCTCGATGCGCCGGGTTTCGGCGTCCACAGTATGGCCCTGCAGGATCGTCAGGTTGGCCGCCGCGGCGGCTGCGCTGGAGAGGTCCGGGGAGTGGCCATTGTTGGCAAAGAGATCGGCGGCGGTGGCATGGGCCCGCTGCAAATCGGTGTGGGAGCCGGAGAAGGTGACCTGGGTGATGCCGAGCACCAGATGCTCCGCGGCCCGCCCGGCAAGACCGACGCGGATGCGGTGGACCATGTCGGCATAGGTTAATTCCTCGTCCTCCTCCCATTGGTCATAGGCGGGCACCACGATCCCGGACATCTGGTTGCGTTGGCTGACACTGACATAGACCGGTAGGGACCGGCGGTCGGCCTCGAGACAGGCCACCAGGGCATGCCCGGCCTCGTGAATGGCGGGAATGCGCCGTTGGGCCGCGGTGCGGGGCACCTCCTCCTGATCCAGCGTGCCGTAGGTGGCGAAGAGCACCAGATCATTGAAGCTGACCTGACGTCCCTCCCGCCACTGCAAGCGGCGCAAGGCCTGGCGCAAAAGACCGCGCCGGCGCAAGTCGGCATACTCGTAGCGGACCAGGCTGCCCAGATGGTTGAGGTCCGCGGTGACCGTGGCGTCGCAGAGGCTGGCGCCCATTTCGGCGATGAAGGCCCGGCCCAAGTCCTCGTTGGCGAGCGCGGGCAGGCGCAGACGGCGGTCGAAGCAACCTTGACGGCGCAACGCCGGATCGAGGTGGGTAAATGACTTGAGGGCGACGACGATCACCACCGGTGTCTCGGGCAGACCGGTTTCCAGCCAGGCGCGCAGGGCCTGACGGCAGGCGGCGGCCGCCAGTTCGTCGTGACCGAGGGTGCGGGGGAAGCCCAGATCATCCTCGTCACCGTCCAGGGCGGGGCCGACCCACAGCCCCGCCTCAAGATGAACCAGGCAGGGGGTGTCCGCGGGGAGGGCCTCCACCCAGACGGGGAAGGCGTCGACCACGTCCGCCGTGGCCACGCGGCGATAGGCCAGACCCGCCCGGGTGGCGACGCCATGGAGCACGCCATCCATGACCTCCAGATCCCCCTGTTCCACCACCACCGCCTGACCGGTGAGGGCCCAGCACTCGGTGTCGCCGGGGTTGGCGGCGGCCTGGGTCAGTTCGCGGGTCCAGCGCTTGATGGCGCTGTCCTCGGACCAGTAGGGCCAATAGGGGGTGTCATCTTGGGGAGGCTGGCGGTAGGCATCAGGCATAAAGTAGGCTCCGTTCGTCGTCATGAGGGAAGCAGGATACCGCAGGGTAACGACAGGACGAGTCGCATGGCGAACCCCGCGTGCGCAGCCGCTAGTCGGGCAGCACCTCCCCCGCCGCCAGGCGCATCAGCGCCTCCTCCCCAATGACCCGCACCCCCAACTTGCGCGCCTTGACCGCCTTGGCACTGGCGGAATCGGGGTCGGCCAGCACCAGCCAGTCCAGGCCCTGGGTGACGCTGTCCACCAGATCGATGCCCTGGGCCGCCAGGGCCTCCTGGTAGTCGGCCTTCTTCTGGCCGCTGGGCAGGCGCCCGCTGATACAGAGGGTGCGCCGGGCATCGCCCTCCGGTGCGGCATGCAGGTCCGCCGCCGGGGGCAGGATCTCCACGCCGTTGGCGAGCAACTTGTCGATCACTGGGGCCAGGGCATCCAGGGCGTCCTGGATAGGGCCGCCCAGGTGGGGCACCCCGGCCCGTTCCGCCAGTTCGGGATCGCGCAGGCGGCCACCGCGCCAGTCATCCAGGCGGTCGAGGTCGCCGCCGGCGGCCTTGATCATCAACTCAACGTGCCGCTTGCCCAGGGCCTCGCCGCCCAGGGAGCCGAGGAACTGGCTCAGGGTCAGGGTACGGGTGGCGTCGATGGCTGCCAGGATGCTGGCGGTGCGTTTGGCCCCCAGGCGCAGGTCCTTCTCCGGGTTGATGATCAATGCGGCCATGGCCTCCGCCTGGTCACGGAGGCTATAGAGATCCAGGCGTCCTCGATGGCGAAGCGCTCGACCAGGGCATTCAACACGGCATCGCCGATGCCGAGGATGTCGAGGCTCTTGATCCAGCGTGCGATCTTACCGATGGACTTCTGCGGGCAGGCCAGGTTGCGACAGCCGAGGATGGCGCCTGCCTCGCCCCCGGTGGTGACCTTGCGCCTGACCGAGCCGCCGCAGAAGGGGCAGGTGCTGGGCACCGGGATCGGCTGGCGCTCCGGGGGCCGGTCGGTGACGCGGATGATCTTGGGGGTGATGTCGTTAGCCTTGATCACCCAGACCTTATCGCCCAGGGCCAGGTCGAGGCGGGTGATTTCGTCGAAGTTGCCCAGGGTGGCGCTGCTGACGGTGGTCCCGCCGAGGGTGACGGGCCGCAGTTGGGCGACGGGGATCAGGGCGCCGGTGTGGCCACCGCTGACCAGGATCCCCTCCAGGACCGTCTCGGCGCCGGCGGAGTCGAACTTCCAGGCGATCTGGCCCTTGGGGCGGCCGGCGGTGTCGCCGAGGGCCTGCTGGGTGGCCAGGTCATCGACCTTGAGCACGATACCGTCGATCCAGAACGGCACCTGATCGCGGCTCCGGGCGACCTGCTGGAAATAGGCGACGGCGGCATCACCCTCCGCGCAGCGCTGCTGGGGGATGAGGTTGAAGCCCAATGCCGCCAGGCGCTGGGCCTTGTCCCCCTCGGTGGCGAAGCGCACCGGCTGGCCGGCGCGGGTCTCGTCGAGGTCGAAGGCGTAGCTGGTGAGCAGGTCGCTCTGGTGGCCGTGCTTGCGCCCCATGATGCCGTTGCCGGCATTGCGGGGATTTTTCCGCCCCTGGGGATCGACCCGGGACCAATTCTCGAGGGTGAGGATGACCTCGAAGCGCACGGCGCCGGTAAAGCCCCCCTCCGGGGTCCCGGCCCAGGCGGGCAGGCCCTGGAAACGCAGGGCGTTGGCGGTGATATCCTCGCCCAGGGTGCCATCGCCGCGGCTGATGGCCTGCACCAGCCGGCCCTCGCGGTAATAGGCGGCGGCGCTGGCGCCATCAGCCTTCAGGCTGGCATGGAGGGCGCCCCCGCCGGCCTTGAGGTGCCACTGGCGGAATTCCTCCTCGGCGTTGACCTTGCTCTGGCTGCCCATGGGGATGGCATGGCGGGCCTTGGTCAACATGGCCGCGCCGGAGACCGGAGCGCCAACCAGGGCCAGCACCGGATCCTCCGGGGCCAGCAGGCGCAACTGGTCTTCCAGGGCATCGTACTCGGCGTCGCTCATGATGGGCGCGCCGCTGTAGTAATAGGCGTGCTTGGCCTTGAGGATGAGGTTACGCAGTTCATCCAGGCGGGGGTCGGGCATCATGGGGTCTCCATCATCGTTGAGTGAGCGTACCGATCCGTTCGCGCCACGATCTTAAGCCTGGTTGACGGATTAGGCGATCTCCCCGCTGGCAACCTTATCCCGGATCGTGCCGACCAGGCGGGCCAGTTCCTCGTGATGTTCTTCATAGTCGGTCCAGGCACTCATGTGATGGGCCGTCCGCTGATGAAAGAACAGCGTGGCGCGTAGTTCGGACAGACTTTTGGGTCGATCCGCTTGGGCGATCTCGGCGCAGGCCTCCAGCGACCCATAGTGTCGATAACCGTTGAAGGTCAGGGCAAAGCTGAGAAGGGTGCTGACCGGGGCCTCCGGCGGTGGGATATCGGCCAACTGGAGTGCCTGGTTCGGGATTTCTGGCATAGGTTTCTCCTTGAGGGGTCGCGGGGGGCTAGGGCACTCCGCCATTGGCCGTGCATAGGGTAGATCAGGGCTGCGACCAGATGGGTCGTATTGTGGCATCGCTCCCGGTGCGCGGGGTTACGCGGCCTGCGACCTATCCTGTCGCTACCCGCCCCGATACTGGGGCTTCTTTCACTACAGGAGTAAACCCATGACCCGACTCGGTGCCGTCGTGCAGCAGGCCTTGGACCACCTGGAGTGGCAGGACGAGATCAGCCTCGACGCGCGAGCGGGCACCAGCCAGGTGCTGGCGGACGGCTATGCCGAGGCCTGTCAGTGGTGGTCCTGCCCCGTGGGCAGCATCAATTGCCCAATACCGCGGATTATGGCGTGGCGGTCGCCACCTTTCTCGCGGCGGTAGCGGATTGGCCTGCACCTGCGCACCAGAACCCCCCTAGCTAACCCTCTCCCTGCGCTGGCAAACCGTCCAGCACGGGTCCGCACTGCCGTGTCTGCAGCCACTCCGGCCGAGGCCGTCCCCGGGTCGTATCACAGGTCAACACGGCGCTGCGCATGACCTCCGGGATGGCCTGTTCGCCCTGCAGGGCACCGATCAGGCCGCCGACGATACAGGCATTGGTATCGGTATCCCCGCCGCCCGCGAGCGTCTCGGCCAGGGCCTCGGCATAGGTGCTGGCGCGGGCCAGATGGGCGAAGGCGCAGGTAAAGCCGATGCGCACAAAGCCCGCCTGGGGGTGAAACGCCGGCCATCGCCCTGCGCGGGCGTCGTCCAGCCAGGCCCGCACCTCGCCCGCATCCGCCGCGGTCAACCCGGATGCCGCCGCCGCCAAGGCGCCGGACGCATCGCCCGGACACAACAGGAGCTGCCGGATGGCCAGGACATAGGCCACGCCGGCCCACTGACAGGTGGGATGGGGATGCGTCAGACGGGCATCGTGACGGGTGGCCTCGATGGCCACCCCGGGCGCCACCCCGGCACTCCACACGCCCAGTGCTGAAGCGCGCATCAGGCTGCCGTTCGCCTTCGACTCGGCATTGAGGCGTCGGGCGTTGCGCCGCATCAGCGTTGCCAACTGGGGATCATCCGGATCGCCCGTCCCCAGGGAATTGTAGGTCGCATTGCCGATGTCGAACGGCCGTGACAGGCACCACGCGCGGTAATGGCGAGCCACCCGTCCGGCATCGTAGCCGGGCTGGCCGCACAGCGCCCGGGCCAGCGCCAGGGTCAATTCACCGTCATCGGTGATCTGGCCGGGCGCCGTTCGCCAGACGCCGCCGCCGACCATGCCCATGGCCGCCTCGACCTCCGCAGCGGTCGGCACGCGCCCTATGAATTCCAGCGTCGCGCCGGCCGCATCGCCGACCAGCGCACCAAGCAGCGCGCCCCGGGCACGGTCGGTCGCCACCTTCATTGCTAATTCGGTCATATCCCCTCCCGTGGGCCTATGGGCAGCATGGTGCCGCGTCATCCTGTTGGCCGGTATCGGCGTTCCTGCGGCGGTGGGCCTTATTCTTAGCTTCGCTGCCGTGGCCGAGGGCCCTCTCAATGCAGGGTCTTTGCCGCAACCTGCGGAATGGGTCTGGCGGTCTCCTCGGCCGCCGTTTCCTCGTCCGTCTCGTCCCCACCTTCACGCCTGGCCGCCTCGGCGAGCAGTTCATCGGCGGTTTGGCCGCTTACCGCCACCGCCGCCAGTGCCCACATCCAGTGAGTGAGGATGGCGTCCGCTAACTGGACCATCCGCACCACGAAGATACCGGTCGGCGCGGCACCCTCGATGTCGGCGGAGACGACCAGGCGTATCCGCCCACCGTCCCGCAATATCTCCAGATGGCCATGACGGGCATCAACATTGATGGCGTTGATGAGCATGCAGGCCTGGGGGTAGTTCTCGGCGGCGACGCGGAAGGGGAGATAAATATAGAGGCTGATCGCATCATGTTGCTCGTGCGTGTCAATGTAGATATCGCAAGGCTGACCTGCCACCATGGCCCCGGTGGTCACCCGGCTCTTGCCTGCTTCCTCATCATCTTCAATGTCATCGGTCCATTCGA
>JADZBU010000274.1 GCA_020851955.1 Chromatiaceae bacterium | reverse complement strand
GATTTGAACCGGCACGGTATTACTACCGTCAGATTTTGAGTCTGATGCGTCTACCAGTTTCGCCACCCCGGCATCGCCTCTGCAGGCAGGTCGCAAGTATAGCCTTTCCCGCTGGCGGGGCAAGGGCCGAATGTGGGCCCGGCGCGCCGATCTGGCCCGGGTTTCCGGTATCATCCGCGCCATGAAACGCTCGGATTTTCACTTTGATCTGCCGCCGGAACTCATCGCCCAGAGGCCCCTGGCGCGGCGCGGGGCCAGCCGGTTCCTCTGTCTGGACGGCCCGAGCGGCCGGCTGGAGGACCGGCTGTTCGCCGCGCTTCCGGACCTGCTGCGGCCGGGCGACCTGCTGGTCTTCAACGACACCCGCGTCATGCGCGCCCGCCTTTTCGGCAGCAAGGAGAGCGGCGGGCGCCTGGAAATTCTGGTGGAGCGCCTGCTGGGGCCGGACCAGGTTCTGGCCCATGTCCGTGCCAGCAAGTCGCCCAAGCCCGGGGGACGGCTGCGGCTGGAATCGGGCGATGCCCTGGAATGCCTGGGTCGGGAGGGCGAACTCTTCCATCTGCGGGCCCTGGACGCGGACTTTACGGCCCTCATGGAAAGGCACGGCCACATGCCCCTGCCCCCCTACATCCAGCGCGCTGACGAGGTGGAGGATCTGGAACGATACCAGACCCTTTACGCCCGCCGCCTGGGGGCGGTGGCGGCCCCTACCGCCGGCCTGCACTTCGACGCGGAGATGCTGGCGGGGCTAGCGGCCCAGGGTGTCGCCTCCGCCCACGTCACCCTGCACGTCGGCGCCGGTACCTTCCAGCCCGTGCGGGTGGAGGATCTGGACGAGCACCCCATGCACGCGGAATGGCTAGAGGTCGACGAGGAGGTGTGCGCCCAGGTCGAGCAGACCCGCGCCCGGGGCGGCCGGGTGGTGGCGGTGGGCACCACCAGCGTGCGCTGCCTGGAGACCGCCGCCGCCCGTGGCGCCCTCGCCCCCTATCGCGGCGAGACCCGGCTCTTCATCCGGCCTGGCTACCGCTTCCGGGTGGTGGACGCCATGATCACCAACTTTCACCTGCCCGAATCCACCCTCCTGATGCTGGTCTCCGCCTTCAGCGGCTATCCGGCCATCATGGCCGCCTATCGCCACGCGGTCGCCGCGGGCTACCGCTTCTTCAGCTACGGCGACGCCATGTTCCTGACCCGGCGGGATTAGCCCCAGGGCTCCAGGCAGCTGAGAAAATCGACGGTGATCCAGGCGCTGACACCCCACAGGCGACGGCCGTCCCGTTCCTGGTAGAAGATGACTTGCCGGGCCTGGGGGTGGCCATGGGCTGGCCAGATTCGGGTGTGGCGGTGGCTGGGCTCGCGCAGCCAGTCGAGGGGCAGGCTGAAGATCTCCGCCACCTCGGCGGGGTCTGGCCTCAGGGCGACCGGCCAGGTGGTGACCAGACCCACCACGGGCGTCACCCGGTAGCCGCTGACGGTCCGGAAGGGGCGCATCTGGCCCAGGACCTGGATGTGGCGGGGGTCCAGGCCGATCTCCTCCTCGGCCTCGCGCAAGGCGGTGGCCACGGGGTCCCGATCGCCCGGGTCCGCCCGTCCGCCGGGAAAGGCCACCTCGCCGCTATGGCGGTCTTGTTCATGCTCGGCGCGGCGGATAAACAGCAGGCGCCAGGAGGCGTCCGGGTCCCCCTCGGGGTCGTAACCGGGGCGGATCAGCGGCAGGAGGACGGAGGCGGCCCGGGGCGCGGCCCCGTCACCGACGGCGGCTTCCTCGTGTGATTCCTCCCGGCCCGCGGCCTCGGCCAAGCAAGCGGCGATGGTGGCGGCGTTAAAGCGACTGGACCACATGATGACGATGAAAAGTCCGGATTGCCTCCTCGGCGGATGCGGCGAGGATATTACAATGGCCCTCCCTTCCCAAGCTGTACGCGACCCGACCCGCCCATGACCCCCTTTGTACCCGGCCAGCGTTGGCTCAGCGAGACCCAATCCGAACTCGGCCTGGGCCTGGTCACGGCCATCGAGGGCCGCCAGGTGAGCATCTTCTTTCCCGCCACCGGCGAGACCCGCCTCTATGCCCAGAACAACGCGCCCCTGAGCCGGGTCCTCTTTCAACCCGGGGAGCGGGTGCGCGTCCCCGGCGGCGAGGACCTGCGGGTCGTGGCGGTCGAGGAAGAGGCCGGCATCCTCACCTACCAGTGCGAGGACACGGAAGGCCACCCCAGCCGGCTTACCGAGACCCGGATCGATCCCGGTCTGCCGATCAACCGGCCGCGCCAGCGCCTGCTGGCCGCGCGCCTCGACCGCGATGCCTGGTTCAGCCTGCGTTACGAGACCTGGCTGCGGGGCATGGCGGCGGCGGGGTCCGAGGTACTGGGCCTGGTGGGGCCCCGGATCAGCCCCATCCCCCATCAGCTCTATATCGCCACCGAGGTCGCCCGCCGCCCGGCTCCCCGGGTGCTGCTGGCGGACGAGGTGGGCCTGGGCAAGACCATCGAGGCCGGCCTCATCCTGCACCAACTGCTCCTCGCCGGGCGGGTGGCGCGGGTCCTGATCCTGGTGCCCGAACCCCTGCTCCACCAGTGGCTGGTGGAGATGCGGCGGCGGTTCAATCTGCGCTTCGCCCTCTTCGACCGCCAGCGGCTGGGGGAGATCGTACCTACAAGCGACAACCCCTTCCTCACCGAGCCCCAGGCCCTCTGCCCCCTGGAGGGGCTGCTGGCCGCCCCCGCCGCCGCCCGGGCGGTGCTGGAGGCCGACTGGGACCTGCTGATTCTGGACGAGGCCCATCACCTGCGCTGGAGCCCCACCGAGACCAGCCTGGAATACGACCTGGTGGCCGCTCTCGCCGCCCAGACACCCGGCGTCCTCCTGCTCACGGCCACCCCGGAGCAACTGGGTCGCGCCGGGCACTTCGGCCGCCTGCGCCTGCTCGACCCCCACCGCTGGCGTGACTATGACGCCTTTCTGGCCGAGGAGGCCGGCTATGTCGGCATCGCCCAACTGGCGGGACGGCTGCTGGATGGCCAGCCCCTGGCGCCGGCGGACCAGGAAGGCTTGCGGGCCCTGGGGCTCGACACCCTGCCGCCGGAGCGGATCATCGGCGCCCTGCTGGACCGGCACGGCACCAGCCGAGTCCTGTTCCGCAACAGCCGCGCCGCCATCCCGGGCTTCCCCGCCCGGGAGCCCATCCCGCACCCCTTGCCCGAGGAGCCCGCGGCCGGGATCGCCAGCCCGGTGCCAGGTGCCGGCCCGGAGCCCGCGTCCGAACCGCCCATTCGTCCCCCGGTCGCGGCCGATCCCCTGGCCAGCGCTCGCGTCACCTGGCTGGCCGCGACCCTGCGCCAGCTGCGGCCGGAAAAGCTGATTGTCATCTGCGCCCAGGCCGCGACCGCCATCGCCCTGCGCCGCGCCCTGCTGGAGCGGGAGGGCATCCATGCCGCCCTCTTCCACGAGGAGATTGAGATGCTGGAGCGCGACCGGGCCGCCGCCTTCTTCGCCGATGCCGAGGAGGGCGCCCAGGCCCTGATCTGCTCGGAGATCGGCGGCGAGGGCCGCAATTTCCAGTTCGCCCACCACCTGGTGCTGTTCGACCTGCCCCTGAACCCGGACCTGCTGGAGCAGCGCATCGGGCGCCTGGACCGCATCGGCCAGACCCAGACCATCCGCATCCACATCCCCTATCGGGTGGGTGGTCCCGAGGAGATCCTCTACCGCTGGTACCAGGAGGGGCTGGATGCCTTCGCCGCCATCTGCCCGGCGGCGGGGGCGGTCTACGACCAGCTGGGGGAGCGCCTGCGGACCCTGCTGGAGGTGCCCCAGGCCGATCCCGCCGAGGTGGACGCCCTCATCGCCGCCGCGCGCCGGGAGCGGGAGCGGATTGGTGCCGAGCTGGCCGCCGGGCGTGATCGGCTGCTGGAACTCCATTCCCATCACCCCGAGGTCTCCGCCGCCCTGGTGGACGCCATCACGGCCCAGGACGCGGACCCGGCCCTGCGGGACTACCTGACCCGCGTCTGGGACAGCTTCGGCATCGACCTGGAGCCGGGCGCGGGGGCGACCCTGGTCCTGCGGCCGGGCGTCCATCGGCTGCAGGAGCGGTTTCCGGAGCTGCCCGAGGAGGGCTTGACGATCACCTTCGACCGCGCCCTGGCCCTGGCCCGGGAGGACCGCGAATTCCTGACCTGGGAACACCCCATGACCCGTGGCGCCATGGCCATGATCCTGGACTCGGACCTGGGGACCTGTGCCCTGACCATCCTGCGCGACCCGGACCTGCCCACCGGGGGCCTGCTACTGGAGATGATCCATGTCGCCCAATGCCCGGCGCCCCCGGAACTGGAGATCGGCCGCTTCCTGCCGCCCACCGCCCTGCGCCTGCTCCTGGATGCCGAAGGCCGGGACCGCTCGGCGGACTTCCCCCATCAGCGCCTGCGCGGCCAGTGTCTGACCCGCAACCGCCGCCTGGCTCATGCCATCATCCAGGCCAAGACCCCGAATCTGGAGATCATGATCGCCGCGGGCGAACGCCGGACCGCCCAGGCGGCGGAGGGATTGGAAGTCGCGGCCCGCGCCCGCATGACAGGGGAACTGGATGCCGAGATCGGCCGCCTGCGCGCCCTGGCCCGGGTCAACCCCAACATCCGCGCCGA
Source organism: Chromatiaceae bacterium (assembly GCA_020851955.1). Taxonomy (GTDB): domain Bacteria; phylum Pseudomonadota; class Gammaproteobacteria; order Chromatiales; family Chromatiaceae; genus M0108. Next base: position 5,384 of record JADZBU010000274.1, on the reverse strand, counting down.
GGAAATCACGGCCCTGGAGGAACGCCGCGACCGTCTGTCCCGTTACCTGACCCGGGTCCGGCTGCACCTGGATGCCCTGCGGCTGGTGGTGGCAGCCTGAGCGCAGCGGATCCGCTCGCACCGCGCCCGGGGGGGGCTGGGCCCCCGAGATCCCCGCCACCCGCATCCCTACACTCACCCATCGAGGTAACCGTCCCATGATCGAATTGAAGGTAGAAGGCATGACCTGCGGCCACTGCGAGCAGGCGGTGCGCCAGGCCCTGGCGGCGGTCCCCGGGGTCAACGCCGTTCTGGAGGTGGACCGCGGCCAGCAGTACGCGGCGGTCGAGGGGAACCCGGACCCGACGGCCCTGATCGCGGCGATCACGGCCGAGGGCTTTCAGGCCCGTGTCGCCTGATCCCCTCGGCCGACTCCCCCGGTCCCGACGTGATTTCCGGCCCGTGACCGCCGTCCCCACTGCTTACCCCCTGGCGGAGCTGACGGGGTGCGACCGCACCTGGGAGTCCCGCCATGGCCGCTGAAATCCGTTTCGGCGTGGGCGGCATGACCTGCGCCAACTGCAGCAGTCGGGTGGAGCGGGTGCTGAAGCGCCTGCCGGGCGTGACCGAGGCGGTGGTGAATCTGGCCACCGAGACCGCGATCGTCCACTACGACCAGGCGAGCATCCCGGAACTGCTGGGCGTCGTCCGGGATGCGGGCTATGTCCCCCAGGAGGCGCACCTGGCTCTGGGGATCGGCGGCATGACCTGCGCCAATTGCAGTGCCCGGGTCGAGCGGGTCCTGGGTCGCCTGCCCGGGGTCATCGAGGCGACGGTCAACCTGGCCACGGAGCAGGCCCAGGTGCGCTATCTGCCGGCCATGCTGACACCGGACGCCATCGCGGCGGCGGTGCGGGGGGCGGGCTACGAGCCCCGCCTGGAGGCAGAGGCGGCCCCGGGCATCCCTGACGATAGCCTCGGCCGCGACCTGCGGCTGGGGTTGGCCTTTACCCTGCCGCTGCTGATCCTGGCCATGGGCCCCATGCTCTGGATGCCCCTGGGACACTGGCTGGATGCCCGGCTGGGCTGGCGCGGCCAGGGGCTCCTGCAAATGCTGTTGGCCGCGCCCGTCCTCTTCTGGGCCGGCCGACGTTTTCTGCGCCACGGCTGGGCGGAGCTGCGGTCCCTGAGCCCGGGCATGAGCAGCCTGGTGATGCTGGGGGGCGGCGCGGCCTTTGGCTATTCCACCCTGGCCCTGCTGGCGCCGGGGAGTTTCCCCCCGGGGACCGCCCATTTCTATTTCGAGGCGACGGCGGTCATCGTCACCCTCATCCTGCTCGGCAAACGGCTGGAGGGCCGCGCCAAGGGGCGGACCTCGGCGGCCATCCGCCGCCTGGTCGCGTTGCGCCCCCTCACGGCGCGGGTGATCCGCGCGGGGCTGGAGCAGGATCTCCCCCTGGAGGCGGTCAGCCTCGGCGATCGCGTCATCGTCCGCCCCGGCGAGCGGGTGGCGACGGACGGCGAGGTGGAGAGTGGCGAGAGCTGGGTCGATGAATCCATGCTCACCGGCGAGCCCCTGCCGGTGGCCCGCAAGCCGGGCGACCGGCTGGTCGGCGGCACCCTCAACCAGACCGGCGTCCTCCAGTTCCGCGCCACCAGCCTGGGCGCCGATACGGTGCTGGCGCAAATCATCCGCATGGTCGAGGAGGCCCAGGGGTCGAAGCCACCCATCCAGGCCCTGGCGGACCGGATCGCCGCCGTCTTCGTGCCCCTGGTGATGGCGGCGGCGCTGCTGACATTTGCCGCCTGGCTGATCTTCGGGCCCGAGCCGGCGCTGCATTACGCCTTTGTCACGGCGGTCAGCGTGCTGGTGGTGGCCTGCCCCTGCGCCATGGGGCTGGCAACGCCCACGGCCATCCTGGTCGGTACCGGCCGCGCCGCCGAAATGGGCCTGCTCTTTCGCAGCGGCCCGGCCCTGGAGCGCCTCGCCGGCATCGATACCCTGGTCTTTGACAAAACGGGCACCCTGACCCGGGGCCGGCCCGAGGTGACGGAGATCATCGCCCTCGATGGCGACCGGGAGGTCTTGCTGGGGCTGGCGGCGGCGCTGGAGCGCCATAGCCAGCACCCCCTGGCCCGGGCCGTGGTGGCGGCGGCGACGGAGGCGGGACTCGCCATGAGCGCGGGGGCGGAGACCCGTGACTCGGATGGGGCCCCCTTGCCCAGCCAGAATGCCGCCGATGCGCCGCTCGTTCCGGGGCCCTCATCGAGCACCGCCGCGGGGAACAGCGAAGAAGCCAGCGACGGGGGCAGCCAGGGCAGGGCAAGCGCCAATCTTGCCTTGGGCGCGGGCTGGGACGGTACCGCGCGGCCCGCCAGGTCCGAACCAGGCAACCTCGCCGTCAGGCAGCAGGCCCAGGGCGATCGGACCGCGCCCTGGCATGTCGAGGCGATCGTCACGGCGCCGGGTCTGGGCCTGAGCGGCCAGGTCGGCGGCGCCACCGTCGCCATCGGCTCGGCCCGCTACCTGGAGGGCCTGGGCGTCGACCTGGCACCCCTGGCGTCCGCCGTCGCCGCACTGGAGGCCGAGGGCCGCTCCCTCCTCTACCTGGCCCGGGCGGGTCGGCCCCTAGGGCTGATCGGCGTCGCCGACCCCCTACGGGAGGGCAGCCGCGAGGCCATCGCCAGCCTCCAGGCCCAAGGCTTCGCCACGGCCCTGGTCAGTGGCGATAACGCGGCGGCGGTGGCGGTGGTGGCGCGGCAAACCGGCATCGAGGAGACCTGGGCCGCCGTGCTGCCCGGCGGCAAGGCGGCAATCATCAAGGCCATGCAGGCCCAGGGGCGGCGGGTGGCCTTCGTGGGTGACGGCATCAACGACGCCCCGGCCCTGGCCCAGGCGGATGTGGGGATCGCCCTCGGCACCGGGACCGATATCGCCGTGGAGGCGGGGGACCTGGTGCTCATGACCCAGGACCCGCGGGCCATTCCCCGGGCCATCGCCCTGGCGCGCCGCACCCTATTGATTATTCGCGGCAACTTCTTCTGGGCCTTCGCCTACAATCTGCTGCTCATTCCCTTGGCGGCCGGGGCCATATTCCCCTGGAGCGGCTGGTTGCTCAATCCCATGATCGCGGCGGGGGCCATGAGCCTGTCCAGTCTCTTCGTCGTCGGCAACAGCCTGCGGCTGCGGCACTTCATGAGATCTCCGGCATGAAGCTCGCGGCGCTTGCGTTAGACTATTTCGCCCCTTATCCCTTAGCCCTTGTTATTTTCAGGAAGGACCTGTCCTAACATGCCTCACGCCACCCAGAGCCATCCACGCGGCGGCGGGCGCTTTCCGCTGCTCTCCACCGTTGATTTTCCGGCCGATCTGCGCCGGCTGCCCCCGGAAGAGCTCCCGGCCCTGGCGTCGGAACTGCGCGCCTTTCTGGTGGATAGCGTCTCGCGGACCGGTGGCCACCTGGCGGCCGGGCTGGGGGTGGTGGAGCTGACCATCGCCCTGCACTACGTCTTCGATACCCCGGAAGACCGGCTGATCTGGGACGTGGGCCACCAGGCCTATCCCCACAAGATCCTCACGGGCCGTCGGGAGCGCATGGCGACCCTGCGCCAGGGCGGCGGCCTCTCCGGCTTCCCCAAGCGGAGCGAGAGCGAATATGACACCTTTGGCGTGGGCCACTCCAGCACCTCCATCGGCGCCGCCATGGGCATGGCGACGGCGGCCCGGCTCAAGGGGGAGCAGCGCCATGTGATCGCGGTGATCGGCGACGGTGCCCTAGGCGCCGGCATGGCCTTCGAGGCCCTCAATCACGCCGGCTCCACCGACACCGACATGATGGTCATCTTGAATGACAACGAGATGTCTATCTCGCCGCCGGTAGGCGCCATCAGCAATCACCTGGCGCAGATCCTCTCCAGCAAGTTGTACACCAGCGTGCGCGAGGGCGGCAAGAGCGCCCTCAAGAGCCTGCCGAGCATTCGCCAACTGGTGGGGCGCTGGGAAGAACACATGAAGGGCATGGTCATGCCCAGCACCCTGTTCGAGGAGCTCGGCTTCAACTACATAGGGCCCATCGACGGTCACGATATCGAGGCCCTGGTGGCCACCCTGCGCAACATGAAGACCATGCGGGGCCCGCGCCTGCTGCACATCGTGACCCGCAAGGGCCAGGGCTACGAGCCGGCGGAGGAAATGCCCGTCGTCTTCCACGGTGTCTCGCCCTTCGATTGCGCCACGGGGACCATGTCCGGCAAGTCCAGTGGCCGCACCTACACCCAGATCTTTGGCGACTGGCTGTGCGACGCCGCCGACCAGGATGCCCGCCTGATCGGCATCACCCCGGCCATGAGCGAGGGCTCGGGCCTGACCTGCTTCGCCCGCCAGTTCCCGGATCGCTACCATGACGTCGGCATCGCCGAACAGCACGCCCTGACCCTGGCGGCGGGCCTGGCCTGCGAGGGCCTCAAGCCGGTGGTGGCCATCTATTCCACCTTCCTGCAACGGGCCTACGACCAGCTTATCCATGACATCTGCCTTCAGGACCTGGACGTGACCCTGGCGGTGGACCGGGCGGGACTGGTGGGGGCGGACGGGGCGACCCATGCCGGCAGCTTCGACCTGAGCTACGCCCGGTGCCTGCCGAACCTCGTCATCGCCGCCCCCGGCGACGAAAACGAATGCCGGCGCCTGTTGCAGACCGCCTTTGAGTATCCGGGCCCCGCCATGGTGCGCTATCCGCGCGGCGCGGGTCCCGCCGTCCAGATCGAACCGGGCCTGGTACCCCTGCCGATCGGCAAGGGCGAGATACGCCGGACCGGACGGGACATCGCCATCCTGGCCTTTGGCAGCCGGCTCGCCCCGGCCCTGGCGGCGGGCGAGGCCCTGGACGCGACCGTGGCCAACATGCGCTTCGTCAAACCCCTGGACGAGGAACTGATCCTGGACCTGGCCGCCCGCCACCGCCTGCTGGTGACCGTGGAGGAAAACGCCGTCGCCGGTGGCGCGGGCTCCGCCGTCGCCGAGTTGCTGGCCGAGCGCGGTCTCACGAATGCCCGCCTGCACCTGGGTCTGCCCGACCGTTACCTGCCGCATGACAACCACGAGCTGCAACTGGCGGCCTGTGGTCTGGATGCCGGGGGGATCGAACGCTCGATACGCGCGGCCCTGGAACGGCTGGGCCCGGCGGCCGGCGTCAGCGCCTGAAGCCTGGGCGACCTGGGCCGGACCAGCCGGCCGGCCGCACGTCACGCATCAAACCCTAGCCACCCCTGAGTGCCTGCCATGCTCGTCATCAGTCCCATCCCCGCCTTTGACGACAACTACATCTGGCTGCTCCGCCAGGAGGGCGGCGACCAGGCCCTGGTCGTGGACCCGGGCGACGAGGAGCCGGTCATCGCGGCCCTGG
>JADZBU010000273.1 GCA_020851955.1 Chromatiaceae bacterium | reverse complement strand
GTCCGGGAGACCGAGCGGCGACTGGCCGTGCTGGGGGTGGCCCCCGCAACCCTGAACGCGATCCTGGTGACCCACGAGCATAGTGATCACATCCGGGGTGTCGCCGCCCTGGCGCGTCGGCATGGCATCCCGGTCTGGGCGACCCCCGGGACCTGGGGACGGCAACCGGCCTCCGCGGTGGAGCGACTCCATCTCATCTCCGGGCTGGGTCCCGGTTTTCAGGTCGCGGGTATCCGGGTCGAACCCTTCCCGATCCCCCACGATGCCCGCGAGCCCTGCCACTTTATCCTGGAGAGTGGTGGCCGGCGCCTGGGGCTCTTGACCGACAGCGGTTGCGTGACCCCCCATATTCGTGACCGCCTCCGTGAGTGCGACGCCCTGATGCTTGAATGCAATCATGACAGCGAGATGCTCCGGCGCGGCCCCTATCCCCCCTTTCTGCGGGCGCGCGTGGCGGGCGACTTCGGGCACCTGGGCAACCACCAGGCGGCGGAATTGGTCTCCTCGATGCCGCACCGGGGGCTGAGCAGCCTGCTCATGGCCCATTTGAGTGAGAAGAACAACCGCCCGGAACTGGCGCGCCAGGCCTTGCTGGCCGTCGACGCCAGCCTTGCGGATCGCCTCACCCTGGCCGAACAGGACAGTCCCAGCCCCTGGCTACCCGTCTAGTTGAGGCCCTGTTTCTAATCTCATCCCAGCGAGGCCGCCGGCAAGCGGCGGGATTCAACCCATGATCTATCCGACCATCGAGGACTTCGTCGGCAACACCCCCCTGGCGCGGCTGCAACGCTTGCCGGGCGCTACCGACAACCACATCCTGGCCAAGCTGGAAGGCAATAACCCGGCGGGCTCGGTCAAGGATCGCCCGGCTCTGTCCATGATCCGGCGAGCCGAGGAGCGAGGGGACATCCGCCCGGGCGATACCCTGATCGAGGCGACCAGCGGCAACACCGGCATTGCCCTGGCCATGGTGGCGGCCATCAAGGGCTACCGCATGGTCCTGATCATGCCGGAAAACATGAGCCTGGAGCGTCGCGCCCTGATGCGCAGCTATGGCGCCGAGATTCGTCTGACCCCCGCCGAGGGGAGCATGGAGGCGGCCATCGACCTGGCCCGGGCCCTGGAGGCGCGGGGCGAGGGCCGCATCCTCGACCAATTCGCCAACCCCGATAACCCGCGCGCCCACTACGAGAGCACGGGTCCCGAGATCTGGCGCGACACCCAGGGCGCCGTCACCCACTTCGTGAGCGCCATGGGTACCACCGGCACCATCATGGGGACCAGCCGGTACCTCAAGGAACAAAATCCCGCCATCCAGATCATCGGCGTGCAACCGACGGATGGCGCCAAGATCCCCGGTATCCGCCGCTGGCCCGAGGCCTATCTGCCCAGGATCTACGAACCCGTCCGGGTCGATCGCATCCTGGATGTGAGCCAGGAGGAGGCGGAGGCAACCACCCGCGCCCTGGCGGAGCGGGAGGGCATCTTCTGCGGCATCTCCTCCGGTGGCTCCGTGGCCGCCGCCCTGACCCTCTCGCGGGAGGTCTCCGGGGCCGTCATCGTCGCCATTATCTGTGACCGGGGCGACCGTTATTTGTCCACCGGGGTCTTTCCGGCCTGATCCGGGTCAGCTTTGTCTCTATCACGCAACATTTTCTCTGGGCCCGGACAAATTCGCCGCAGGATTTGGCATCCGATCGCCTTCGGGCCGGGCAATCCGATTATTAAAATTCTGATTATTGATAAAAGGTTAGGCTTGGCCTGATCATTCTGAAGACCCGGTGGGACTCCGGATGTCTCATTATGGCAACGTCGTATTTTTGCAGACACCGAGCCCCCGCAACGTTTAAAATGACTCAGGGTCAAACTAGAATCCTTGGCCCCATGGCAGCTTGGCTTGCTGGAGAAGACAACAGATGCGGTACTTGAATCCTTGTGAATCAGCGGCGGTAACAGGTCTGGGTCAGGCATGGCGGCGGCTGGTCCTGGCCCTGGTGTTCTTGCTGCTGCCCGCCCTGGCCTTGGGGGGTGACCTGCTGCAACAGCGGCTCGCCGAACTCCAGGAGCAGTCCAAGCCGGTCCTGGCCGATGTCCGTCTGGCCTCGCCCAAGCTGCTCAATGAGGCCTACGCCGCCCGCGGTTATACCTTTGCCTGGGTCAATCCGGGTCAGGTCTCCGACCTCAAGGCCCTCGCGGAGCACAGCCGCGACCTCGGACTGCGCCCGGCGGATTTCCATATCGCCGAATTGGACAAGCTGCTCCCGGGTGGCGATCCCGCGGCCCTCAAGGGCCAGGAGCGCGTCGATGCCGAGATCCTGCTGAGCGATGGCCTGCTGCGCCTGCTCCACCATTCCCGCTATGGCAAGGTCGATCCCCGGGCCATCGACAAGAACTGGAACCATGACGAGGGGCCCAAGGGCGAGGCCCTGGCCGCCGATCTCGGACGCGCCTTGGCGGCGCCCAATCTCAAGGCCACCGTTACCGCCCTGCGTCACGAGCCCGCTTTCTATACCCAGCTCAAGGAGGGCCTGGTGCGCTATCGCACCTATGCCGCCGCGGGTGGCTGGCCGACCATCCCCGCGGGTCCCAAGCTGGAGCCCGGCATGCATGACGCGCGCGTCCCCATCGTCCGCGAGCGGCTGCGGATCACCGGTGACTATCAGGGCCCGGTCTCCGGCAGTGGTAATTTTTACGGGCCCGAGCTGGAGAAGGCGGTCCGGCACTTCCAGGCGCGCCACAGCCTTGAGGTTGATGGTCGCATCGGCAAGGCTACCCTCGCCGCCATGAACGTCACCGCCCATGAGCGGGTGGCCCAGATTCGGGTCAACCTGGAACGGATGCGTTGGGTCAGCGACAAGCTGCCCAAGGACTATCTACTGGTGGATATCGCCGCCCAGCGGGTCGAACTCCATCGGGAGGGCCAGGATGTCTGGCGGTCCAAGGCGATCGTGGGGCGTCCCGAGCGACCCACCCCCATCTTCCGCGATCGCATCGAGTACCTCG
>JADZBU010000272.1 GCA_020851955.1 Chromatiaceae bacterium | reverse complement strand
GGCGGGTCATAATTTAGTCACTTCATCCGCCGGAGGAACCCATGGAACTCTCCACCGCCGTCATTCTCGCGATCGTCTTGCTGAGCCTCTTCTACCTCGTTGCCATCTATAACCGGCTGGTGGCCTTGCGCAACCGCTTTCGTAACGCCTTTGCCCAGATCGAGGTGCAACTCAAGCGCCGCCATGACCTGATCCCCAATCTGGTGGAGATCGCCAAGCGTTACCTGGCGCACGAGCGCGAGACTCTGGAGGCGGTGGTCGCGGCCCGCCAGGGCGCGGTGGCGGGACTGGCGCGGGCGGCGGCGAACCCGGCGAATCCAGCGGCCATCACCGGGCTCGGTCAGGCGGAGGGAGCCCTGACGGGGGCCTTGGGGCGCCTGAATCTGGTGGTGGAGGCCTACCCGGACCTCAAGGCCGATGCCAACATGCGCCAATTGCACGAGGAACTGGCGAGCACGGAAAACAAGGTGGCCTTCGCCCGCCAGTCCTTCAACGACGAGGTGATGGCCTACAACACCTATCGTCAATCCTTCCCGCAGCACCTGCTGGCCGGCCTGTTCGGTCATGGCGAGGATGCGCGCTGGCTGGAGTTCGCCGATAGCGCCGCGATCCAGCAGGCGCCCAAGGTCAGCTTCTAGCCGTCGGGGCCCATGGATTTCTTTGGCGCCCAGGATGCGGCCCGGCGGCGCGCGGGCTGGCTGTTACTGCTCTTTGCTATCGGGGCCACGGGCCTGGTGGTCTTCACCAGCCTCTTGCTGATGTTCGTTCTGGGCCTGTTCGGGAACGTGACGGCCGACGATCCGACGGGCACCCTGATGAAGTTCGACGGACCTGCCTTCGTGGGCTTTGCCGCCCTGGTGACGATCGTGATCGCTGCCGGCAGCCTTTATAAAATCCTCGTCCTGTCGCGCGGCGGCGCGGCGGTGGCGGAGGCCCTGGGCGGGCGCCTGATCGCCCCGGATACGGATGATGCCGCATCGCGCCGGGTCCTGAATCTGGTGGAGGAAATGGCCATCGCCTCGGGGACCCTGGTCCCCAGCCTCTATGTGCTGGAGGGCGAGGCCGGCATCAATGCCTTTGCCGCTGGCCTGACTCCCGCCAATGCCGTGATTGGCGTGACCCAGGGGGCGGTGGACGGCTTGTCACGGGATCAATTGCAAGGGGTCATAGCCCACGAATTCAGCCATATCCTCAACGGCGACATGCGGTTGAATATCCGCCTGGCGGGCCTGCTGCATGGGATTCTGCTCATTGGCCTGATCGGGCGGGGGCTGTTCCAGGCCGGTGGGCATGGGGCGGGCCGGCGTGGGCGTGACAGCTTTGCTTTCCTCCTGGTCGGGGCTGGGCTGGTGGCCACGGGCTCCTTTGGCACCCTCTTCGCGAATCTCATCAAGGCCGCGGTGAGTCGCCAGCGCGAGTTTTTGGCCGATGCCGCCGCCGTCCAGTTCACCCGTAATCCCCAGGGCATCGCCGGGGCCCTCAAGCGCATCGGGGCGGCAAGCGTCCAGGGCCTGCTCGTCCATCCCCGTGCCCCGGAGATGAGCCATGCCTATTTCACTCAGGGGGTTAGCTCCTTCCTGGGGCGGTTGGCCGCGACTCATCCGCCCCTGGAAACGCGCATCCGGCGCCTCGACCCCCGGTGGAACGGACGTTTCGAGGAGGCTTTGGGGGCATCGGAGCCAGGGGCTGAGGCGCAAGCTCGGGCGCCGTCCCTGGCCACGGGTCTCGCCAGTCCCCCGGAGGGCGTCCCGGCCGCGGGTGGGGTGACGGCTCTCGCCCAGGCCACCCAGGCGGCCATCGACGGGATCGGTCGGCCCGACGAGGCCCATCTGCGTTATGCCCAAAGCCTTATCGGCGCCCTGCATCCCGCCCTCCGCTGGGCGGCGCGCGAACCCTACGGCGCCCAGGCCCTGGTCTTTGCCCTGCTCCTGGATCGCGATGCCACCATCCACCGGCGCCAGATCGCCCATCTGGAAAGGAGCGTGGAGGTCGGTCTGGGGGGGGAGACCGAGCGCCTTTACCCCGCCTTCCTGGCGACCCGGCGCGAACATCGCCTGCCCCTGCTGGACCTGTCCCTGCCCGCTCTGCGCCAGCTCTCCGCACCCCAGACCCAGGGCTTCAAGGCAGCTCTGGAGGGCTTGATCGCCGCCGACGGGCGGGTCAGACTCTTCGAATGGTGCCTGTCCCGCATCCTGCTCTCCGGCCTGACGCCGGATTCCGGCCCCGGGGGGCCAGGGGCTGTGGGGCGGGCGGAATGCGCGGACCTCGCCGAGGATTGTGCCCTCGTCCTGTCGCTCGTGGCACGGATTCAGGACGATGGCGATGCCATCCGGCTGGCCTCGACCGCCGCCCAGCAGGCCATGGGTCTGCTGGAAACCCTGTCCCTGGCGGAGCGGCCGGTCGATCACCGCGCCCTCGATCAGGCCTTGGCGCGTTTGCAGGGGCTCAAGCCCCAAGCCAAGCACCAACTGTTGCAGGCCTGCGCGGCCGCCATCCTGGCGGATGAGAAGGTCGAGCCTGCGGAGTTGGAGGTGCTGCGGGCGGTCGGGGCGGTGCTGGACTGTCCCATACCGCCGCTGCAAATGCCGGTGCCGCCGCCACCCGGCTGATTTCCAGCCGGCAGGGATTCGGTGGCGGCTCCCGTTGGGATAATGGCAAATACCTTGAGGGCCTATCAGCCGATGAAGTCGCTGGCGTTAATTACCCTGGGTCTTATCCTGCCGCTGTGTCTACTCGGCGGCTGTGGCACCAGTCGGGAAGTGCAATATCCGAATCAGGGGGTCGACGGCTGGGAGCATGCCCCCGTGGCTTTCAATACGGTAGCCATTAAAGTCAAATCGGAAGTCCCGGGGACCGAGGAGGCGGAAAAGCAGCTCAATTTCGCCCTGGAGGTTGAATTCCTCTATAAAAAGAAAAAAATCGTCGCGTCCGGCGGCGATATC
>JADZBU010000271.1 GCA_020851955.1 Chromatiaceae bacterium | reverse complement strand
GTTGGGAGACCACCGGGGAGGAGGGTCGCTACCGCATCCTGGTCTGGCCCCCGGGCGAATGATCAATACCCGCGGTCTCGCCCTCGACCAGGCGCCGCCCTTTCCTATCCCGGCCCGGTTTTTCCTCACCGCCCCCCTCTTTGCCATCCTCGCCGGTCTGTTGCTGGTGTGGGAAGGCCCTGTCCTCTTGGCCTCGCGCTGGATGCCCACGGCCCTGGCGGCTGTCCACCTGATCACCTTGGGTTATCTCGGCCAGGTGATGAGCGGCGCCCTCCTGCAACTGCTGCCCGTGGTGGTGGGGGCGCCCGTGCCCGCGGTGCGCTGGGTGGGCACCGTGACGCACGCCGGCCTGGCCTTGGGTGCCTTGAGCCTGGCCTGGGGCCTTGGAGGTGGCGGCATCCTGGCCCTGGGGATTGGCGCCGGCGCGAGTGCCCTGGCCTGGCTGGTCCTGGCTGTCCCCGTCTCCCTGGCCCTGGCGCGGTCGCGGGGAGACCCCGGCACACGTCGGGCACTGAGGGCCGCCGCCCTGGGGCTGGTCATGACGGTGATCCTCGGCCTGGTGCTGACGGGCGCCCTGCTGGGTTGGGCGCGGCTGCCGGCCTTCAATCCCTGGCTGGATGCTCACGCCGCCTGGGGACTGCTGGGATGGGTGGGATTGCTGATCCTGGGCGTGGCGATCCAGGTGATCCCTTTGTTTTACCTCACTCCCCTCTATCCCCGGTTCGCCAGATTCTGGTTGGCGCCGCTGCTCCTGATTGGCATCGGCCTCGGTAGTCTGGCGGGCATCCTGGGCTGGGACATGGGGGCCCGGCTGGCGCTGGGCGCGACGGCGCTGGGTTTTGTCTCCTTTGCCCTGCTGACCCTGGGATATCTGATCAAGCGGGGACGCCGCCGCTTGGATCCCACCCTGCTCCACTGGTGGTCCGCCCTCCTCGCCTTGATCGGGGCGGCCCTGGCCTGGGCCCTGGGGGCGCCGCCGACCTTGATCGGCGTCCTGCTGCTGGTGGGCGTGGGTCTGGGCTTGCCCGCGGGGATGCTGTTCAAGATCATGCCTTTCCTGGCCTGGTTCCACCTCCAGCACCGCCAGGTTACCTTGGGCCGCTTTGACCTGCGCCTGCCGCACATGGGGACCCTGCTCCCCAGCCTCTGGACCCGGGTCCAGTTCGGTCTCCACCTGCTGGCGCTGATTTTGATGATGGGGGCCGTCTTCATGCCGGAACTGGCCCGCCCCGCTGGCCTGGCCCTGGCGTTGTCCGCCCTGGTACTGGAGGGGCTGCTGGTGGGGGTGATGCGTGCCTACTGGCGGACGACCCTGGCCCTGGGATCTCCCCGGGCGATTGAGGCCGGTTGAGCTCGGGGCAGGCGGGCTCTTGATCGGACTGACAAGCGGGCAGGCGGGCAGGCGGGCAGGCGGGCAGGCGGGTAGACGGACGGGTGGTCTGGCGGACGAATGGCCGTTTGGAAGGTCGGACATTCGGACGGGCCGACGATGATGCCCGCCCAGATATCCCGCCGAGGTCGCCTTTATCCCAGCAAGCGCGCCAGCAGGAGGGCCCCCAGGACCAGGGTGAAGAGGCCCACGCCGCGTCGGATCCCGGTCTCCGGCAGGTGTTTGACGGTCGCCGTGGCCAGAGGCACTGAGAGCAAGGCCCCCGCCACCAGGGGCAGGGTCAGGGACCAGTCGATGCCGCTCTGGAAGAAGAGGTAGGCGCCCAGGCCCACGGCGCAGGTGAGGGCCTCCGCCATGGAGGTGATGGCCACGGCCTGGCGTGCCGGGACGCCGGAAACGACTTGGCCCGAGGTCACCAGGGGGCCATAACCGCCACCGCTGAGCCCCTTGTTGAAGGCGGCGACCAGCCCGATCGCCAGGATGCCCCCGGTGTTGTAGCGGAACTGGCGGCGAGCGGTGAGGAGGGTCACCAGACCCATGGTCAGGACGATGATGGCGATCAGGAGCGAGAACCACTGGGCGGAGATCTTGACGGCCAGCATGACCGCCACGATGGCCCCAACCGCGCTCAAGAGTCCCAGCAGGCCGAAGGTGCGGCGAGCGGCGGGGTTGGTGCGCAGGTCGATATTACCGTCGCGATGATGCATGGCCCCGGCGGCGAGGCCGGTCAGCAACTCCGACAGGAGGACGGCGGGCACGATCTCGAGCGGCGCGTAGCCCGCCAGCATGAGGAGCGGCGTCAGGGTGGTGCCATAGCCCATGCCCAGGCTGGAATCCAGGTACTCACAGCCCAGGGCCGCCAGAAAGATCAGCAGCAGGGTCGAAGAGGTCCAGGAGGCCTCCGGGGTAGCCAGCCAGCCAAGGTTCTGCATGACCCCGAGGCTGGCGAAGGCGATGATCATCAAGCCGGTCAGGCTGGCCAGGATCAGCAGGCGGCTGCGGTGCCACTGGTAAAAGGCTTCAAGGGTGGCGAGGGACTGGCGGATCATGGCGGGGCTCCGGCTGGCAAGGGTTGGCTTGCCAAGGTTTACCCAAGAAGTATGCCAATGGACGGGGGTCATCCCGGCGGCAAGGCCCATCCCTCTGTTTTAATTAAACTTATTAATTCATCTCGCCGCACTTGCCCGGATGGAAAGGTCCAACCGAGCCGCGATCACCGGGCCGGGTCCCTCGGAATGGCTTAATCCGGTAAATAAAACGGAAAATCCGGCAAATAGTCGGAATATTCCGTTATACTTCCGGCGCATGGACACTCTGACGACGACCCTGCTTGGACTCTGGCGCCTGGCCGCCAGTCACGGGCGGCTGGACGAGGTAATCGAGGAGATGACCGCGGGCCTGCGCCGCCACGTCACCTTCGAGCGCCTCCTCATCCTCGAGCTGGACCAGGAGCAGGCCCGGTTGAAGCCCGCCGCGCAAGGCGGCATGCCGCCGGCGGTTTCGGGTCCGGGGCTCGACCCCCTGCCGCCCTTCGCCGCCTTGCGCCATTGGTGCCTGGGTGACGATCTGGTCCAGGGGCGGGCCGCCGAGATTCGCCAGCGTTTGCCCGGACTGGTGCCGGCGACTTGGACGGGGGACCTGCTGGCGGTGGGCCTGGCCAGTGCCGGTGAGCCTCTGGGGGCCTTGCTGCTGGGGACGGACGCCATCGGCGGCCTGGGGTCGCCCCAGGCCTCCCGGGTGCTGGCCCTGCGCGAACCCATCGCCGTGGCCTTGCGCAACCATCTGCGGCTCAAGGAATTGACCGCCCTGCGGGAGGCGGCGGAGGCGGATCGGCGCTCTCTCCTGGCGCGACTCGGTCGCCAGGAGATCACGGACACCCTCATCGGTGGCGGTTCCGGCCTCAAGGCGGTGATGCGCGGCGTCGAATTAGTCGCCCCCGCGACGGCTCCGGTTCTGATTCTCGGTGAGACGGGCTCGGGCAAGGAGGTCATTGCCCGGGCCATTCACGTCCGCTCGTCCCGGGCCCAGGGGCCCTTTCTGCGGGTCAATTGTGGCGCCATACCGCCGGATCTGGTGGATTCGGAACTCTTCGGCCACGAGCGTGGCAGCTTCACCGGCGCCGCCAATCGCCGCCTGGGTTGGTTCGAGCGCGCCGATCGCGGCACCCTGTTTCTCGACGAGATCGGCGAACTGACCCCGGCCATTCAGGTGCGGCTCTTGCGCATACTGCAGGATGGCACCTTCGAGCGCGTGGGCGGTCAGCACCCCCTGCAGGTCGATGTGCGCCTGATCGCCGCCACCCATCGCGACCTCCAGGCCATGGTCCGCGAGGGCCGCTTCCGCGAGGATCTCTGGTATCGGATCAACGTCTTTCCGATCCAGCTCCCGGCCCTACGGGAACGTCCCGAGGATATTCCGACCCTGTCCAACCACTTCGCCGAACGGGCGGCGGAGCGGCTCGGGCTGACGCCGCGGCTGCCGACCCCGGCGGACATGGCGCTGCTGCGGGCCTATCCCTGGCCGGGCAATGTGCGCGAACTCGCGTCCGTCATCGAGCGGGCCGCCATCCTGGGCGATGGCCAGCGCCTCGAGGTGGAGCGGGCCCTGGGCGCCGGGCCCCCGAGCTCCCCGCCGCCGGCGCCGCCGCCCGCCAGCGTCCCGGTCCAGGCCATCGAGCCCCTGGAGGCCGTCACCCGGCGCCACATCGAACGTGCCCTCGCCCAAACCCTGGGGCGGGTGGAAGGCCCCTTTGGCGCCGCGCTCCTCCTGGACATCCATCCGGATACCCTGAGGTCCAGGATGCGCAAGCTCGGCATCGAGCCTGGCGCCTTCAGGTCCCGCGGTCCGACGCCGCTCTGAGCCCGGTTCGTCCCCGGCGAGAGGGGGGCCCCGATGAGCAGAGGCCTCGGCGGCAGCTACCCCCCCTTTCAGATACCCCTGGCCTGGTCCGCGGCATTGCCGACGTAGGTCCCGGGGGTCAGTTCCCGCAGGCGGACCTTGGCTTCCTCCGGAATCTCCAGGGCATCAATGAATTGGGCCAGCTCCTCGCGGCCGATGCGGTGTCCGCGGGTGAGTTCCTTGAGCCTCTCGTAGGGCTTGTCGATGCCGTACCGGCGCATCACCGTCTGGATGGGCTCCGCCAGGACCTCCCAGTTGGCGTCGAGATCGGCGGCCAGGCGGATGGGGTCGGGCTCCAGCTTGGCGATGCCGCGCTGGGCGGACTGGAGGGCGATGCTGAGGTGGGCCAGGCCGACGCCCAGGTTGCGCAGCACCGTGGAATCCGTCAGGTCCCGCTGCCAGCGGGAGATGGGCAGCTTGCGGGCCAGATGCTCCAGGATGGCGTTGGCCAGGCCCAGGTTGCCCTCGGCGTTCTCGAAGTCGATGGGATTGACCTTGTGGGGCATGGTCGAGGAGCCGACCTCCCCGGCGATGGTCCGCTGGCGGAAATAGCCCAGGGAGATGTAGCCCCAGAGATCGCGGCAGCAATCGATCAGGATGGTATTGAAGCGGGCCAGGGCGTCGAACAGCTCCGCCATGTAGTCGTGGGGCTCGATCTGGGTGGTATAGGGGTTCCAGGTCAGGCCAAAATCCTCGACGAAGACTTGGGCCAGGCCGGGCCAATCCAGGTCGGGATAGGCGGCGAGGTGGGCATTGTAGTTGCCCACGGCGCCGTTGATCTTGCCGAGCAGGGGGACATCCGCGACCTGGTCGCGCTGGCGGGCGAGGCGGGCCGCCACATTGGCCAGCTCCTTGCCCAGGGTAGTGGGGGAGGCGGGCTGGCCGTGGGTGCGCGCCAGCATGGGCTGGTCCGCCAGCCGGTGCGCCAGGGCGCGGATGGCGGCGATGATCTCGTCCATCCGGGGGAGCAGCACCTGGCCCCGCCCTTCCCGCAGCATGAGGGCATGGGCCAGGTTGTTGATGTCCTCCGAGGTGCAGGCGAAGTGAATGAACTCGCTGACCGCCTCCAATTCCGCGTTACCGGCGATATGTTCCTTGATGAAGTATTCCACCGCCTTGACGTCGTGGTTGGTGGTGCGCTCGATGTTCTTGACCCGGTGCCCGTCCTCCTCGGAGAAGTTCTCGACGATGCCCTCCAGCAGGTGGCGGGCATGAGGGGAGAGGGGCGGCACCTCGGGGATGCTGGGATGGGCGGCGAGGGCCTGGAGCCAGCGGATCTCCACCAGCACCCGGTGCCGGATGAGGCCGAGTTCGCTGAAGATGGGCCTCAGGTCCTCGGTCTTGGAGCCATAGCGGCCATCGATGGGGGACACGGCGGTCAGGGTGGAGAGTTCCATGGCTATGCTCTTGCTCCGAGGGTGGATGAATCGGTTGGGAAAGGGGTCCAGGATAGCCCTGCTGCCGGTCTGGTGAGTCATCGGTTTGTCCAAGGCCATCTTGTCAGCGGATTATCAGCGTCGATCCGACCCCTTGCAAAGCGAGCAAAAGCACAGTGTCCCAGGCCCAGAGTACCTCCTAACCCTCTCGGCGCTGCAACCCCCTGAGAAAATCGGTCCAACATACCCCGCCAGGCACCGGCAAGACTGGCCTGGCGCGTACCCTGGCCGCAGCCCTTAGGCTGCTGGGGAGGGCGAAATCCAACTGTCATCAAAAGACGTATCAGGCAGAACTTGGTGGGTTGGGCCGACAGTATTGGCACCTGACCCAGGGAGATCTCGGACTTGAGATGGCCCGAGCAGTCACCAGAGGCCTTAGTCGCGAGGCAGCCCGGTAACGCGGGGGTGATTCGCCGACTCTGGGATGCAAGTCAGAGCTTGGCCAACCAGGAATTGACCCAGGAGTTGCAGCGCTGGGTGCGCGGATGGTGGAACTCTTTTCGCCTCGCCGCTGCCCCCTCCACAAGCCGGAAACTTCAGGTACTAATACGGGATCGCACTGCCGCCGCTAACCGCGTCGACATACTGACGGTACCAGCCGCGGTCAACATAAAGCCAAGTATCATCGATCGCAAAATCGCGGCGCGGAACTGCTTGCTCACGACCCATGACCAAGAGCTTGGGAATCTCGAAGCTCGTTGTGGACTGCACCCGTGCCACATTACCGTCGATTAGGAGGCTTTGAATCTGATGAGAATGGTAGATGAACTTCCCCCGTTGGGTAGCAAAGGCATCGAATGGGATGCGGGCCCTAAAAAAAGGGTCATGGAGCTGATACGCCCGCTCAAGATTCCCTTTCAGCATCGCATTCCAATAATCAGCCACAGCCTCCTTGAGTAATCGCTCCTTTTCTTCGGGATTGTCCGGCTTCTCAGCCCCCATCGCCCTAGCAAAGGCCTCATCCCAATCCATACGAATCAGCATCGCATCGGCCTCTTTTCTTGCATCGTTTCGATACTGATACCATGCGATATAGAGGTTGCCGGCATGAGCCATCACCCGCGGCCGAAGCGCGGGATGTCGACGATCCGATACCTCGATATCGCGGGCCAGCCAAGTCGCTCCTCGGTCCCTCGAAAGTTGCATGCGAACCGATGGTCTGATATCCCGGTAATCTTCCCAGACTAGACCCACGAGGTCGCCATCAACCGTGAGATCCGGAAGCCAGGCGCGGGTCGAGGTACCTTCCGGCGTATCGATTCGCCCAAAATCCCAGGTCTGGCCTTTGTCACGACTCTTGGCGGCGAAGATCCGTTGCTTGTAGCTTCCCTTGTCCTCCGCGCTGAGAGCCACGAGCAAGGCGCCATCGACCCAGGCCCCTTCAGCCGTCCTCGCGACATCCAGGCCTTGCACACCGGTAATCGGCAGGCTGGACCAACCCGAGACGCCTTTGATAGCGAAGCTCAAGCCAAGGACACCGCCCCGCTGATCCTTGTACATCAGAGCCGGTTCTTGACCGATTACAATGGATTTCAAAAAGATCACGCGATCGGCCTCTGCGGCCCGCGTCCGTGACTCACGCTCAAAAGTATCCAGTTGATACACCAGGTCAATGACGTCAACGCGTTCGTCCACGGTTGACACCATAAAGAGGTGCAGACCTTCCTTGATGATGACTGCGGTGAAAGGGCTAATCGATGGCATGCCGCTAGTATCGAGTGCGACACGCTCCACCTTGTTCTCTGGCCCATCCCAGGCCGTAATATGAACATCCCCTTCTTCCCCCAGGGATGCGTCAAGGATGTAGATCCGGCCGTCCGGATCAGTCACGATGCGCACATTGGTAGAGGCGATGCCGGAAGCCAGTTGGGTCCAGGCTTGAGATGGACCTTCCGGCAATAATGCCCTCACCATGAGTCGGTTTCCCTCACCTTCCTGCTCAATCCAGGCGACGATCGAGTTGTCTTTGCCCATGGCAGCAGCAAAGCTACGAATCGTCCCTGCTTGCCCAGGATCCTGTATCCTAATAGGCTGTTCGCTGTTGACGGTCTGCCCATATAGACCGCCTGCGCGAACATGAACTAGCCAAGGTGGGGCAATCTGCGGTTCGAAAGAGACATCCACCGGGGGCGGCATGGAGTTGGCCCATGTCATTCCGGTCCAAAGGCAGAGCGCCAAACATGTTCGAAGACAACGCCATTTGCTCATTTACTGGCCCAAAAAAAGCGGAGGGCTTTCGCCCTCCGGAATGAATTAGTGCCTGGGCACTCAGAACTCTCTATCGCGCACCAAGACCACTGAAGAGATAGCCGTTGTTGTTGGTCCCTCCCAAGCTCGGATCGTCAAGGATATATTCCAGCTTGTAGATGATCGTAGGGGCGCCGGCTGTCGCCAAGGTTGCCCATCCACCTGACGTCTCTAGAGCCGCGGCCGTTGCGGCATCTAAAAGGGCGGTTAAATCGACCGCACCCGTGCAGGTCACTGTCGGGTTAATGAGAGGAAGCGGATACGCCGTACTGGACCGGTCATACACGGGAGCCAGAGAAAGACTCACGATGCTCGCAAGGTTCGCCGAATCCATCGCTGCCCCGATCGGGGTAACAAAGAAGCGAGTCGTCCAGTCCGTGGGCGGGAAGAATGTAAAACGCTTCGATGTAGTCAAGTTGGGCAAAGCACTGTAAACACCCCCTCCCGCTGGGTAATTGCGAAACTCGTAGTCCTCTCGACTTAGGTCGTTAATTCCTCGCATACCCCAGGCAGCGCCCGTGGCGATATCCATGACGATTGCCTCTCCTGTGAGGGCGGCAAGGTTCCCCACATTAACGCGCGTACCTGCGTTATTTGCATGGGTGACCAGAAGGTATGCGCGCTTTGGATCTGTTGCGCCCAGGTCAAAGCCGCCACCATAGACGTCCGTATCACCGAATAAGGCATCACCACTATTGAGGGTGCCTGAAGCGTCAAAGCTGACGAGATCCTTGTCAGCGGTATTTCTTGTGAAGGTCACGCTATCGCACGTACCTCCAATGTTAGGGGACCCCGCGACGGTTGTGTCTTTGGCACGATAGATATATCTTAATCTTGGTGCGCCTGGGCTGTCGTTGATCACAGACACAACTGTGATCACGTTCGGGGTATTTACTGCAATCACAGGAAATAGCAATGTATCCGCTACTGCGGATGCGTTGAATAATAGCCCCAAAAATGCCGAAGCGGCAATGCAGACACCTTTCTTAATTGTGTTCATACCTGCTCCCCCTTCCAATAATATTAGGCAGCGAAGAATCGATTTATCTCAGTCAGTCGTTCCTAGGATGGCTGGGATACTGGCATCGAATGACTTACCAAGCCATTTAAAAATACCTACGAAAGACTTGGCACCTTTGAATCTAGTTTCCCATCTGGCTCCTGTCAATGAGTGTAACTACTCACCCCTGTGTGCGTAGAATTAGGAGGGCCATGCCGAATTGCGTTGCCGGCCATCCCTCTGCCAGCGGGATCACGACGTTGATGCGGTAGGCTTCACGCACAGGCATCTTTCCGCGACGCGCGAGGTAAAGAGGATGCCGAGAGCCGGACAGTAATTTAATTTCTCGCCGCATCAAGAGGGTCTTGGGCATGTGTGCCATCTGCTCACCGAGGCAGTTGGTGAAGGGGATGGTATCGGTCATAAAGCGCCAGACATCGTCGGCGTAGCGAGTTCGGCTTGGGTTTATTGTCCTCCATCCCCCATCAGGCCACTCGCCCGCAGCACCTGGCGCCGAACTGCCCGGTCCAGTACCGCCTCCCCCCCTGGCCGGACCAGGGTGAAATGGTGGCGGGCGCGGGTGATACCGGTGTAGAGCAACTCACGGGTCAGGATGGGGCTCGGGTGCTCGGGCAGGACCAGGGCGACATGGGTGAATTCCGAACCCTGGGACTTGTGCACCGTGAGGGCATAGACGGTCTCGACGGCCTGGAGGCGGCTGGGCAGGACCCACTTGATGCCATCCTGGCCGTCGCCCGCGGGGAAGGCCACGCGCAGGCCAGCCCCTTGGCCGGCGGCCCCGGGGTGGACCAGGGTCACGCCGATATCCCCGTTCATCAGGCCGAGCCCGTAGTCGTTGCGAGTGACGAGGACCGGACGGCCGAGATACCAGCCGGTGCCGGCGTCGATCAGTTGGGCCTCTTGGAGGGCGCCGGCGATCACGTGATTGAGTCCCTCGACCCCCCAGGGACCGCGCCGCAGGGCACATAGCACCTGGAACTGGCCGTGGGCCTTGAGGACGGACCGCGCCCAGGCATCGTAGGCGCCGGGCGCCGCCTCGGGGCCGGGTCGGCCCTGGCGTAAGAGGGTCAGGTAATGGCCATAACCTAGCCGCGCTGGGGGCTGCTCCCCTGTCGGCTTCTGGTCCTTGTCGGCGGGTGGCGCGGCGGTCGAGGTGTGGAGAGGGTCGGCGGGTGACGTGGCGGTCACGGTGTGGAGAGAGTCGGCGAGTGGCGCGGCGGTCGCGGCCAGCCCCCCGCCGATGACGAGGGACCCCAGGGCGGGGGCCTCGAAGTTGGGGATGGCGGCCAGGGCCAGATCCGGGTGATCCTGGGCCCAGATGCCGCGCACCGCGGCGCCGTCGCCGGCATTCACCGCCTGGGCGAGTTGGCCGATACCGCTGTCCGCGCTGAAACGGTGGCTGTGGCGCAACATGACGATGGCCTGATCCAGGGGGAAGCCAGCCGGATCGATCAGGGCCGGGTCGAGCTTCTCCCCGGTCGCGGCCGCCAGCCAGTCGCGGCTGTCCGGGGTGTAGTGACCCGCGCCCGCGCGCTGGCAGAGTTGGCCGAGCACGGCCCCGGCCTCCACCGAGGCGAGCTGGTCCTTGTCGCCGAGGAGGATGAGGCGGGCGCGCGGCGGCAGGGCGGCGAGGACGGCGGCCATCATCTCCAGGTCGATCATGGATGCCTCGTCGATGACCAGCACATCCAGGGCCAGGGGGTTGCCGGCGTGGTGGCGCAGGTGACGGGTATCGGGACGGCTGCCCAGCAGGCGGTGCAGGGTGGTGACGGTGACGGGAATGGTGGCGCGCACCGCCTCGCCGTCGGTGAGTCCCGCCAGGGGCAGGCGGGCGACGGCCCCGGCGATCGATTCATTCAGGCGCGCGGCGGCCTTGCCGGTGGGGGCGGCCAGGCGGATGCGCAGGGGTCGGGGCGGCTTGCCGAGGGTCGGTTCCGCCAGGGCCATGGCCTGCAGCAGGGCCAGGAGCCGGACCACGGTCGTGGTCTTGCCGGTCCCCGGCCCTCCGGTAATGACGCTGAAGGCGCTGGGGGCGGCCAGGGCGCAGGCGAGCTTCTGCCAATCGGGCCCGGGTATTGCGGGCCCTAACCCGGGGGTCGCGGGCGGGAAGAGGATATCCAGGGTCTGGTGCAGGGCCGCCAGGGGCAGGGCCGCCCGGGGCTCGGCGGAGCGCGCCAGTCGCGCCAGGATGTCCGCGCTCACGGCCCGTTCGTAGGCCCAATAGCGGCGCAGATAGAGGCGCGGGCCGGCCAGGACCAGCGGCGTTGCCCCAGGGCCCGTGCCGACCAGGTCGGGGTTGTTAAGGGCGGCCTGCCAGGCGCTCAGGGTCAAGCCCGCCAGGACCTCGGCGGGACGCGGCGTGGGCTCGTCCTCAGGCGGGTCCGCGCCCTCGGGGGGCAGGGACAGGGCGAAGGCCGGATCGCTCAGGGTCGCCGCCAGGTCCAGGCAGGCATGGCCCCGGCCGAGCTGGTGGCTGGCCAGGGCGGCGGCCAGGATCAGGAGGGGCGGCGCGGCCGGTGCCTCTTCCCAGAGGAAGTCGGCAAAGGCGACATCCAGGGGGCGCAGCCAGTCGCGCTCTCCCCAGCGGGCGAGGAGTCGG
This sequence comes from Chromatiaceae bacterium, assembly GCA_020851955.1. Classification (GTDB taxonomy): domain Bacteria; phylum Pseudomonadota; class Gammaproteobacteria; order Chromatiales; family Chromatiaceae; genus M0108. Next base: position 4,402 of record JADZBU010000271.1, on the reverse strand, counting down.
CGTAGCCCCGCCTGGCCCGCCGGATCGGCGACCAGGGCCTCAGTGCCGCCGGATGCCGGGGGGCGAGGGGCCATCTGGCCCTGGATTCCCAGGCTATCGGGACTGGGGGCACCGGCACTCGGGGCCAGGGGGCCCGGGGTCGGGGTGCTCGGAGCAGGCTGGCTCATGCCGTCACCTCCTGGGTGGCGCGGGAGAAGAGGGCGTCCATGGCCTCGATCAACTCCCGGGGCGGGCGCTCGTAGTGCAGACCCTGGCTCGGCGCCGCCAGGCCCCGCAGGAAGAGATAGACGGCGCCGCCGACGTGGCGATCGTAGTCATAGTCCGGCAGGCGTACCTTGAGCAGGCGATGCAGGGCCAGGAGATAGAGGACGTATTGCAGCTCATAGCGGGCGTGCAGGATCTCGGCGCTCATGGCCTCGGGGGTGTAGGCGGCGGCGTCGGGACCGAGCCAGTTCGACTTGTAGTCGGCGACGTAGTAACGGCCCTGGTGGGCGAAGACCAGGTCCATGAAGCCCTTGAGCATGCCATTGAGCCACGCGGGCTGGAGGGCCGCGCGCGGCGCGCCGCCGAGGGTATGGCTGCTGACCAGCCGGTCGATCGCCTCGGTATCGACGCGATGGGCGGCGAGCCAGAACTCCATCTCGGGGACGCAGGTGGTCAGGTCGGCGAGGCGGACCGAGACGGCTGGGCCGTCCCCCAGGGCCGGCAGGCGCAGGGGTTGGCGAATGAGCTGTCCCAGCCAGGCCGTCAGGGGTTCGATCCAGGCCTCCCAGCCTCGGGATTGACACCGCCGGGCCACCGTGTCGCGCAGCCGCCCGGGGTTGGCCGCGATCACGGCGAAGCCCTGGGTTGCTACCCATTCGAGCAGGTCGTGGAGAAAGGTGCCGGCCTCGGGTCCCCGGGGGAAGGCATGGGGAGAGCCCGGGGCGGGCGTCGTTCGCGGGCTAGCCGTGATGGTGGTAGTGATTTGGCTGGTGGAGATCACCACGGGTTCCTGGTTGGCGGGGATCACAGCGGTTCCCTGGCTCACCGGGGACCCCTGGGTCATGGGGGTCGCGATTGGATCACGCCGGTTGGTCAAGGGGGCCAGGCCCAACGCGGCCGCCGTTCGCGCGGCTGGTATTTCCAGAAGCCACTCCTCTGCCAGGGCCTCGGCGGCCGCCGTCCGTGCGGCCGGTATCTCCAGGAGTCGCTCCTCGGCCAGGGCCTCGGCCGCCGCCCTCCGCCCGGCCTGCATCTCCAGGAACCGCTCCTCGGTTGGGGTCTCGGCGGCGGCCCGGGCGGCACCGCCATCGGCATCCCATCCGGCCTCGCCTAGGACACCCCCGACCGCCACGCCGCCCGCCAGGGTGCGGCTGATGGCCGAGTAGCTGGCGATCCACCAGGGCTCCCTCACCACCTTTCGCGAGGCGCGGGCGGACCCCAGGCTGGCCGTCGCCGCCAGGGGCTGGAAGGCCTGGGGTGACGGCTCGGGCGCCGGGACCAGGGCCAGGTCGGCGCAGTCCCCGCGCCAGGTCTCCAGCGCCGACTCCAGATCCGTCGGCGCCAGCGGCTCGCCACCCCCCAGCAGGTAGCCAAAGGCCCCTTGTTCCAGGCCAGTGAGGGGCGCCAGGCCCACCCAGGTGGCATAGCGCGCCCGGGTCAGGGCGACGTAGAGCTTGCGCAGGTCCTCCCCCAGGCGCTCATGGTTGGCCCGCGCCAGAACCTCGCCCTGGGCGGCGAGGGACAGTTGGGGTTCACCCTGGTCGTCATGCCATTTCAGCGGCAGGTCCTCGTCCGTGATGGGCCGAAAGTCCGCGGCGAAGGGCAGGAAGACCAGGGGGTATTCCAGCCCCTTGGCCTTATGCACCGTCACCACCCGCACCAGGTCGGCGTCCGTCTCCAAGCGGATCTGGCGCGCGTCGCCGCCCGAGCTCTGCCCGGCCTCCTGGCACGCCTCCGCCAGATAGCGCAGGAGGGCATGCTCACCGTCGAGCAGGCCGCTGGCCTGTTGCAGCAGTTCGGCCAGGTGCAGCAGGTCGGTGAGGACCCGCTCGCCCGTGAGCGCCTGATCGGGCGCCGCCGGTGCCTCCCCCGGCTCTTCCGGGCCAGGCAGCCTGGCGGGAGCGGCCAGGGGGTAGGGCCCCAGGGTGGCCAGGACCTCGCCTTCGCTCATGGCGTCCAGGCCCAGCAACCGGGCCGGGACCTGGAAATCGTTGATCAGCCCCCGCAACATGGGCAGCACCCCCTGGCGGCGCCAGAGGTCGCGGTAGCCGCGAAACTGGAGTACGCGGCCCTCCAGGACCAGCTCGTCCTGGTTGAGCTGGTCCAGCTCGGCCCAGCTCAGGCCGAGGGTCCGGGTCGCCAAGGCGGTGCGCACCAGGCGGGTGTCGTCGGGTTCGGCGCAGGCGGCCAGCCAATGCCGGAGCTCCCCGGCCTGGGGGCTCTGGAAGACCGAATCCTGGTCGGAGAGATAGACGCTGCGCACCCCGCGGCGGGCCAGGGCCCCGCGGATGAGGTTCGCCTCCGTGCGCTTGTTGACCAGCACCGCCAGATCCGCCGGGCGCAGGGGCCGGAGCGGGCCGGGCGTGCCGGTCGAAACGAACCCCACCCGTTCCGCCGCGCCCCCCTGGAGGAGACGCACCATCTCGCTGGCGCAGGTCTCGGCGATCTGGTCGCGGTAGGCCTCCTTGCCGAGCGGTTTGCCACCCTCCGCGGTTGGCAGCCACCAGACCGTGAGGGCGGGCAGGGCCTGGCCATCGGCCTGGAGGGCATCCGCGCGCCCCCGGGCCTCCGCCTGGATGAAGGGCACCGGATTCGCCGCCTCCTGGCGAAAGAGGAAGGCCCCCTGGCCGGTCGGGCGCTCCTCGGCGGCCTGAAAGCAGCGGTTGGCGGCCCTCACCATGGCATGGGTGGCGCGATAGTTCTTTTTGAGGGTGTAGAGCCGGCCCGCGCAGGCCTGGCGCGCCCGCAGGTAGGTGAAGATGTCGGCCCCCCGGAAGGCATAGATGGCCTGCTTGGGGTCGCCGATGAGGACCAGGGCGGTGGCGGCATCGTTGCTCGCCACCTGGTAGATGGCGTCAAAGATGCGGTACTGCACCGGGTCCGTGTCCTGGAACTCGTCGATCAGGGCGACGGGGAACTGGCGCCGGATGGTCGCGGCTAGGCGGTCGCCGTGGGGGCCCTGGAGGGCAGCGTCGAGCCGGGTCAGGAGGTCGTTGAACCCCATCTGGGCACGGCGGGCCTGCTCGGTGGCGAAGCGCCGGTGGACCCAGCGGGCGGCGTGACAGAGGATGGCGTCGTGGGCGTCCGGCAGCCGGTTGAGGTCATCCTGGAGGGTGACCATGGCCTCCAGGGCGGGATGCGCGGGGGGGGCGCCCTGGCGCCAGGCCTCCTGGAGGCCCTGCGGGGTCAGGCGTTGCCAAGCCGTGCTCTTGGTATCCAGATCCGGCCAAACGGCTTGCGGGTCCTGGGTCCAGGCACGCAGGGCCTGCAACCAGGGGTTGTAGTAGCGCGCTTGCAGCTTGTGTCCGTTCACCCGTCGCGCGGCGACGGCCCCATCGAGCAATTGCTGCAACTCCTCCACCCAAGGGGTTTCCCCACCGATCCAAGGCGCCTTGATCTCGGCCAGGCGAAAGAGCCGCTTCTCTCGCGCATCGCTGAGGGAGCGCTCCGGCTCCAGCGGGTCATCTAGGCGATCGGCATGCTCGATCAGTCCCGCCAGACCCTGCGCCAGGGCGGCGGGGTCTGGCCACCAGCGCCGGACCTCAGCGACCGCCGGGGCGTCGAGGGGCACCATGAAGGTCCGCCAATAGTCACGCACTACCTCGGCGCGCAGCTCGCTCTGGTCGGTCTCCAGGGTCTGGGTGAAGAGGCTGCCGCTGTCGAAGGCGTGCTCGCGCAGCATGCGGTTGCACCAGGCGTGGATGGTGGAGACCGCCGCCTCGTCCATCCAGTCGGCGGCCATTTGCAACTGGTGGGCAAGGGCCGGCCATTGATCCGGCGGGTAGTCAAGCCGCAGGTCGTGGAGCGGGTCCTCCCCGGCGGGACGGGCGGGGAGGCTGGCCGCCTCGGCGCGGAAATAGCCGGCGGCCTCCGTCAGGCGGGCGCGGATGCGGTCGCGCAGTTCCTGGGTGGCGGCCTCGGTGAAGGTGACCACCAGGATCTCCGGCGGCGTCAAACCGGGGGTCCTAGGCCCGGAGGGCTGGGCTCCTTCAGGGTCCCCCCCTGTAGGAGCCCGGTCCTCCGGGCGATAGGGGTCGGCTGCCGCCTTGTCGGTCGGTGCAACCAGGTCGGCCGGTGCAACCAGGGCTGCGTCCGCCCCTGCCGGGTCCGGGCCCTCCTCCCCCGGCGCTGGCCGATGCCCCAGCACCAGCCGCACATAGAGGGTGGCGATGGTAAAGGTCTTGCCCGTGCCGGCGCT
>JADZBU010000270.1 GCA_020851955.1 Chromatiaceae bacterium | reverse complement strand
TCTCCTCAGAGGTCCGGGAAAAGCTGCTCAGGGTACGCCCGACCACCCTGGGCCAGGCGGCGCGCATCCCTGGCCTGACCCCGGCGGCCATCTCCCTGCTACTCATCCATCTCCGGCGGCGCTCGGCGTGAGCGAAACCATTCAATACGGGGAACATCCTGGATGGCGGACGTCATGACGGCATCCCTGGCGACACCCCGCGCCCGGCTCGACGCCGGGCTGGCGGCCCTCGGCCTGGACCCAAGCCAGGACCAGCGGGGCAAGCTGATCAAATTCATCGACCTGCTGGCGCGCTGGAACCGCGCCTACAACCTCACCGCCGTGCGCGAGCCGCTGGCGATGGTCTCCCGCCACCTGCTCGACAGCCTGGCCGTCAGCCCCTACCTGCTGGGCTCGCTCATCCTCGATCTCGGGACCGGAGCCGGATTACCCGGGCTGCCCCTCGCCATCCTGCAACCCGAGAGCCGATTTGTCCTCCTCGACAGCAACGGCAAGAAGATCCGTTTCGTCCGTCAGGCCACGATGGACCTGGGGCTGGCGAATGTCGAGGTGATCCAGGCGCGGATGGAGTCATATCGGCCAGGGGAAAAATTCGCTACTATCATCACCCGCGCCGTCGCCGACCAGGAGACGTTGCGACGGGTGGTCAAGCCGCTGCTCGCCAGCCCTGGCCGCCTGCTCCTGATGAAGGGTCGCCGGCCCGACGAGGCGCTGGCCACCCCGACGGCCAACAACGCCGTCATCCACCGGCTGGAAGTGCCCTTCCTCGACGCCGAACGTCACCTGATCGAGATCCGCCAGGACTAAAAACCCCTCTATGGCCAGAACCATCGCTATCGCCAACCAGAAGGGCGGTGTGGGCAAGACCACCACCGCCGTCAACCTGGCCGCGTCCCTGGCCTCCATGAAGCGCCGGGTCCTGCTGCTGGACCTGGACCCGCAAGGCAACGCCACCATGGGCTGCGGCGTCAACAAACGCGAACTGACGCATTCCGCCTGCGACCTCATGCTGGGGGACCTGGAATTCAGGGACTGCGTGGTCCGGGTGGATGAGCCGGTGCCGGGCTTCGACCTCATCCCCGCCAACGGCGACCTGACCGCCGCCGAGGTGGGACTCATGCAAACCTCGCAACGGGAACGGCGCCTGCGGCAGGTCCTGGCGGAACTGGGGGACAGCTACGAATTCGTCATCATCGATTGCCCCCCGTCCCTTAACATGCTGACGGTCAACGCCTTGGTGGCCGCCCAGGGGGTATTGATCCCGATCCAGTGCGAGTATTACGCCCTGGAAGGCCTGTCGGCCCTCCTCGACACCATCGCCCAGATTCGCGCGACTCGCAACCCCGGTCTGGCCATCGAGGGCATCCTGCGCACCATGCATGACCCGCGCAACAACCTGGCCAACCAGGTCTCGACGCAGCTCGTTACCCACTTCAACGAAGAGGTCTATCGCACCATCATCCCCCGCAACGTGCGCCTGGCCGAGGCCCCCAGTCACGGCCAGCCCGCCCTCCTCTACGATAAGGCCTCGCGGGGCTCGATCGCCTATGTGGCCTTGGCCAGCGAAGTGCTCCGCCGCCAGCAGAAACGTCAGGCGGCCACGACCTGATGCCGACGATACCGCTCAAGCACAATCCCAAACGAGGACTGACCCGGCATGAATGTTAGGAAGAAGGGGCTTGGCCGCGGTCTGGATGCCCTGCTCGGCGGACTGAACGAGCGGGATACGGACACCAGCGACCGGACCGGCACCGCCGAGGGTGCTCTTGATGGCGGCGAGGCCCGGGGGACCCTGACCAGCCTCCCCCTGGACCTGATCGAACGGGGCCGGTTTCAGCCACGGCGCGACTTTGACCCCGAAGGCCTGCGGGAACTGGCGGATTCCATTAGCGCTCAAGGCGTGATCCAGCCCATCGTCGTGCGCGCTCTGGCGGGGGGGCGGTACGAGATCCTGGCCGGCGAACGCCGCTGGCGGGCCTCCCAACAGGCAGGCCTTGGCGAGATCCCGGTGGTGATCCGGGAGGCCGATGATCAGTCGGCCATGGCCATCGCCCTCATCGAAAACATCCAGCGCGCCGACCTCAACCCCCTGGAGGAGGCCTCGGCCCTGCAACGCCTCTTGGGCGAGTTCGGGCTGACCCACGCCCAGATCGCCGAGGCCATCGGTCGATCACGCGCCAGCGTCACCAACTTGCTCCGCCTGCTAGAACTCAACGACGACGTCAAGCGCGCCCTGGAACGCGGTCAACTGGAGATGGGGCACGCGCGCGCCCTGCTCGGCATCAAGGGCCCGCGGCAGAGCGCCGCGGCGACCCAGGTCATGAGCCGCGGCCTCTCGGTGCGGGAGACGGAACGCCTGGTGCGCCAGATACAGCAGGAGGAAGAGGGCCGAACGACCCCCGTGGCGCGCCCCGGGGCCGTGGACCCTGACGTACGCAGACTGCAAGACGACCTTGCCGACCGGCTCGGGGCCCAGGTTCAGATCCAGCCGGGCAACCGGGGGGGCGGTCGCCTGGTCATCGCCTACCACAGCCTGGATGAGTTGGACGGCATCTTGGCCCATATCAAGTAAATTGTGATTAACGCTTGCGACAGGATCCTTTCCGTTTCACCATCTAAACAGTTTGATGGGTGGGCCAGTTCGGGCATTGATCCAAGCATAAACGGCACTTATAATGCCCAGTCTTTAAGGGCCAAGGGTGGCAACCGACCGCCACGCGGGGTTGCGGCATGAAGCCGCTTGGCAGCCGCCAGATTCAAGTCCCCCTGCGGATACTGGTACTCCAGGCGGTGCTGACCTTGATCCTAGCCCTGTCTGGCCTGGCCTTATCCCGGGAAACCGCCCTGTCCATCCTGATTGGCGGGGGGGCCTGCATTCTGGCCACGGCCCTGTTCGCGGCCACCGTCTTTGGTCCCTACCAGGCGGGTAGGCCCGGGGCCCTGCTGGGCAGGATCGTAGGGGCTGAGATTGGCAAGCTGATCCTGCTGGTCGGGATTTTTGTTTTTGCCATTGCGAAGGTGAAGGGGCTGGTCGTACCAGCCATGCTTGGTGCCTATTTCGTCGCGCAAGTTCTGCCGGCGATGATCGCGCCCTACTGGGGCGCCGGTTCGAAACCTTGAAGAGAGACAGTCGATGGCTTCCGAAGCTCTAACTGCGCAAGGCTACATCAACCACCATCTGACGAATCTCACCTTTGGGGTGCTGCCCGACAAGGGTTGCCTGACCATCGCCAGCAATGCCGCGGAAGCAAAGGCCATGGGGTTCTGGGCTATCAACCTGGACACCGCCTTCTTTTCCATTCTGCTTGGCGTGCTCTTCCTCTGGTTCTTCAAGAAGGTGGCGGACAACGCCACCTCGGGCGTTCCGGGGCCCATGCAGAACTTCGCCGAGTGGATCATCGACTTCGTCGAGGAAAACGTCCGCGGCTCCTTCACCGGGGTCAATCCCCTCATCGCCCCGCTAGCCCTGACCATCTTTGTCTGGGTCTTGCTGATGAACTTCATGGACCTGTTACCCGTCGACCTGGTCCCCTGGCTGGCCAGCCTCATCGGCATCCATTTTCTCAAGGCAGTACCGACCACGGACCCGAACGCCACCTTCGGTATGTCCATCATGGTCTTTGTCCTCATCGTTTATTACAGCATCAAAATTAAAGGCATTGGCGGCTTCGTTGGCGAATTGGCGCTCCAGCCCTTCGGCAAATGGGGCATTCCGGCCAACCTGGTGCTGGAAGGCATCACCCTCTTCGCCAAGCCCATCTCACTGGCCCTGCGACTCTTCGGCAACCTCTACGCCGGCGAGATGATCTTTATCCTGATCGCGCTCATGTACGGCCATAATCTGGTCTTGACCATCAGTGGCGGCGCCCTGCAACTCGCCTGGGCCATCTTCCATATCATCATCATCCTGCTCCAGGCCTACATCTTCATGGTGCTGACCATCGTCTATCTGGACATGGCCCACCAAGAAAGTCACTGACGCTAAACCTTCACAACCCAGACCCACCCAACCTCTAGAGGGAAAATCATGGAACTCTCGCAAGCCCTGGTCTACATCGCCGCAGGTCTCATGCTCAGCTTGGGCGCCATAGGCGCGGCAATCGGTATCGGCATCCTCGGTGGCCGCTTCCTGGAGGGCTCCGCCCGTCAACCCGAGTTGATCCCCGTACTGCGTACCCAGTTCTTCATCGTCATGGGTCTGACGGACGCCCTGCCGGTCATCTCGGTCGCCATGGGCCTCTATTTGATGTTTGCCGTCTAAATGGGGATCCGGCCCCCCGCCGGTCCTACATTTCTCGTCCATCACGAGGCAAAGGCATGAATATCAATTTGACCCTGTTCCTCCAGATGATCTCCTTCGCGGTGTTTGTCTGGTTCTGCATGAAGTTCGTCTGGCCGCCGATCGTGGCTGCCTTGGCAGAGCGCAAGACCAAGATTACCGAGGGCCTGGCCGCCGCTGAACGCGGCCACCAGGAGCAGAATCTCGGTCAACAGCGTGCCAAGGAACTCATGGTCGAGGCCAAGAAGCAAGCCGCCGACATCGTCGCCCAGGCCCAGAAACGCGCCGCCGAGATCGTTGAAGAGGCGAAGGGCGGTGCCCGCGTCGAAGGTGAACGCCTGATCACCGCCGCCAAGGCGGAGATTGAGCAGGAGACCAACCGGGCGCGGGAGGCCTTGCGGGGCAAGGTCGCCGAGCTGGCGATGAGCGCCGCCGCCAAGATACTGGATAAGGAAATCGACGCCAGCGCCCACAAAGCCCTGGTGGAATCCTTCGCAAGACAAATCTAGGACGCGACCATGGCCGGAGACATCACAACCATAGCGCGACCCTACGCGGAGGCCGCCTTCGCCCGCGCCCAGGAGTCTGGAGCGATCCCGGCCTGGTCGGACGCCCTGAACCTGCTCGGAGCCTTGGCGGCCGACCCGGCCATGGCGGCGCAAATCAACAATCCGGAAATACCCCGAGACTTGGCGCGTGACATGCTGCTTGATCTGGGCGGCGAGACCCTGCCAACGGAAGCGCGGAATCTGGTGAAGCTCCTGGCCGAGAACAAACGCCTTTCGGTACTTCCCGAGATCGCCAAGGTGTTCGAGGAGCTGGAGACGCGCAACAAGGGCATCCGCCAGGTCCACATCCGCACCGCCTATGCGCTTGACGCCCAGCTTCAGAAGTTGTTGGCCAAGGCGCTCAAGGCCAAATTGAACGCGGAAGTTGAGCTGACCGTCGAGAAGGACACCTCCCTCATCGGCGGAATCGAGATCCGTGCCGATGACCTAGTCATCGACGGTTCCGTGCGCGGCAAACTCCAAAGGCTGGCCAGCGAATTGCAAATTTAACGGAAAACCGACATGCAACTGAATCCATCCGAAATCAGCGATCTGATCAAGCAGAAGATCGAGCAATTCGACCTTAGGACCGAGGCCCACACGGAAGGCACGATCGTCAGCCTGTCCGATGGCGTCGTGCGCATCCACGGTCTCTCCGACGCCCAGTATTACGAGATGCTGGAGTTTCCCGGCAACGTCTATGGCCTGGCCCTGAACCTGGAGCGCGACTCCGTGGGTGCCGTGGTCCTCGGCGACTATACGGGTCTGACCGAGGGCGACTGGGTACGCTGTACCGGCCGCGTCCTGGAGGTCCCCATTGGTCCCGAGCTGCTGGGCCGCGTAGTCGATTCCCTGGGCAACCCCCTGGACGGCAAGGGTCCCATCGGCGCCAGCATGACTTCCCCGCTAGAGAAGGTCGCGCCCGGCGTCATTGCCCGCAAATCCGTTGACCAGCCGGTTCAAACCGGCATCAAGGCCATCGACGCCATGGTGCCCATCGGTCGCGGCCAGCGCGAACTCATCATTGGCGACCGCCAGACCGGCAAGACCGCAGTGGCGATCGATGCCATCATCAATCAGAAGGGCACGGGGGTTAAGTGCATCTATGTGGCCGTCGGCCAAAAGAACTCCTCGGTAGCGGGCGTCGTCCGCAAGCTGGAGGAATTCGGTGCCATGGATCACACCATCGTGGTGCATGCCGGCGCCGCCGACTCCGCCGCCATGCAGTTCATCGCCCCCTACGCCGGTTGCACCATGGGCGAGTACTTCCGCGACCGTGGCGAGGACGCCCTCATTGTTTTTGACGATCTCACCAAGCAGGCCTGGGCCTATCGTCAGGTCTCCCTGCTGCTGCGCCGCCCGCCAGGCCGCGAGGCCTA
>JADZBU010000269.1 GCA_020851955.1 Chromatiaceae bacterium | reverse complement strand
CTGGCGGGCTCCGCCTGGGCCGCCAACAACGCCGGTCGCGGCTACAAGGTCATCCAGCTCTACCGCACCAAGTGCGGCGAGGCCAGCCGGGTGGAATTGCAGATCAGCGACAAGGACGGCAAGGCCCTCTGCACCTATGGCGGCAAGGTGAAATCCACCGCCCTCAAGCCCGACGTGGATTACGTCATGAACGCCACGGACGAGGACTGGGCCTGCATGGGCGAAGGCAGCTTCGGCTGCGGGGCCATGGGCGCCATGATGACCGGCAAACTCCAGTTCAAGGGACCCAAGGGCGAGGCCATGGGCGTCATGGGACCCTTCGACACCTTCCTGCAGTTGACCGGCAAGGTTCCCGGCGACAAGAAAGCCTGTCCCTAAAGGACTCTTGAGGGTTGGCGGCCTCGCCAACCCTCAAGCCTCGGGACTCTCCGCGACCGCTTCAAGAGCCCGGGCCGGCAGCCAGCGCACCAGGGCCTCCTCCAGGCTGGCCAGTTGGACGGGTTTCGAGACAAAGTCATCCATGCCCGAGGCCAGACAGGCCGAACGGTCGTGGGCGGCGACCCCCGCCGTCATGGCAACCACCGGAATATGCTCCCCCTGGCCCCGCTCCAGTTCCTGGGCACGCAGCAGCCGCGTGGCCTCGTGACCGCTGAGCACCGGCATCTGGACATCCATCAGGACGAGGTCGTAAGACCCCTCGGCCAGCGCCGCGAGCGCCGCCTGGCCATCCGGCGCCAGAGTCGGCTCGATCCCGAAGCGGCGCAGCATCAGGGTCACCACCTTCTGGTTCACCGCGCTGTCCTCGGCGACCAGGACCTGGGCGTCAAAGCGGCGGATCGCGCCCTTCGCCGGGGCGGCGGGGGCCTTGGCCTCCGGCTTCACCATCCCCAGCACCTGGATGGCGGCGTCATGCAGCCAGCGCTCGCGCACCGGCTTGAGGAGGGTCACCTCGATCCCCGAACGGCGCGCCTCGGCGCCCGGATAACCCAGGGAACTCAGCATGATGAGCCGGATGGCGCCCAGCCCGGGATCGCCCTTGATCCGTTGCGCCAGCTCGATGCCATCCATCTCGGGCATCTGCATGTCCAGGATCGCCAGATCGAAGGGCCGCCCCGTCTCATGCGCCTGCTGCAGAACCTCCAAGGCCCGTTGCCCGCCCGCGACGCTCTCCGCGAGCGCTCCCCAGCGCCCGAGCTGGTGCTCCAGGATGCGGCGATTGGTGGCGTTGTCGTCCACGACCAGGGCGCGGATACCCTTCAGATCCTTGACCTCGCGCTCGCTAGCCTCGGCCACCGCCCGCAGCTTGAGGGTGAACCAGAAGGTGGAGCCCTCTCCCGGCGTGCTCTCGACCCCAATCTCCCCGCCCATCAGCACCGCCAGGCGTTTGGCGATCACCAGGCCCAGACCCGTGCCGCCAAACCGGCGGGTGGTGGAAGCATCGGCCTGGGTAAAGGGGCGAAAGAGGGTGGCCAGGGTGGCCGGTTCGATGCCGATGCCGGTGTCGGAGACGCGAAAGCGCAGGATCCAACCCGCCTCGCTGGGCCCATCCAGCGTCACCCGCGCCACGACCTCGCCCTGGGCGGTGAACTTGACGGCATTGGCCATGAGGTTCATGAGGATCTGACGGATACGGTAGGGATCGCCGCACACCAGCCGCGGGACCGCGGGGTCCACGAAGCTCAGGACCTCGACCTGCTTCTCGCGGGCGCCGGAGGCCACCATGCCGGTCACCTCCTCCACCATGGCGCGCACGTCAATCTCGATATCCTGGAGCTCGATCTTGCCGGCCTCGATCTTGGAGAAATCCAGGATGTCATTGATGACATTCAGCAGCAGCTCGCCGGACTTCTCGGCGGTCTCGATGAGATCGAGCTGGTGGCTGGTCAGGGCACTGTCCCGCAGCAGCTCCAGCATGCCCAGGACGCCGTTCATGGGGGTGCGGATCTCGTGGCTCATCATGGCCAGAAACTCGCTCTTGGCCCGATCCGCCGCCAGGGCCTCGTCGCGCGCCCGCTGCAGGGCCTGCATCTGGCGTTGCGTCTCGGTGAGATCCCGCACCACGGCGGTAAAGACATGACTGCCGCCCACATCGACCCGGCTCATGGCGAAATAGAGGGGAAAGCGCGACCCGTCCTGGCGTTCGCCCTCGAGATCGGCGATTTCGAGCCGGGTTTCGCCCTCCGCCACCCGCCAGGCGTGGGCCAGGCGGCGATCGGCCTCCGGGCGGTGGGGCTTGGCGAAGAGAATCGAGAGGTAGCGGCCGCGGATCTCCGCCGGCGTATAGCCAAAGATGCGTTGCGCGGCCGTGTTCATGGCCACCAGGCAGCCCAGGGCATCGATGTGGGTGGCGCCATCGGCCATGTTGTCCACGATGGCCCGATTGCGCTCGCGGCTCTCGGCGAGGAAGGCGATCTCGCGGCGATAGAGGCGCAGGATGAGCACCAGCAGACCGAGGGTGACCAGGAAGGCGAAGCTCAGGAGCCCGATGACGTAGCGCTGGGTCATCGGCAGGGTCGTGGTGATGAAGGCTTGCCACCGGTCCGGGTCGGGTCCCACCTGGAGCCCCTGATCGGCGAGGTGCGAGGCCGCCAGGTTCACCGCCCCCAGGGTCACCAGCCCCAGGATGCCCACCCCCACCAGGAGGATGGCGGGGATGCAGCGGGACAGGTTTGGGGTACCCGCCCCCCGACAAAGCCAGGACAGGGATGTATTAAGCTTCTGCATGATGCCGTTTCATTCAGGCAAGGTCCGGTGGGCGCGGCTGGCCGGGGCCTGACCCGGGGCAGCGGCGGGGGCGGGTAGCGGGGTCTGGTTCTGGAACAGGCCGGTCCGGGCGGGCGCGCTAGGGCGCGGCGCCCATGGCCTCGTGGCGGATATGCCCCAAGGCCTGCCGGGAGGCCTGGGCCAGGCCGGGAAAGTCGGCCATGGCCGCCCCGGCGGCGGTGGCGTCGTTGGCGCGCGCCGCGTCCTCGATGGTCGCGGCCAGGCGCCCGAGCCGGACGGCGCCGAGGGTGGCCGCGCTGCCCTTGATCTGATGAGCGGCCCGGGCCATGGCCTCCAGGTGGCCCTCCCCCGCCGCCGCCTCCAGGGCCTGGGCCTGTCCCTCCAGTTCCTCGAGAAAGGCATCGAGCAGCATATCGGCATTTTCCAGGCCGACATCGTCCAAAAGGCGAGCCAGGACGGAGCGATCGATCAGATCTCCCGACTCCCGTCCCGGGCTGGCGGCGGCGCTGTGACTGGTCACGAGTGCAATCTTCCTCGTTTCACGAGTAACGCGACCCACCGCCGCCCTGGGCGGCGCGGCATGGGTCGCGGGGGAGCCCGCGGCGGGCGTTTACTTTAGAGCAGATGGCGGCCCGCGATCCAAGTTAACCCGAACCCGGACGGCCCGAAAAGCCCGGGGCTAATTTAGCACGCCGCAACCTCAAGTCAAGCCGGGGCCCCGGGAGATTTTGTCCCGGGCCGGCCAAGCCACCCCCGGAATCGTCCTCGGCGGCCAACCCCGGGTGCTCCCCACCCCGCCCGCGGGGCGATGACCGGGCCAGGGACGCCCGTATCCGCCCAGCCCCTGGCCCCGACCCCAACCGCGCGGTAAAAATCGGACCCCTGGCGATGACGGATGCCCCGTGTTGGGCGGGAGGTTGGTATGCTAGGCGCGGGTGCCGACCGGGTAGGCCGTACCGAGCCGCGTTGCGGTCCTCCGGCCCGCCGTTCGCACCCATTGGGCGCCTTTTTGGCCCCAACTCCGCCACCATCCCATGCCAAAGGAGTCCCCCATAATGATAACGACCAAGCCCGCCATCCTGGAACCCGCCACCCTGACCCTGGGCGGCAAGAGCTACAGCCTGCCCGTCGTGGAGGGCAGCGAGGGCGAGCGCGCCATCGACCTTGGCCAACTCCGGGCCCAGACCGGCCACATCACCCTGGACCCCGGCTACGGCAACACCGGCAGTTGCGAGAGCGCCATCACCTTCATCGACGGCGATCAGGGCATCCTGCGCTACCGGGGCATCCCCATCGAGGAGTTCGCCGCCAGCCCCACCTTCATCGAGGTGGCCCTGCTGCTGATCTTTGGCCACCTGCCCGATCAGACCGAATATGACAAATTCTCCGCCGATCTGACGCGCTTCGCCTACCTCGACGAGGGCATGAAGAATCAGTTCGAGGGCTTCCCGCACAATGCCCCGCCCATGGCCATCCTCTCGGCCATGATCAACTCCCTGGCCTGTTACCACCCGGAACTGCACGAACTGGAGGACGAGCACCAATTCCGGATCGCCACCGCCCGCCTGATCAGCAAGATCCGCACCATCGCCGCCTACGCCTATCGTCACTCCCGCGGCGTCCCCTACATCTACCCGGACCCGGCCCTGCGCTATGTGCCCAACTTCCTGCACATGATGTTTTCGCAGCCTTATCACCAGTATATCTGCCCGGATATGGTGACCAAGGCCATGAACCTCATCCTGACCCTGCACGCCGACCACGAGCAGAACTGTTCGACCTCCACGGTGCGGGTGGTCGGCTCCAGCGGCGCCAACCTCTTCGCCTCCTGCGCCGCCGGGGTGTGCGCCCTGTGGGGGCCTCTCCATGGCGGGGCCAATGTCGAGGTGCTGGAGATGCTGGAGCAGATCCATAAGGGCAACATGACCCCGGAGGAATACGTCAAGCTGGCCAAGGACAAGAACAGCAAGGTGCGGCTCATGGGCTTCGGCCATCGGGTGTACAAGAACTTCGACCCCCGCGCCCAGATGCTGCAGAAGGTGGCGGAGGAACTGGTGCCCCAGTTGTGTGGCAATGATCCGCTCCTGGACATCGCCCGCCGCCTGGAGGAGATCGCCCGCT
>JADZBU010000268.1 GCA_020851955.1 Chromatiaceae bacterium | reverse complement strand
TGCCGGTCGGGGAGATACTGCAATTGCTGGCGGGGGCGCTGCTCTAAGGTCCGCGCCGCGGATATCTCATGGGCTTCCTGGTCGACACCCTCGTCCACTTGGCGGAGCGGTCCCACTGAATTGATCCTTCCGTCCATTGCCAGGGTGTCCTTAGCTTAGGCGGCCGGCCAGTCGATCAGGGCAATCCTGTCGCCGATGGCAGTGTTGATCCTATAGGGGCTGGACCCTTCAAGGCTGCTCGATGGTTGCGAAGCAAGGATGTCTTCGTCAACGGTGGGATAAACTCCTGATCCCCTCGCCGACGGTATTACCGACATGACCTTCGTTCCTGCTGTTTGGCTGGCCTTACTGGCCGCCGCCTGGTTCGGTGCCAGCACTCCTTTTGCCAAGTTACTGGTGGGGGAACTGTCTCCGGTGCTCTTGGGGGGGCTGCTGTATCTGGGCAGCGGGGTCGGGCTGGCCATCGCGCGCCTGCTCCGCGATCGCGCCTGGCGGGCCTCTGGCCTCGTCCCCCGGGAGTGGCCCTGGTTGCTGGGTGCCATCCTGTTCGGGGGGGTGCTCGGTCCGGTCGCGCTGATGTATGGCCTGACCTACACCAGTGGCGCGACGGCATCCCTCCTGCTGAATCTGGAGGGGGTTCTGACGGCCCTGCTCGCCTGGGTCGCCTTCAGGGAAAACGCCGACCGCCGCATCGTACTGGGCATGGTGGCCATCGTTGCCGGCGGTGTTGTGCTGTCCTGGCCGTCGGGCGAGGCCAACGCATCCCATTGGCCAGGCCCCTTGGCGATCGCTGTCGCCTGCCTCTGCTGGGCCATCGACAACAACTTGACCCGCCATGTTTCAGGGACCGATGCCTTGTTCATCGCCGGGACCAAGGGTTTGATCGCGGGCGTGGTCAACTCTGCCCTCGCGCTGACGTTGGGCGCGCAGCTGCCCGATGCCGGGATTCTGCTGGCGACGATGTCGGTGGGCTTGTTGGGCTATGGCATCAGCCTGGTGCTGTTCGTCTTGGCGCTGCGTGGGCTAGGGACAGCGCGGACCGGGGCCTACTTTTCGATAGCGCCTTTCATGGGTGCGGTCGTGGCACTGGTCCTGCTGGACGAACCAACGACACCCGCCTTCTGGCTGGCGGGCGGACTGATGGCGTTAGGTGTTTGGCTGCACCTGATGGAGCGGCACGAACACGAGCATGCCCACGAACCCCTGGATCATCGCCATCCCCATCGACACGACGAGCATCACCAGCACGAGCACGGCCCGGAATGGGATGGCAAGGAACCGCACGGCCACCTTCACCAACATAACGTGGTGACGCATCATCATCCCCATTTTCCGGATACTCATCATCGTCATAGCCATTAGTCATGGCTGATTTCGCCACGAATCGGCTCAAGAGCGACCCTGGTCTGGTCAAGATATTAGTTACATCTACACATTATCGTGATAGATTTAACGCTAATTTCTAGTAGTGTCGCCTGCCCATGCGCTTCCTGGCCCTTTTTGTCACGCTCCCGACCCAGCAATCCGCCGGCCGTATGCGCGTCTGGCGGGCCTTGCGCGCCCTGGGGAGCGCCACCTTGCGCGACGGCGTCTATCTGTTGCCCGACTCGTCCGCCCACGCGCAGGCGCTGGGGTCCATTGCCGAAGACGTGAAAAGCGTGGAGGGCACCGCCGCTATCTACTGCCTCGATGGCCGTGATGAAGCCCAAGGGCAAACCCTCATGGCCCTCTTTGATCGCCAGGGAGACTACGCCGGACTCCTCAAGGCGATTCAGGCGGCGAATCCCGCCGTGCCCAAGGCCGTACGCGCCCTGCGGCGGGAGTTCTCGGCCCTGGCCGCCATCGACTTCTTTCCGGGAGAGGCCCAACGGCAGGCCGAGGAAGCCCTGGCGCTACTGCAAGCGCGGGCCTCCGGCGAACCGCTGGACGCGGCGGGCGGGATTCGCCGGCTCGCCGGCGCCGACTTTCAGGGGCGAACCTGGGCAACCCGTCACCACCCCTGGGTGGATCGCCTGGCCTCGGCCTGGCTCATTCAGCGCCACATCGACCCGCGGGCGCGCTTTGTCTGGCTCGCGGACCCCAGACTTTGCCCCCCGGAGGCCGTGGGCTTCGACTATGACGGTGCGGCCTTCACCCACGTCGAGGGTCGCGTCACCTTCGAGGTTCTGGCCGCAAGCTTTGGCCTCGCCGACGTTCCCGCCCTGGTCCGCATCGCCGCCATCGTGCATTTTCTGGATGTGGGTGGGGTGCCCGTGGCGGAAGCCGCCGGTATCGAGGCCGTCCTCGCCGGCGCCCGGGCCACCGCGGCCAATGACGACCAACTCCTCGGCGAGGCGTGCCGCCTCTTCGACCATCTTGTCACCCACTACCAAGAGGAACAGGCCCATGACGGATGACGCCATCCCCCGTACCCCACCGCCAACCCCGACCCTGGGCGAGGCCTTCAAATATTGGCTCAAGCTCGGTTTCATCAGCTTCGGCGGCCCCGCCGGGCAGATCGCCATGATGCACCAGGAGCTGGTGGAGCGCCGCCGCTGGATCTCCGAGCACCGCTATCTCCACGCCCTCAACTACTGCATGCTGCTGCCGGGGCCGGAGGCCATCCAACTCGCCATCTACATCAGTTGGCTCATGCACGGCATCAAGGGCGCGATCATGGCCGGGGTCCTGTTTTTCCTGCCCGCCTTCCTGCTGCTGTCGCTACTGGCGGGCGTCTATCTGAATTTCGGCGAGGTGCCGGCGGTGCAGGGCATCTTCCATCTCATCAAACCCGCCGTGGTCGCGGTGGTCCTCTTCGCCGCCTGGCGCATCGGGGCGCGGACGATCAAGAATCGCCTGCTGGGCGGCATCGCCGCTCTGGCCTTCATCGGCATCTTCTTTTTCGACATTGGCTTTCCCTGGATCGTGCTCGCCGCGGGCCTCCTCGGGGCCCTCGGCGGCAAGCTGATGCCGGCCCAGTTCCAGAGCGGGGGTGGTCACGGTGCCTCCGCCAAGCAGTACGGCCCGGCCCTGATCGACGATGACACCCCGCCCCCGGCGCACGCCCGGTTCACCTGGCGTAAGCTGGTGGTGACCACCCTGGTCTTTGTCGTCATCGGCGCCGTCGCGCTGCTGGCCTTGAGGGGCAGCGGCGATCTCTTCGACATGGGCGCCTTCTTCCTCAAGGCCGCCTTCCTCACCATTGGGGGCGCCTACGCCGTCTTGCCCTATGTCTATCAGGGGGCGGTGGAACACTTCGGCTGGCTGACGGGACCCCAGATGATGGACGGCCTGGCGCTGGGGGAAACCACGCCGGGGCCCCTCATCATGATCGTCACCTGGGTGGGCTATATGGGCGGGGTCGCCAAGTCCGTCCTGGGCACCCCCAGCGCCGCCGGTCTGGTCGGAGCGGCGGTGGCGACCTTCTTCACCTTCCTGCCCAGCTTCTGGTTCATCATCGCCGGCGGCCCCCTGGTCGAGGCGACCCGGGGAGAACTCAGGTTTACGGCCCCCCTGACCGCCATCACGGCGGCCGTGGTCGGAGTCATCCTGAATCTGGCCACCTTCTTCGCCTGGCTTACCTTCTGGCCCCAAGGCACCCCGGCCGCCCCCTTCGCCGGCCCCTTCGAGCCTCTCCTGGTCGTCGTCGCCCTGGCCGCCTTCGTCGCGCTGTGGAAATATCAGGTGGACATCTTGCGGGTGATCGGGGCCTGCGCCCTGCTGGGGCTGGGCTATTCCTTCTTCCTGTGAGGACCGCTCGCGGAACCTGGTATCTAACCGGCAACTTCTCGTCGAGGGTGGGCATCTTCGTCACCGGTTTGCCCCTCGTCTTGTGGGTGATCAGGAATCCACCTCGGGCCCTGGCATCCTCACCAGGGGCGCGCTGTCCAGCAGCTTGCGGGCCACATCGATGATGGTGTCGAGATGCATGCGGTTGATAAAGACGTTAAAGGTCAGCATGGCCAGCAGATGGCGGGGGTCGCTGATCCAGGGCGGCAGAAAACGCGGGGCCCGACAGAGGCCCATGGCGTAGAGCTCGCACAGGGCCGGGATGTCGAAGATATCCAGTTTGCCGCAGAAGAGGATACTGAGGCAGTCGGCGCGCCCGGCGGCGAAACAGGCGCGGATGGCATTGTTCACCTGGAGCAGACCCAGGAGATAGACCAGATCCTTGCAGAAGGGCGCGCCCCCCGTTATGACCCCGCCGCGAAACACCCGCCGGGTATTTTCGAAGGCCTGATCGGGATCGCCGGTGCGCTCCAGGAAAAAGCGATTGACCTCCAGAAAATCCGCGCCCTCGATGGCCATCTGGATCGCCACCACCCGATCCGCCAGGCGCCGCAGCCGGTCCAGTTCGATGGAGCCGCTGATTACCTCCGCGAAGACAGCCAGCCCTTCCTGAGTGCGGGTGGTGCCCGGATGGCCGGCCGCCAGGAGGGGCAGGTCGGTCTGGGCCTTGCCGTTGAGGGAGGTGGCGACGTGGATGAAGGCCTCGTGATGCAGCAGTTGGGTGAAATCGCGGTCCGTAAAGCGGGCGCCCCGGCGGACGCGGATCGCCTTGGAGGTCGCCAGGGCATTGGCGGAGAGGCGGTCCACCAGTTCGATGGCGGGCGCCTGGTCGCCGAAATGGGCGCGCACCGCGCGCTCGAGATTCACCGCCACCTCCTCGGCACTGTGATAGGCCGGCGGGGCCGTGGAGATGTCGATGTGAGCCAGTTGGTCGATGGTGTCCAGGACGCTTTGCGCCAACTCCAGGGGCGATATCGCCGCATAACGCAAGGGCGCCGTGGGCTCGCCGTAGAGTTGGCGGCCGAACTCGAAAAAGCTGGGGGTGCCCACCGCCGCCAGCATCCGCGCCCCGAGCTCGATGGACTGGGCATGTCGGTCCAGCCAGACGTCGATGGTCGTAAAGGGCACGATCTGGCGGCGGGCCTCGCGCACCAAGTCGATGCTGGGCGTGGGGTCGAAAGGTGGATAGGTCACTTGTGGCAGTTCCCGGCCACCGCCCGCCAGGAAAGCCTCCTTCACCTCGGGCGCCCAGTCGAGGGCGCGCAGGATGCGGATGGGTTTGCAGGCCTGGTGCAGCAGGCCGGTTACCGCGCGGATGCGGTCCTTCTCGCGGTCAGTGGGGGTGGTCATGGGGAAAACCTCCGGGGATTCAGGGATGAAGGCCGGTCTGGTGGCGCGCTCCCATGATACCTCCGGTGCCCCATGCTATGCTGGTCTGGTCCCTGGATCTGGCGACCGGCCCGCCGCCGATCCTCCCCCCCGGCAACCTTCACAAACCCTCGGTGGAAACCCCATGCGCCGCGCCGACCGCGTCAAAGGGCCGATCCTGGTCCCCTTCACCCTGGTGCTCCTCCTGGCGCTGGGCGCCCTCCTGTCTATCGCCTATCGCTACGAGGCCCACGCCCGGGCGCACGACCTGGCCAACAGCGTACGGGCCGTGGAGCGCCTCTTCCGCCTGCAGCTCGACAACGACGCGGCCAAGCTCCACGCCACCCTCTGCCCCATCAGCCGCGATGCCGCCCTCAAGACCGCCTTTCTAGCCGACGACCTGGGGGCCCTCCAGGCCCAGATCGCCCCCCTCTTCGAGCGTCTGCACGCGCAACACCGGGTCACCCACTTTTATGTGCTTGATACCGCCCGCCGGGTGGTGCTGCGCGCCCACCAGCCCGACATGTCCGGGGATGCGATCGACCGGGCCACCGCCCGCCTGGCCCAGGAGAGCGGGCGCGAGACCCAGGGCCTGGAACTGGGCCCCCTGGGTACCCTGACCCTGCGCGCGGTCAAGCCCTGGTACGACGGCGACATCCTGATCGGCTATCTGGAGCTCGGCGAGGAGATCGACCACGTCGCCCAGGAGATCCACGCCGCCCTGGGGCTGGATCTGCTGGTGCTGGTCGAGGGCCGGCTGCTGGCCCCGGCGGCCAGTGGCACC
>JADZBU010000267.1 GCA_020851955.1 Chromatiaceae bacterium | reverse complement strand
TGGGGTTGTACCCCACCTCGAGCCCGGGGCGGCGGGCATAGAGGTCGGCCAGACTGAGGCGCCAGGTACTCCCATCGCTGCGCGTATAACCCACGAAGCGCTCCTGGATGCGCCGCGCATGGAGCCGTTCGATGCGGGCCGCGGCCGTGGCGGGACTCTCGCCGCGCAGGACATAGAGCTGTGGATAGCGCCGGATGCGCTCGGGCAGCCCTTCGAGGACCTTGAGGGCGATCAGCAGGCGCATGTCCCGGGAGGGGGTCGCGTAGTCCTCCCAGGGCCCCGTGGTCTCGAAGATGGCCGGGCCGCTGGGCATGGAGATTGGGGTCCCGGGGTGGGCGCGCATATAGGTCTCGCCGTTGTCCACCGAGGTGACCCGGGTCTCGATCTGTTCCATCAGGGCCGCCAGAGTGGCGTCATAGGCGGCTTCTGGGTCCAGCCCCCGGGGGTTGATGAGGTGCTCCATGCGGGCGTAAAAGTCAGCCGATGACAGACTGGCCTGCTCCGCTGAATAGGGTGGGGTGCCATCGCGACCATCCAGGTCACCATTGGTCGGCAGGCGTAACCCGGTACCGCGGGCGACCAGGGGGCGGTGGGCCTTGAAGCCGGGGCCCGCGCTGGGCGTCTCGGCAAAAAGGAAGGCCCCCTCCCAGAAGCGCTTGCGGCTGACCGAGTTGTCCGGCTGGGCGTCCACCGCGAGCAGCAGGCCGCTGTGTCCGGCGGTCTGGGGGATCCACTTAACCAGAATGAGGGTGTGGCCGTAGGGGTCCGCGTAGAGGGTGCCGGGCCAGAGGGCCGCGCGATCGAGGGGGACCGGATAGAAGTCCGTGGCCTCATCCCCCAGGGCTGTGCGGCCGCTGCCGGAGTGGACCCGATCCATGAGCCGCCGGCTGACGTCCCGGAAGGTCCCGGCCGGTGCCGGCGGGCCGGCAAAGGCCCGGTCGATGAGCGGGGCCTCGCAGCGGGGCGGGCTATCGCGGCCGCCGCGGCTGCAAGCGCGGTAGGCGATGGGCAGGCCCAGCTTCCAGGCAAAGTAGGCGCGCAGGAAGTATGACAGGTCCGCGCAATCCGGCTCGGCGGGCAGACGCCGGTCCTCGTCCTTACCCAGATAGCCATGGAGAAAGTTGCGCCCCGGGTCGGCCAGTACCGGGGCCAGCGACGGAAAATTCAGGGGCTCGTTGGGGGGTGCATCGAAGAGGCGCTCGATCCAGGCCGCGTACAGGGCCTGGGCCGCCAGGTCCCAGTCGCCGCTGCCCCGGTCCCCGGCGCCACCACCGACCCTGACCTCCGCGCAGGCCAGCACCCGGCCACCGCGCATCGCCTCAATGCGGTAGGCCCCCGGCTGGGGTGCGGGGAGGGTTCCCTGGAGATGCCAGGGCGGTCCGCCGCCCCGGGAGGTCCGCGGACTCGTCCGACGCCCAGCCGGGTCCGTGACTTGGACTTGGTCGAGGTCGCCGCCGGTGGCGACCGCCAGGATCGTCAGGGGCTCCCCGGACTCGGGGGAGAGGGGGGTGGTCCAGACCCAGGCGTCATCCCCCTGCCGGCAGGCGGACGCGGCCACGGCGGTAGCCGGAGAGAGGAGACCCGCCACCAGCAGGCTGGCAGCCATCAGAGCGGGAAAAAGGCCAGAAACCATCATCAGCAGGCTCTCGAAACGCACCCGAGGTGGCGGAGGAGTTTATACCGAACAGCCTGGGGGTTGTCGGCTTTTAGGGTCGAGTGGCGGCGGTTGGGGGGACGCCGCATCAGCCATCCTTGAGTTCCTGGTCCACGATGGCCGCCACCACCAGATCGCCCCAGACGTTGATGGCGGTGATGGGATAATCGAAAAAGCGATCCACCACCAGGTAGAGGGCCAGGTAAGTCGGGGGCAGGCCGAGCAGGTCGAGCATGAAGGCCATCATAGCGATGCCGCCCCCGGGAATGCCGGCGGTACCGGCAGAGGAGGCCATGGTCAGCAGGACGATGAAAACCGTCTGCCAGGGACTCAAATCGGCGCCCGCCAATTGCGACATAAAAATCAGCAGTATGGATTGGTAGAGGGCGGAGCCGTGCATGTTCAGGGTGGCCCCCAGGGGCAGGGTCAGACTGGTGACCCGCTCGCTGACGCCGAAGGCCTCCAGGGCCCGCTTGGAGACCGGATAGGTGGCGTTGCTGGAGGCGGTGGACAGGGCAGTGAGCAGGGGCTCCCTGCAGGCCGCCACCAGCGCCCAGGGAGAGCAACCGGTGCGGAAGCGATACAGGGTAGGCATGACCAGGCCGCCGTGCAGGACGGCGGCCAGGACCACGGCCCAGACGAAGGCGCGGAGCTGGAAGGCACCGGCCCAGTCCATGGTGGCGAGGCTGGCATAAACCAGCCCGAAAATGCCGAGGGGCGCCAGGGCCAGGACCCCGTTCAGGGTCTGCATCAGCAGGGCGTCCAGGGCCTGGGCCCCGCCGACCAGGGTAGCTCTGTGATGTTTGGAGATACGTCGGGAGGCGGCGGCGGCCAGCACGGCGACGAAGACGATGTGCAGGACGTTACCCGCGGCCAGGGAGGCGAAGAGGTTGCTGGGGATGAAGTTGTCGATCAGCCGATCCAGGCTGAAGCTGGCCGCGGCCGGGGTAGCCGGCGCCAGGTTCAGCAGGCCAGCGGGGACGTCATGGGCAAAGGCCAGGCCGAGCAGGATCCCGATGAGGGCGGCCACGGCGGAGGTGGCAAGGTAGTAAAGGAAGGTGCGGCCGCCAATGCGCCGGAGATTGTCCCCGCTGGCCAGGGAGGCGTAGATGGAGACCAGAATCAGCGGCAGGATGAGGAGCTTGAGGACGGAGATAAAGATCTGCCCGAGCCAGGCGACGTAGGCGCCCCCGGCCGGGAAGACGAGGGCCAGGGCGATGCCCAGCAGGAGCCCGCCGGGAATGGAGTAGAGATGGCGCAGGGGCATGGCGGGTCCTGGGGTGCTAGGGGTCGGGCCTCGGCCAGACCGGGGCGTGGTGGCGCGACGCGGGGCCAGCGCGGGGCTGAAACTCGAGCTACCAGCCGAGGCGCCGCCGGTTGCGCTCCACCTCGTCCTGATCGCTGTAATAGGTCTTGTGGCCGTCCCGGTCGATGTAGCGCTCGTGGCCCTTGCCGGCGATCAGGGCCACCCAGGGCTCGTCCGCCGGTCGGCTGGCCAGCAGGTCGCAGAGGCGGGCGATAGCCGCCGGACGCTCCACCACCACCTCCGGGGCCGGGCCCGGGATGCCGGTCAGGATGTCCGCGATGATGCGCTCGGGGTCCTCGGTGCGGGGATTGTCCGAGGTCACGATGAGGTGATCGGAGTGGCGCGCCACCGCGGCACCCATGAGGGGGCGCTTGCCGTGATCGCGATCCCCACCGCAGCCAAAGAGGGTCGCGACCCTGGCGTCGGGAAAGGCGGCGCGGATGGCGGTCAGGATGGTCTCCAGGGCATCCGGCGTATGGGCGAAGTCGATGACCAGGGTCCGGTTGCCGATGGACTGGCACTCGAAGCGCCCATCCACCGGGCGCAAATCCCGCCAGTAGGGGCGCGCGCCCGGGCCCAGGATGCCGTCCGCCAGGGCCGCGGCCAGGGCATAGTTGGCCCGGTTGTGCGCCAGGGCCAGGAAGGGCTTGGCGGCGATGGCCTCCGGACTCAGGGCGGCCGGGGCCAGGACCTCGATCGGGACGCCTGGTTCGCCACGCCCGCGCAGGCGGTCGGCCACTTCGGTGCTGGAGCAGAAGAGACGCCCTCCCGGCTGGATCAGGTCGAGGATGCGGGCCTTGGCGGCGAAATAGGACGCCTCGTCGCCGTGATAGTCCAGGTGGTCCTGGGAGAAGTTGGTCCAGCCGGCGTTGCACAAGGGGATGCCCTGGACTCGCCCCTGGTCCAGGGCATGGCTGCTGATCTCCATGGCCACCAGGTCGCATTCGCCCCGTTCCGCGTGCAGCAAGCGGCGCAACTCGATCAGGGGCGGGGAGGTAAAGCCGGTCGCCGCGAGGGGTTGACCGTTGCGGGAGATGCCCAGGGTGCCGATGGTCAGGATCCGCTGCCCCTGGGCCGCGAGCATGGACTCCAGGTACTTGACGGTGGTGGTCTTGCCGTTGGTCCCGGTGACGCCCAGGAAGCAGGGGGCGCCCGGCGCCAGCGGGTAAACGAGGTCGCAGAAGCGCCGCACCGTTTCGGCCCAGTCCCAGGGCCGGGTGACGTAGATCCCCTTGCCCGGCATGGCATCGAAGCAGTCGAGCCTCTGGTTGGTCACCAGGACCGCGCAGGGGCTGGCCGCCAGGTAGCGCCGATAGAGGTCCTGGTCGCGCTTGCCGTCCGCGAAGCGCTGGAAGAAGAGGATGGAGCCCGGGTCACAGGCGTCCGCGCGCCACTGGATGTTGGTCAGGGTCGCGGGCAGCGCCGACGCTCGCCGCCAGGCGAAGTCGAGCGTCTCGAGGAGATGGGACAGGGAATCGGAGAGCATGGCGGTCCGGTGCGTTGCGCGGGGGGAAATACTATACGTCAGCCACGCTTGGGCGTGGGGTACCAGCAGGCGCAAAAAATCCGCTTCGCTGCCCTGGCCGGGGGCCCCTCACGGCTGTGGGCAAAGCCGCCGCGGTCACCGACTTATCTCCCGCGGGCAGCGCGCTAGCGGGTGTCCTGAAAGCGGCGGTACCGAGATCGGGCACCTGGGAAACCGCTTTGGCATACGCCATAATGCGACCACTTCAGTTAGATCCAAGTGCCGTCTCGATGCCTACTTCCCTGACCATAAAGAAGATTCCCGATGCCCTCAACCCCTGCTTGAAGCTGGCCGCCACCTTGGACCGGCGGGGCTTGATCGCTGGAATTCAACGCCTTCGCGGGGGGAAAAGACCATGATCGGGATCGACAAGCTGCCCACCTGGCTCGCGCTGGCCCTGGGTTGCGGCTCCCTGACGGCCCAGGCCACGGAGCCCCCGTACCGCAATCCGGGTTTGCCCGTCGAGCAACGGATCGCCGATCTGCTCGGGCGCATGACCCTGGACGAAAAGCTGGGCCAGATGGTCATGGGAGGGCGCGACTGGGTGACCCCGGCCCAGGTCGGCGCGCTCCACTTGGGCACGATGCTGTCGGGCGGCGACAGCCCGCCCCCCGACCCCAACAACCCGGACGGCTGGTCAGCCCTGATCCAGGGCTACCAGGCGGCGGCCCTGGGCACTCGCCTCGGCATCCCCCTCCTCTATGGCATCGACGCGGTCCATGGCTTTGGCGCCCTGCCCGGGGCCACCGTCTTCCCCCACCAGGTGGCCCTGGCCGCGGCGGGCGACGAGGACCTGATGTGCCGCATCGGCGCGGCCACGGCCCGCGAACTGGCCGCCGTCGGCCTCTACTGGAACTTCGCGCCCCTGGTGGCGGTGGTCAATGACATCCGCTGGGGACGCGCCTACGAATCCCTGGGCGAGAATACCGATCTGGTCACCCGCCTCGCCCGGGCCTATACCACCGGCTACCAGGCTGGCCTGGTGGACCTGGGGCCGGGGCTCCCCCGCCCGCTGCTCACCGCCAAGCATTTTCTGGGTGACGGCGGGGTCGCGGATGGCAGTTCCCATTTCCACCTCAAGGGCGTCTGGTCGCGCCTGGATCGGGGGGACACGCGCGGCGAGGAGACGGCCCTCCTGGCGCGTTTCCTGCCGCCTTTCCAGGCTCAGGTCGCGGCCGGGGTGGGAGCCGTCATGGTCTCCTACAGCCGGTGGAACGGGACCCCGATGCATGGCCATGGCGACTTGCTCCAGGGGCTCCTGCGCCAGCAACTCGGCTTTCGGGGCCTGGTGGTCTCCGACTGGGAGGCTGTCGCGCTTCTCCCGGCCCAGGGTTTTGACCAGCAAGTGGCCATGGCCGTCAACGCCGGCGTGGACGTCCTCATGGAGCCCGCCCGAAGCGCGGAGGTCATCGGCCTGCTGCGCACCCTGGCCGCCAGCAACCAGATCTCCGCTCACCGGATCGATGAGGCCGTCGCCCATGTCCTGCGGGTGAAATTCGCCATGGGCCTCTTCGAACACCCCGGGCCGGTGGCGGCCGCGGGCGGACTGATCGGCAGCCCCCAACACCGCGCCCTGGCCCGGGAGGCGGTCCGCAAGTCTCAGGTCCTGCTCAAGAACCAGGAGGCACTCCCCCTGCGGCGCGGCCAGCACCTGCGGGTGGCCGGGGCCCACGCCGACGATCTGGGATTACAGAGTGGGGGCTGGACCCTGGCCTGGAGTGGCTTTCAGGGTGACAACGCCCGCCTGCCCGGGGGGACCAGCATCCTGGCTGGCCTGCGTCAGGTTGGCGGCCCCACCACCCGGATCGACTATTCAGCGAACGGTGACTTTGCCGGTCCCCCGGCGGACGTGGCCCTGGTCCTGGTCGGCGAGCCGCCCTATGCCGAGTGGCTGGGCGACCGCGATGCCCAGGGCCTGCGCCTGTCGCCCCAGGATCAGGCCCTGATCGCCAGGATGCGCCCCCTGGCGCGCAAGCTGGTCCTGGTGCTGGTATCCGGACGGCCGCTCATCCTCGATCAGGCCCTCGCGGCCAGCGATGCCCTGGTCGCCGCCTGGCTGCCGGGCAGCGAGGGCGCCGGCGTCGCCGATACCCTGTTCGGCGATGCCCCCTTCACCGGCAAGTTGCCCTATGCCTGGCCGCGCGACGCTGACAGCTTCCTGCCAGCCAGCGCCTCCCCCGCGGAGCGCCAGCCGAGCCTGCTGTATGAGTTCGGCTACGGGCTAAGTTTAACAACACCTTAGCTGGCGGAAGCTCATGGCCCTGTCCGACGATCAAAGTGGTGTTCCGAAAAGGATGATGTTCGGCTTTGCTGATAGCCCAGGCCATCGACATCGGCAGTGGGGTAGGAAATGACCGCCTGGCGGTCGCGGCACCGCGCCCTGGCACCCGACCTCTTCATGCTCGCCGCCCGCTCCGTGTGTGCGGTGTCGATCGGATTCCTGATTTACGCCGGTTCCGCGCGGCCCTAGACTATTGTTGAAATCCCCAACAATCCACCGTAGGACAGCCTGCATGGCTACCGTCAATTTCAGCGTTCCGGAAGCGATCAAGCAGGCCTTCAACGAGACCTTTCAGGGTCGGAACAAGAGCGCCATCATCGCGGAGCTGATGCGCGAGGCCATCGAACGCGCCCAGCGTCGCCAACGGCATGTCGAGGCGATCGATCGGATTCTGGAACGCCGTCAGCACGCTCCATGCTTGACCGAGGATGAATTCCGCTCCCTCCGCGATGACGGTCGCTCCTGATGCGCTATGTGGTGGATGCCAGCGTCGCCATCAAATGGTTTTTCCAGTCGGCGCCGAACGAAGAGGATGTCGATGCCGCCGTCACCCTGCTGCGCACCAATAGGCAGGGTTTGGCTGACTTCTATCAACCGCCGCATTTCGTCGCCGAGGTGGCGGCGGTGTTGGCCAGGAAGAAACCGGATGAGGCTCGGGCGGACTTGGGCGACCTGCTCGAAATCGAGTTTCGGCTCGTCGGGGACGCCACCACCCATCAGACCGCTCTCGACCTGGCTATCCGCCTGGATCACCATCTGTTCGACACCCTCTACCACGCCGTGGCGCTGCATACCCCAGGGGCACTGCTGGTTACCGCCGATCGGCGCTATTTCACCAAGGCCGAGCCGATTGGCCAGATCCTCCTGCTGAACAATCCCCTGCCGACCGCCCGCCAGCATGGGGACGCCTAACTCAGCCCCCCCCCCGGCTAATCGCTCCCGGTGTAAACCCGCATGATCCGGAAAGGTAGCGCGGCGCCCTCCACCCCGCCGTTCAGGGCTGGCGCGCGATGAGTTGGTTGACGGCGATGTAGAGCCAGTCAGGCTCGCCGAAATCCAGTGCGTCGGGCCACTGGAGCCGGTCGTCGGTGACCAGGGTCTCCAGCTTGCCGTCCGGGCTCAGGAGGCTGATGGCGTTGTGACTCAGGTCGGTGAAGTAGTGATTGCCGAGGGCATCGGTGGCGGCCCCATCCGAGACCGGCTTGGGTCCGGCCTTGGCGATGGCGGCGGCGAGGGTCGCGTCATCTGCCCCCTCGCGCAGCAGCCGCGCCGGAACCTGGTACCAGGTCTTGCCGTTCATGGCCCCGAAGTAGAGGGTCTCGCCGTCCGCGGAGAGGGTGATGGGATTGACCGCGATGCGGGCCGGCTGGGGTTTGCCGTCCACCCCGGGCAGGCCGATGACCCGGCCCTCGACCACCAGATCCAGGTCCTCGGCTTGCAGGGCGGGCGAAGCGGTGAAGCGCCGGGAGGTGCGTTGGCCGAGGTCCAGGGTCACCAGCGCGGGGGCCTGGCCGCCCCCCGGATCGGCGATGTACACAAAGCCCCGGTCCGCATCCATGGCCAGGTCGTTGAGAAAGGTTCCCGGCGGGGCCGTCTCGGGTGGGAAGTCATAGCGGTAGACCAGCCGGCCGTCGGCGAGGGCGAAGGCCAGCAGCTTAGGCGGCTGGTCGGGCTGGTGGGCGGGGTCTCCCAGACCATTGTCGAGCACCCACAACCGATCCTGACCATCGATACGGATGCCCAGGGCGCTGTTCAACACCTCCGGACCCGAGCCGAAAGGCCCGTTCCAGGCCGAGTCCGGCCAGGGCCGGTAGCTGTTGGGCCCGGTGACCTCGATGAGTTGCGCCTCGGCGCGGCGGAATTGGTGGACCGTGGCGAAGACGCGCCCCGATCCGGTGACCGCGAGATTGCCGGGATTGATGGGCAACTCCGCCACCGCCTCGATGGCGCCCGGGAGCAATTGCTCCCCGGCCAAGGCCGGCAGGGTGACGAGCGAGGGCAGGATCAGCAGGAGGGCGGTAAAAGCGGGACCCATGGCTTTCTCCGATATTAACGGACGCTGTAAAGGGTCGGGTTGTCAGGCAGGCGGTTCATGCCCAGGCGGTTCGGCGGATAGCGTTCAAACTGCTCATTCAAGCCACCGGAGCAGTCCTCGCAGGTGAGGCGCCTGATCCGGTCTGTCTCGGCATAACCTGGCAGAATCCCAACCCCAACTCGGGCCTCAAACCAGATGGGATGGGAACTCTGGCTGATATAGGTGCTGGTAACGCCCCACCAAGAATCGGCATAGGTCGTCGCCAGAACGCTTGACCATTCGTAACGATCAAAGGTCAGATCACCCACCTGGTGTGCCAGTGACTGGAAATACCAGCCATGCTCACGCAGACCGTAAAGCGCCGGGCGCGGCAGGCCGGGACGATCGAAAAACCCGTCCCGGTGCAATCCAAGGACGATCCGACCCAACCCCTGATGCTGCGGATGGGCCCAGGTCTCGTCCGGATTCAGGGTGATGATGATGTCCGGCCGGGCGAGGCTGGCGACCTTGCCCAGCCGTTGAATCAGCAGGTTCTGGTCCCAGTTGATGATGCCGTTATCCCAGCTATCCTCGAAATCCGCGTCGTCCAGCGTGGACAGGAAGAAGACCTCGGCAACGCGATGCCTGGCCATGCCGGAGAGGAATTCGCCGCGCCTTTGTTCGGCCAGTTGATAGGATGAGGCAATTTGGCGCAGACGCGGTCCAGCCGGTGGCTGAGTCAGCCAGGCGTCTGGGCCGGGCGCCGCCTCGGTGAGAATGTCTTTATCCCGGTCGGGGTCATAGTCCTGGCGAATGGCTTGTACCACGCTGCCACCTTCGCCATTGGTAACCAGGGCGATGGCGACATACCAGCCGCGTTCCTTGAAGCGGCCCAGGTTGAACAAGGTCTCGTCATCGGGATGGGCGGTGATGAGCAAGACCCGGGGGGATGAGACATGGCCGTCAGGATCCTTGTGGTCCGCGCACGACCAGAATAGGGGAGCCAGCAGCAACAGGCCTAGCAGGGGCCAAAGCGTATGAATTTCATCGCGATTTCGCATAGGGTCAATCCCGGGCCAAGCCCCTGGCTCAGGTCAGGGTCTGGTCGATCCTGTGCTCTGCGGGCCCAAAGGTCAGAGTGGCCAGGGCGCCATTGACCAGCATGAGTTGGGGCGGCAGGTGGCCGATATCCAGATCGTAGAGGATGGGGATGTCCAGGTCGCCCAGGGCATCGACCAGGGCATCGCGCTGAGTGAAGCCTTCGACGGCCTCCGCGGCCGTGCGCCCGATGAGGATGGCGTTGGCGGCATCGAACCAGCCGGCCAGCTTCAGATGGTGGAGGGCGCGGCCATATTGGGCGGTATTGAAGTCGCAGTTGTCCAGATACACCAGCAGGCCTTCGGGGGCATAGTCCCGGGCAAAGCCCCGGAGATCGCCATAAGCCGATCCGCACAGCATGGCGATCACATCCAGGGTCCCGCCGATGAGGCGGCCCGCCACCCGGCACCGGTAATCCGGCTGGTTTTCCTGGTGCAGACATTGCCACCGCACCGGGGCCGTGCGATCAAAGTGCCGGATGTCCGGGGGCAGCTTGTCCCAGTCGCTGTCATGGGGTTGATAGCGGTCGGCGGCGTACTGGGTGAAGCTTTCGCCCGGCGGCAGGGTGACGACCTGATGCCAGTAGGCCAGGCCCGGGGCCGTGGGGTCGATGGGACACTCCCAGAGATTGGTGCCGGACAGGGTCGCGATGCCGGTGAGGAGGCTGTAGGGCAGCATGAAGGTGCTGAGGTCCGAGTAGCCGATGATCCATTTGGGGCGGGCCGCGGCCAGGGCGGCGAAATCGAGGTAGGGCAGGATATCGATGAGGAGTTCGCCGCCATTGGGCGGGAAGACCGCCCCGATCGCCGGGTCCAGCAACAGGCGTTGGAGTTCCTCGGCGCGCTCGGGTGCCGGGGCGCTCAGCAGGCTATCGCCCCAGAGGCACTCGCCCTCCTGGTAGCCATAGCCCAGATCGGCCAGGGTCCCGTAGGCAAAGCGCATGCGCGGCTCCAGTTGCGGCTTGACCCCCGCCGAGGGAGAGGTGATGCCCATGACCGCCCCCCGCCGCAAGGGCGCGGGGAAGCGTATCCGCTGGCTCCCGATCTCCCCCGACTGGGCGCCACACCCCGCCAGCCCCGCGAGGCCGACCCCGGTGGCGCCGCCCAGGATGCCGATACCGGCCAGTCGCAGAAATTGCCTTCTATCCGTGGACACCTTTCACCTCGTCAAGATTTGGAGTTTGACACCCAAAACACCTTGAATTTTGGTTAACCCGGACCGGGTGACGGCGGGCGGGGGACGCCGTGAATACGTCCCTGTAGGCTTGGCGACAGCATCCCTGCTGTCGACACCCCCGCCCACCGCCACCCGGCCCTCCCCCTCGATGCCGTGGCATCGCTGGCGCTGGGTAAACCACCCAGCCAGGCCCCAGCCCTCTCAATCCCGCCGGCGCGCCATGACCAGGCCCGCGATGATGACCGCCAGGGACACGAACAAGAGGATGAGGGAGGCCAGGGCGTTGATCTGGGGCGAGACGCCCAGGCGAACGCTGGAATAAACGACCATGGGCAGGGTGGTGGAGGCGGGCCCAGCGACGAAACTGGCGATGACCAGGTCGTCCAGGGACAGGGTGAAGGCCAGCAGCCAGGCGGACAGCAGGGCCGGGGCGATCAGGGGCAGGGTGATGCGCAGATAGACCACCAGGGGCCGGGCGCCCAGATCCAGGGCCGCCTCCTCCAGGGAGCGATCCATCTGCGCCAGGCGCGCCCGGATCACCACGGTGGCATAGGCCATGCTGAAGGTGATGTGGGCGATGGTGATGGTGGTGAAGCCGCGGCCATCGGGCCAGCCGATGCCGTGCTGCATGGCGACGAAGAGGAGCAGGAGGGACAGACCGACGATGACCTCCGGCATGACCAGGGGGGCGGTGAGAAGCAATTCGAAGCCACCACGGCCCCGAAACCGGCCGCCCCGAACCAGGGCCATGGCCGCCAGGCTACCGAGGATCGTCGCCAGGGTGGCGTTGACGGTGGCGATGCGAACGCTCAGCCAGGCGGCATCGAGGATCTGGGTGTTTTTCAGCAGCTCGCCATACCAGTGGGTGGAAAAACCGCCCCAGACGGTCACCAGGCGCGAGGCATTGAAGGAATAAACGACCAGCAAGAGGACTGGCACATAGAGGAAAGCATAACCGAAGGCCAGCAGGCTGTAGAGAGGCCACCGCCGGGTCTTCATCAGTGGGCATCCAGGCGCGATTGCCAGCGTTGCAGGGCGACGAAGGGCACCACCAGCAGGGCCAGCAGGACCAGGGCCAGGGCCGAGGCCAGGGGCCAGTCCTTGTTGGAGAAGAACTCGGTCCAGAGCATGCGCCCGACCATGAGGGAATCCGGCCCGCCCAGCAGGTCGGGAATGACGAACTCACCCACTACCGGTATGAAGACCAGCAGACTGCCCGCCAGGATGCCCGGCAGGGACAGGGGCAGGGTGACGCGCAGGAAGGCCCGCCAGGGCCGACAGCCCAGGTCCGCCGCCGCCTCCAGCAGGGTCAAGTCCAGGCGGCTGAGGTTGGCGTAAAGGGGCAGGACCATGAAGGGGAGGTAGGAATAGACGACGCCGATGTAGACCGCCGTCTGGGTATGGAGGATGGCCAGGGGTTCGTCGATCAGTCCCAGGGCCAGGAGGAAATTGTTCAGCAAGCCATTGCCTTTGAGGATGCCGATCCAGGCATAGACGCGGATCAGGAAGGAAGTCCAGAAGGGCAGGATGATCATCATGAGCAAGATGACCCGCCAACGCTCCGGGGCGGTGGCGATGGCGTAGGCCATGGGATAGCCGATGAGCAGGCAGCCCAGGGTGCTGACCAGCCCCACCCAGAGGGAATTAAGGAAGGCCGCCCGATAGAGTTCGTCCTCCACCACCAGGACAAAATTGCCGAGGTTGAGGCGGACTTGGAGCACCGCCTCGTCCACCCACTCGGTCAGGGCCGTGTATGGCGGCTGGGCGATCTGGGGCTCCGCCAAGCTGATCTGGAAGACGATGACGAAGGGCAGGAAGAAGAACAGCAGCAGCCAGAAATAGGGCAGACCGATGTTCACCAAGCGCCCGGGCTGCCAGCGCCAGGCACGCAGCCGCGTGAACAGCGTCCCCGAAAAGCCGGAAATTGCAATCATTCCGTGAGGACCACGCCGCAGACCGGCGACCAGGACATGGTCACCTCCTGGCCCCAGGTCAGCATTTGCTCGGTGCGGGGCTGCATGTTGGCCAGGGTCAGGGTCACCACCTGCTCCGGAGACACGCGCACGTGATAGATGGAGACATTGCCAAGATAGGCGATATCCTCCACATGGCCGCTGACCCGGTTATCGCCCGGCCCCTCGCACTCGGGGCACAGGCGCATCTTCTCCGGTCGGACGGCGACGGTAACCGGCGTACCCAGGGACAAGGGCTGCAGGCAACGCAGCCGCATGACCAGATAATCATCACCCGCCACCAGGATATCGTTATCCTCGCGGCCGAAGACCTTGCCCTCGAAGAGATTCACCGAGCCGATGAAACTCGCCACCATCCGCGAGTTGGGATACTCGTAGATGGCCCCCGGGGTGTCGACCTGGATGATCTGGCCAGCGTCCATGACCGCGATGCGGCTGGACATGGTCATGGCCTCTTCCTGATCGTGGGTCACGGTGACGAAGGTGATGCCGATGCGCTCCTGGAGCTTGACCAGTTCAAACTGGGTATGGGTGCGGAGTTTCTTGTCGAGAGCGCCCAGCGGCTCGTCCAGCAGCAACAACTTGGGGTGCTTGGCCAGGGACCGCGCCAGGGCGACGCGCTGGCGCTGGCCGCCGGAGAGCTGATCCGGTCGGCGCTTGCGCAAGTCGCCGATGTGGAGCAGGTCCAGCATCTCGCCGACCCGCTCGGCGCGCTCGGCGCGGGGCATCTTCTCCTGGCGGAGGCCGAATTCGATGTTGGCCTCCACGTTCATGTGGGGGAAGAGGGCGTAGGACTGGAACATCATGTTCACCGGCCGCCGATAGGCCGGGATGTCGGTGACATCCACGCCGTCGATCCAGATGCGGCCGCGGGTGGGACTATCCAGCCCCGCCAGCAGGCGCAGCAGGGTGGACTTGCCACAGCCGGACCCCCCCAGGAGCGAAAAAAACTCGCCCTGGTAGATATCCAGGCTGACGTCGTTCAGGGCCCGAACCTCGCCGAAGAGCCGCGTCACGCCCTCGATGCGCACATAGGGCCTGGCCCTGGGGTCCTGCCAGGCCTCCAGGGCACCGGGTTCCCGATCTTCAGGCCTAGCCACTGGCCGCCCGCCCGCCGGCCCGGATCAGCGGTTGGCCTTGAGCCGGGTCCAGATGCGGTTGAGTTCGCGCATCTCCTTGTCGCTGGGCTCCTTAAGCGTAATGAACTGGGCGCGGGTCTCCTTGGAGGGGTAGATGCCGGGGTCCTGGCGCACGGCCTCGTCAAGAAACTCCGTCGCCGCCAGGTTGGGGTTGGCGTAGTTGACAAAGTTGGAGGCGTTGGCAATCACCTTGGGGTCCAGCAGATATTCGATAAAGGCCAGGCCCTGGGCGGGATTGGGGGCGTCCTTGGGGATGGCCATCACATCCACCCAGAGGACGGCACCTTCCTTGGGCACCAGGTAGGC
Source organism: Chromatiaceae bacterium (assembly GCA_020851955.1). GTDB lineage: Bacteria > Pseudomonadota > Gammaproteobacteria > Chromatiales > Chromatiaceae > M0108. The sequence goes on along the minus strand of JADZBU010000267.1, from coordinate 614 downwards.
CACCTTGACGCCATTGCCGGCCTCCTTGGCCTTGTCCCGGGCCTGGAGCACATCGCCGGAATAGCCTTGGGCGATACAGATGTCGCCGTTGGCCAGATCACTGATGACCTGGGAGGTATGAAAATAGCGGATGTAGGGATGCACGGCCTTGATGAGGTCCTGGGCCGCCTTGAGGTCCTTCTTATCCCGGCTGTTGGGATCCTTGCCCAGATAGACCAGGGCGGCGGCAAACACCTCGGTGGGATCGTCGAAGAGGGTCAGACCGCAGCCGGCGAGCTTCTTGGCCTTTTCCGGGTCGAATACCAGGGCCCAGCTCGCCACCGGCTCCTCGCCCAGGGCCGCCTTGACCTTATCGACGTTGATGCCCAGCCCCGTGGTGCCCCACATGTAGGGCACCAGATATTTATTGTCGGGATCTATGTCCTTGAGGGAGGCGTAGATCTCCGGGTCCAGGTTTTTCAGGCCCGGCAGCTTGGACTTGTCCAGGGGCTGATAGATACCGGCCTTGATCTGGCGCGCCGCGAAGGGGCGGGCCGTGGGGAAGACGAGGTCATAGCCGCTGGAACCGGCAAGCAGCTTGGCGTCCAGGATCTCGTTGCTGTCATAGAGGTCCA
>JADZBU010000266.1 GCA_020851955.1 Chromatiaceae bacterium | reverse complement strand
CTGGTATTGAAGAGGATGCCCTGGGTCTGGGAATAGCCCACGCCGGCCATGAGGTTGCCGGAGGGCTTCTCCTTGACGGTGACATCCACGTCCACCTGATCCGGGGAACCCGGGACGGCCGGGGTCTCGATATTGACCTCATCGAAGAAGCCGAGGCGCTGCAGACGTTCGCGGGACTCCTTGACCAGCTCCGAGGAGAACCAGGCCGCCTCCAGTTGGCGCATCTCCCGGCGCAGGACCTCGTCGCGGGTGCGGGTATTGCCCTTCATGTTGACGCGGCGGACATAGACGCGCTTACCGGGATCGACGAAGAAGATGACCTTGACCTCCTTCTTTTCGTCGTTGATCTCGGGGATGGTGTTCACATTGGCGAAGGCATAGCCCTCGTCCGCGAGGCGGCGGGATACCCGCTCCGCGCTCTGGGTCGTCGCCTTGCGCGAGAAGGGCTCGCCGCGGCGCATGTGAATCAAGGGGAAGACCTCCTCGACCGGCAGGGTCGGCTGGCCAGCGAGTTGGATATCGCTGACCATGAAGATGTCACCCTCGTTGATGACGACCGTGATGTAGATCTCCTTGCGGTCGGCGCTGATCGAAACCTGGGTGGACTTGATCTCGAACTTGATGAAGCCCCGGTCCAGGTAGAAGGAGCGCAGGGTCTCCAGGTCGCCGCCCAGCTTCTGCTTGGAGTACTGATCGTTCTTGGAATACCAGGAGGCCCAATCGGACTTGCCAAGCTTGAAGAGTCCCAGCAATTCCTTTTCGGGGAAGGCCTCGTTGCCGATGACGTTGATCTGCTTGATGCGCGCCGTCAGGCCCTCGATGATATCGATCGTGACCCGCACCCGGTTGCGATCCAGGGGCGAAACCGTAGTCTGGATCTCGATCCCGTATTTGCCGCGGGAAAAATACTGATTCTTAAGTTCCTGCTCGATGCGATCCAGGATGGATTTGTTGAAGACCCGACCCTCCGCCAGGCCGATCTCCTTGAGGGCCGCCCGCAGCGCCTCCTCATCGATATCCTTGTAGCCCGTCAGAATGATCTCCGAGACCGCGGGCCGCTCCTGAACCGTGACGACCAGGACGGTGCCGTCGCGCTCGACCTTCACATCCTCGAAAAAGCCCGAGGCGTAGAGGGATCGAATACTCTTGGCCGTGACCTCGTCCGTGGTGCTGTCCCCAATCTTGACGGGGAGCAGGCTGAAGACGGTACCCGCGGAGATCCGCTGGAGGCCCTCGATGCGGATGTCGGTCACCTTGAAGGTGTCCGCCCAGGCGGTCAGGGGCCCATTCAACAGCAGGCCCAGCGCCAGGACGATCAGGACCAGGGCCTGGCGAGCCACCCCTGAAAAACTTCTCTTGAAAACGCCCAAAGCTCATCCCCCTGTGCGGAGAAGCCGCCTGCCGTGACGGCCAAAATAATGACGGGCTAGTATAGGCGAAGGGAATCACGAACAAAACCATCATGGCGGCCCCGCGGCCAAGGAATACCGCCGGGGGGGCCTAAAAGGCGGGCGAGCAGGGCCAGCCGGGTACGGTCAATTCAGCAGACGTTGAATATCGACGAAGAAGGCCAGGGACATGAGGGCGGCGAGCAGGGCGACACCAATACGCTGCCCCTGCATCTGGACCTGTTCCGACAAGGGTCCGCCCTTGATCGCCTCGACCAGGAAGAAGAGCAGGTGTCCCCCGTCCAGGACGGGGATCGGCAGAAGGTTGAGTACGCCGAGACTGATGCTGACGACGGCCAGGAACTTGATGAAATAGCTCCAGCCATGATTGGCGCTGCGTCCGGCGCTCTCGGCAATGGAGATGGGACCGCTCAGGTTCTCGAGGGAGGCCTGACCCGTCACCATGCGCCCCATGACCTTGAGCATGAGCCAACTCATGTCCGCCGTCTTGGCAACGGCGGCGCCCAGGGCATCCACCGGCCCCAGCCGCACCACGGCGCGATATTGCGCCACCAGTTCCTCGGGCACCTCGACCCCGGCGCCGACACGGCCAATCTCGCCGGTGGGGCCCGGGGCGGGGCGCGGGGTCAGGGCCAGTTCCAGTTCCTGGCCGTCGCGGGCGATCAGTACCCGGAGAGTCTGGCCCGGATGGTCCCGCACCAGGGCGACCCAGTCGTCCCAACTGGCGACGGGCTTATCGTTGGTGTCGAGGATCAGATCCCCGGTCTGGAGACCGGCCGCCGCGGCCGCCTCGCCAGGAATGACCTCGCCCAGTACCGGCGGCAGCAGGGGGCGGGCGGGCGTCAGGCCCAGATTGGCGAGGATGGCCGGATCTTCCGGCAGGGCCGCCAAGGCCTGGCCACCGAGCACATAGGTGCGCTCGTCCCCCGCCGCGTCCCGGATACGCACCGGCAGATCCCGGCCGTCCAGGGCCTCGGCCATCAAGGCAAACACCGCCGCCTCCCAGGTCGGAGTAGGGCGATCCCCGACCCGGAGCAGTTCGTCCCCGGCCTCCAGCCCCGCCTCCGCGGCGATGGAACCGGTGGCTACGGTACCGATCAGGGCGCGGCTGCCGGTATCCCCCGTCACGAGGATGCCCCAGTAGAGCAGGATGGCGAAGAGGAGATTGAAGAGGGGACCGGCCAGCACGATGGCGGCGCGCCGCCAGAGTTTCTGCCGGTTGAAGGCCCGATGGGCCTCCGCCGGGTCCACCGCCTCCTCGCGTTCGTCGAGCATCTTGACGTAGCCGCCCAGGGGAATGCCCGCCAGCACGTATTCGGTGCCATCCCGCCGCCCCACCCACCGCAGCAGGGGTCGTCCGAAGCCGATGGAAAAGCGCAGTACCTTGACCCCCAGGCGCCGAGCCACCCAAAAGTGGCCGAACTCATGCACCGCGATGAGGATGGCCAGGACGACGATGAAGGAGAGGATGGTATGGAGTAGGTCTGGCATGGTCCTTTATGTGACCAGGGTCGGCAGTAATTGTTCCGCCATGGCGCGGGCCTGGCGATCCGCCTCCAGCAGACTCTCCAGCCCATCCCGATTCACGGCCTGGGCGGGCAGCCGCTCCAGCGTGGCGCCGACCAGGGGGGCGATGGCGGTATAGCGGATGCGCCCCATCAGAAAGGCCGCCACCGCGATCTCATTGGCGGCGTTGAGGATGGTGGGGGCCGTACCCCCGGACTCGGCGGCCTGGATCGCCAGGGACAGGCAGGGGAAGCGGTCCAGACCCGGCGGCTCGAAGTCCAGGCGGCCGACGGCGAAAAGATCCAGGGGCGAGACGCCGGAGCTCAGGCGCTCGGGCCAGGCCAGGGCGTGGGCGATGGGGGTGCGCATGTCCGGGTTACCCAATTGGGCCAGCACCGAGCCGTCCACGTACTGCACCAGGGAATGGATGACGCTCTGGGGATGAATGACGATCTGGATGCGCTCCGGCCGGGTGCCGAACAGCCAGCACGCCTCGATGAGCTCCAGGCCCTTGTTCATCATGGTGGCGGAATCCACCGAGATCTTACGCCCCATCCGCCAGTTGGGGTGGGCGCAGGCCTGGTCCGGCGTCACCTGTTCGAGTTCCGCCAGGGGCCGGTCGCGGAAGGGGCCACCGGAGGCGGTGAGGAGGATCCGCTCCACGCCCACCTGGTCGAGGCCATGCTCGTAACCCGCCGGCATACATTGAAAAATGGCGTTGTGTTCGCTGTCGATGGGCAGCAGGAGGGCGCCGCTGGCGGCGGCCGCGGACATCAGGATCTCGCCGGCGACGACCAGGGCCTCCTTGTTGGCCAGCAGTAGGCGCTTGCCAGCCCGGGCGGCGGCCAGGGTGGGCAGCAGACCGGCGGCGCCGACGATGGCCGCCATGACGATGTCCACCTCTGGCAGGGCGGCCACCTGGGCCAGGGCCTCGGGCCCCGCCAATACCTCCGGGGCCCCGGCCATGTCCGCGAGCAGGCCGCGCAGGCGCTCCGCCGCCCCGACATCCGCCAGGACAGCCAGGGCCGGTCGGTGGCGGCGACACTGCTCCGCCAGGCGCTCGGCATCCTGGTTGGCAGTCAGGGCCACCACCCGATACAGTTCCGGGTGGCGCCCCACCACGTCCAGGGTGCTGATGCCGATGGAGCCCGTGGCCCCCAGAACGCAGATCCCCTTCATAGCGGGACTCCCAGCCAGATCAGACCCAGCACGAAAAAGGGCGCGGCGGCGGTCAGGCTATCGATGCGATCCAGCAGGCCGCCATGCCCGGGCAGGAGTTGGCCAGAATCCTTCACCCCCTGGCGGCGCTTGAGGAGGCTTTCAAACAGATCGCCCACCACGGAAATAAAGGCCGTGGCCAGGCACAGCAGGAGGGCCCCCAGGGTGGCGAGGGGCGCCAACCCCAGCCCGTAACCCAGCGCCAGGCCCAGCAGGGCCGCGCCTGCCCCGGCCCCCAGCACCCCCGCCCAGGTCTTGCCCGGACTGAGGACCGGCGCCAGCTTGGTCCTGCCCCAGCGGCGGCCGGCAAAGTAGGCTGCGATGTCCGCCGTCCAGATGAGGATGAGGAGAAAGAGCACCAGGGCGGGCCCCCGGGACGAGGCACCATGGAGCTGGGTCATGGCCAGCCAGGGACCGGTCAACACCAGCAGCCCCGCCAGCAGGCGTCCCGGGGCTGGACCCACGCCCGGTTCGATCCGCCTCAACCGGAAGAGCCAGACCGCGACCAGCCACCACCAGAGGCTGACCAGCAGGAGCAGGGGCGCCACCCCCGCCTCGGGCAGCCAACCGAGCAGAATCAGGGCGGCACCCAGGAGGGCGACATAACCTAGCCGCGCCGCTGGCCTGGTCAAGCCCCCCAAGGCCGACCACTCCCAGGCACCGCCCAGCAGGATCAGGCCCAGGACCAAGGCGAAGCCCGATGGCGGTAGGGCCAGCACCGCCAGAATGACGATCGGGGCCAGGATGGAGGCTGTCAGGATGCGACGCTGGAGGCTGGTCAGGGCCACGAGGATACCCGGTCCGGATCATGGGGAGATTCCGGGGCCGAGTCGAGGGCCTGGGCGCCCTGCCCCATCACCTGCTCGGAGGTCTGGCCGAAGCGACGCTGCCGGCGCCCAAAGTCGGCCAGGGCCTCGGCGTAGGCCGCGGCGCCGAAGTCCGGCCACATGAGATCGGTAAAATAGAGTTCGGCGTACGCCGACTGCCAGAGCAGAAAATTGCTCAACCGCCGCTCGCCGCCGGTACGGATGAAGAGGTCGGGGTCCGGCAGGCCGGCGGTCGCCAGTTGGCTCGCGAGGCTGGCCTCGGTGAGGGTGGCCGGGTCCAGTTGGCCGGTGGCCGCCGCCTGGGCGATACGGCGCGTCGCCTCGGTCAGGTCCCAGCGGCCGCCATAGTTGGCGGCGATCTGCAAGGTCAGCTTGGTATTGGCCGCCGTCGCCACCTCGGCCTCGGCGATCTCCAGGCGCAGGCGCTCCGGGAAGGCCCCGAGATCGCCAATGACGCGCAAACGCCCGCCATTCTCCTTGAGCTTCTTCACCTCGGACCGCAAGGCGGTGAGGAAGAGCTGCATGAGGAAATCGACTTCGGGTCGGGGCCGCCGCCAGTTCTCGCTGCTGAAGGCGAAGAGGGTCAGGACCTGGACCCCCTGGCGGATACTTTCCTCGACCACGGCCCGGACGCTCTTGACCCCCGCGCGATGTCCGGCGCCCCGGGGCAGATGCCGCGCCCGCGCCCACCGGCCATTGCCATCCATGATGATGGCGACATGCCGGGGGACGGCGCCCGCGCCCGCCTGCTCGCTCGTATTCTCGGCCATGCGGTGCTCGTGTCCTGGTCCGTCGGATCAGAGGGCCATGAGGTCCTTTTCCTTTTCCTCCAAAAGCTGATCGACCTCCTTGACATATTTATCGGTCAGTTTCTGGATGGTTTCCTGGCCCCGACGCTCGTCGTCCTCGGAAATCATCTTCTCCTTGACCATCTCCTTGAATTCATTATTGGCCTCGCGCCGGATATTGCGGATGGCCACCCGGCCCTGCTCCGCCTCGGAGCGCGCCACCTTGATGAGATCCCGGCGGCGTTCCTCGGTCAGCGCCGGCATGGGCACCCGGATCACGGCCCCGGCGGTGTTGGGGTTGAGCCCCAGGTCGGACTGCATGATGGCCTTCTCGACCGCCGTCACCATGCCCTTTTCCCAGGGGGCCACGGCCAGGGTGCGGGCATCCTCGGCGGTGACGTTGGCTACCTGCTTGATGGGCACCTCGTTGCCGTAGTAATTGACCCGGATGTGGTCCAGCAGGGAGGGATGGGCGCGACCGGTGCGGATCTTGGCCAGTTCGAGGCCCAGGGCCTCGACGCTCTTGGCCATCCGCGTCTCGGCGTCCTTGTTGACATCGTTGATCATCTCAATCTCCGCTCTGGACCAGGGAACCGATGGCCTCGCCCTGGATCAGGCGCATCAAGGCCCCGGATTGATGGATGTTCATGACGCGTATGGGGATGTGATTATCCCGGCAGAGCACGATGGCCGTGGTATCCATGACCTTGAGGTTCTCGCGCAAGGCCTGATCGTAAGTCAGACGGGGATAGAAGACGGCCCCCGGGTCCTTCATGGGATCGGCGGAATAGACGCCATCGACCTTGGTGGCCTTGATGAGCAGTTCCGCGCCGATCTCCACGGCGCGGAGACTGGCGGCGGAATCCGTGGTGAAGAAGGGGTTGCCCGTGCCAGCGGCGAAAATCACCACCCGCCCCTGTTCCAGATGACCCAGGGCGCGCCGCCGGATGAAGTCCTCGCAGACCCCGGCGATGCGCAGGGCGGACATGACCCGGGCGGGGACCTGGATCCGCTCCAGGGCATCCTGCATGGCCAGGGCATTCATGACCGTGGCCAGCATGCCCATCTGGTCACCGGTGACCCGGTCCATGCCGGCTCCGGCCAGGCCCTCGCCCCGAAAGATGTTACCGCCACCAATGACCAGGGCGAGCTGGATGCCCGTGTCCGCCAGCCCCTTCACCTCTTCGGCCAGCCGGCCCATGATGCCGGGATCGATACCGAACTGGCCGCCGCCCATGAGGGCCTCGCCGCTGAGTTTGAGCAGAATCCGCCGATAGGCTGGTTGGGACACGGGTTGAAGTCTCCGGTAGGGTGATCCGCGTAAGTATAGTGGACGGCCGCGACAGGGGCGGAGGGGTCAGGGCGGCGCCCTTCTAGGAGGCGCCTGGTCACAGGGAGGAGCACACGCCGACTTACGCCCTTGTGTGCCCCTTCATCACCTGGCTAGTCGCCACGCACCTGGGCCATGACCTCGTCGGCGAAGTTTTCCTGCTTCTTCTCAATGCCCTCGCCAACCTCGACGCGGGAGAAACGCCGGACCTTGGCGCCGACGCGGCCGAGCAGCTTTTCAACCGTGACCTCGACATCCTTGACGAAGGGCTGACCCAGCAAGGTCATCTCCTCCAGGTACTTGCGGACGCGCCCCTCGATGATCTTGTCCACGATCTCCACCGGCTTGCCACTCTCCAGGGCCTGGGCGCGGAAGATATCCTTTTCCTTCTCCAGAACCTCGGCGGGCACCTGGCTGGCATCGACACAGAGGGGGTTGCTGGCGGCGACATGCATGGCGATGTCCTTGCCAAGCTCGGCGTCACCGCCCTCCATCTCCACCAGGACGCCAATGCGCACCCCATGGCGGTAGCTGTGCAACTGGCCCTGGGAATCCTCGAACCGGACCAGACGGCGCACCTGGATGTTCTCGCCAATCTTGGCGATCAGGGCCTCCCGGGCCTCGGCGATGGTGGTCGCCTCCCCCGCGCGAATCGGCAGGGCGCTCAGGGCCTCGACATCCGCGACATCCGCGGCCAGGGCGGCCTCGCCCACGGCGTCGGCAAAATCCTTGAAGTTGGCATCCTTGGCGACGAAGTCGGTCTCGCTATTGACCTCGACCATGACGCCGCTCTTCCCATCGGCGGCGACCTTGATGACCACCACGCCGTCGGCGGCGATGCGGCCGGCCTTCTTGGCGGCCTTCGCCTGACCGGACTTGCGCATGGCCTCGATGGCGGCCTCGATACTGCCCTGGGATTCCACCAGGGCCTTCTTGCACTCCATCATGCCGGCCCCGGTACGCTCTCTGAGCTCCTTGACCAATGAGGCGGTAATCTCCATCAAACAAATCTCCGAAAATCTGGTATCACGAATAGGCCCTGCGCGGGTCTTAGGTCCGGCGCGGGGCGAAAACAGGATTCAGAAGCGCCCGCCCGGCGGGCCGGACGGGGGTTCGCTCCCGATGAGGTTTGACCGGGGGCCTGGTCGTCAGGCGGTGGCCTCCGCTGGCGCGGTCTCCATGTAATCATCCACGCGCCCGGCCATGGCGGCGGCACTCTGCCGGCCGTCCAGGATGGCGTTGGCGGACCCGGAGATGTAGAGACGAACGGCGCGGATGGCGTCGTCATTGCCGGGAATCACATAGTCGATGGGACCGGGATCATTGTTGGTGTCCACCACGCCCACCACCGGGATGCCCAGTTTGTTGGCCTCGGTCACGGCCAGCTTTTCATGACCCACGTCGATGATGAAGATGGCATCCGGCAAGCCACTCATCTCCTTGATACCGCCCAGGCTCAACTCCAGCTTTTCCTTCTCGCGGCTCAGGCCAAGGGCTTCTTTTTTGTTGAAGCGATTGATGGAGCCATCCTCGAACATCGCCTCCAGGTCCTTGAGGCGCTTGATGGACTGCTTGATGGTCTTGAAGTTGGTCAACATGCCGCCGAGCCAGCGATGGTTGACGAAGGGCATGCCGCAGCGGATGGCCTCCTCGCGGATGGCGTCGCGCGCGGCGCGCTTGGTGCCGACAAAGAGCACCTTGCCGCCATTGGCGGACAGGGAGCCCATGAAATTCAGGGCCTCGCGGAACAGCGGCAGCGTCTTTTCCAGATTGACGATGTGAATCTTGTTGCGATGGCCGAAGATGTAGGCCCCCATCTTGGGGTTCCAGTAACGGGTCTGGTGTCCGAAGTGGACGCCAGCTTCCAGCATGTCCCGCATGGATATTTGGCTCATGATCAAAACCTCGATGGATTGGGTTGAACCTCCACGCCTCCCCAGGAAACAACCCGCGCGAGCGGGCACCCGGTTATCCCGGTGACGAGATGTGTGTGGCGATGACAAGGCCCGCGCCGCGCGCGAACCAAAAAATAGCGCGAAAAACCTTTGTTTATCGCGCCTTTGGGGCCTAACGGCAAACACCCGGGAGCCAAAAATGGCGAATCGGTTTGCCGATCAGCGTCGCCTTTTATACCATAAGGGACTGGATTCGAGCAATTTCAAGCCAATCCCGGCTTGTCTCCCGAACCATTCCCACCCTTCGCCACTCCGGAAGTACCAGCCCCAGCATGAGTGTGACCATCAAGACCGCGGACGAAATCGCGAAAATGCGCGTGGCTGGACGCCTGGCCGCGGAGGTCCTGGAGATGATCGAGGAACACGTGGTCCCCGGCATCACCACCGAGGAACTCGACCGCCGCTGTCATGACTACATCGTCCAGGAGCAGGGAGCCATCCCCGCCCCCCTGAACTACCGCGGCTTTCCCCGCTCCATCTGCACCTCGGTCAACCATCAGGTCTGTCATGGCATCCCCAGCGATAAGCAGCTCAAGAAGGGCGACATCCTCAACATCGACATCACCGTCATCAAAGATGGCTATCACGGGGACACCAGCAAGATGTTCTGCCTCGGCGAACCCTCCATCCTCGCCCGCCGCCTGGTCAAGGTGACCCACGAGGCGCTGTGGATCGGCCTTGACCAGGTCCGCCCCGGGGCGACCCTGGGTGACATCGGCCATGCCATCCAGACTCATGTCGAGAGCCACCGCTTCTCTGTAGTTGAGGAATACTGTGGCCACGGCATCGGCCGCGACTTCCACGAGGAGCCCCAGGTTCTGCACTATGGCAAGCGCGGCGCGGGTCTGGTGCTGCGCGCCGGCATGTGCTTCACCATCGAGCCCATGGTCAACGCTGGAAAACGCTACATCAAGCTGCTGCCGGACGGCTGGACGGTCGTCACTAAGGATCGTGGCCTCTCGGCCCAGTGGGAACACACGGTCCTGGTCACCCCCGAGGGCCACGAGGTCCTGACCCTGCGCCAGGAGGAGCGCGGCCAGCCGAGCCAGCCATGATGGGGGTTGCCAAGGCCGAGGCCCTGGTGGCCTTGGTCCAAGCGCGGATCGACGAGGCCCTGGCCGCCGGCTCCGAGCCCATTCCCGCTTTTCGCCAGGCCCTGCGCGAGGGCCGCCAACACCTCTTCGAGGCCTTTGACCAGGGCGTCCCCGCCGCCGATTTAGTACGGACCCACAGCCTGCTGGTCGATACCATCCTGACCCGCGCCTGGGAGCGGCATCTGCCCCCGGCCAGCCCCGGAGCCACACCCCTCGCTCTGGTCGCCGTCGGCGGCTATGGTCGGGGCGAGCTGCACCCGGGATCGGACCTGGATATCCTCATCCTCTTGGGCGAGGACGATGTGGAGGGCCGCGCCGCCCTTGATGGGCCGCTGGAGGCCTTCATCACCTTCCTCTGGGACATCGGCACCGAGGTCGGCCAGAGTGTGCGCACCCTGGGTGAGTGCGTCGAGGAGGCACGGGCCGACGTCACCGTCATGACCAACCTCATGGAGGGACGCCTGATCACGGGGGATGCCCAGCTCCTCGCCGCGATGCGCGTCGCCACGGGGCCCGACCGCCTCTGGCCCAGCGACGCCTTTTTTGCCGCCAAGACCGACGAGCAACGGCAACGCTGGCACAAGTACGGTGGCACCGCCTACAACCTCGAACCCAACATCAAGGAAAATCCCGGCGGCCTGCGTGACATCCAGATGATCGGCTGGGTCGCCAAGCGGCATTTTGCCGCCGACACCCTCCACGACCTGGTCGTGCATGGCTTTCTCACCGAAGGGGAGTATCTGACCCTGATCGAGGGCCAGGCCCGGCTGTGGCGCATCCGCTTTCAACTCCACCGCCTGGCGGGACGCCGCGAGGATCGGCTCCTCTTCGACTACCAGCGCAGCCTGGCCCGCGACTTCGGCTTCGTGGATGACGGCAACCATAACCTGGCCGTCGAACAGTTCATGCAGCAGTACTATCGCACTGTGATCGAGCTGAACCGGCTCAACGAGATGCTGCTGCAGCTTTTCCAGGAGGCCATCCTGCTGCGGGACCAGCTGGGGCCGCCGGTGGCCATCAACCGGCGTTTCCAGGCCGTCGGCGGCTTCCTGGAGGTGACCCATCCGGACGTCTTCCGCCACAATCCCGTGGCCCTGCTGGAGATCTTTCACCTGCTCCAGACCCACCCCGAAATCCGGGGCGTGCGGGCCAGCACCATCCGCCTCATCCGGGAGCGCCGCCACCTCATCGACGACCGCATCCGCGCCGACCTGCGGGCGCGCAGCTTCTTCATGGAGATCATGCGCCATCCCAAGGGCCCCGCCGAGGCCCTCTCCCGCATGAATCGCTACGGGGTCCTGGCGGCCTACCTGCCGGCCTTCGCCAATATCGTGGGGCGGATGCAGTACGACCTCTTCCACGTCTATACCGTCGACGAGCACACCCTGCGGCTGCTGCATCACCTCTGCGACTTCGCCAACCCCGATGGCGACGAGGAATCCCCCTTCCGCGCCAACGTCGCCCAGGAGATCCCCAAGCTGGAGCTCCTCTACCTGGCGGGACTTTTCCACGACATCGGCAAGGGCCGCGGCGGCGATCATTCCGTCCTCGGCGCCCGCGATGCCTGGGACTTCTGCCAACTCCACGAGCTGCCGGAGTTCGACAGCCGCCTCGTCTCCTGGCTGGTCGAAAAGCATCTGGTCATGTCCATGACCGCCCAGCGCAAGGACCTGAGCGACACCCGCGTCATCCAGGAATTCGCCACCCTGGTGAGCGACGTCGATCGACTCAACTATCTCTATCTGCTTACCGTGGCCGATATGCGCGCCACCGATCCCGGGCGCTGGAATGCCTGGAAGGACTCCCTGCTCAAGGAGTTGTACCAGGCCACCCGCCTCGCCCTGCAACGCGGCCTGGAAAACCCCCTGGCCCAGGACGACCTCATCCAGCAAAAACAGGATGAGGCACTGCGCCACCTGGGCGCCTATGGCCTGAGCCGGAACCAGTGCACCCTCCTCTGGATCAAGTTCAGCCTCGATTACTTCCAACACAACGCCCCGGACGAGATCGCCTGGCAAACCCGGCTGGTGCTGACCAATCCCCCCGGCAACCTGCCCCTGGTCGCCATCCGCCCCGTGACGACCCGCGGCTGCTCCGAGGTCTTCATGTACACCCCGGACCGCAACCTCCTCTTCAGCCGGGCCACCGCCGTCCTTGACCAGCAGGGCCTGAACATCGTCGATGCCCGTATCATGACCACGGACGATGCCATGGCCCTCAACTCCTTCCACGTCCTCGACTACCAGGGCCAGCCCCTCACGGACCCCATCACCATGCGGCGACTGGCGGACGCCCTGCGTAAGGTCCTTGCCCACCCGGAGGATGAAATCCAGGGTGTCCGCCGGTTGCCCCGCAAGCTCAAAAACTTTCCGACCGTCACCGAGGTCAGCTTTCTGCCAGACCCGCGCAATCACCGTACCCTCATGCGTCTCGCCACCCTCGACCGCCCGGGCCTCCTGGCCGAGATCGGCGCCATCTTCGAGGAGGGCGGCATCCGGCTCCACAACGCCAAGATCGCCACCGTCGGGGCCTTGGTGGATGACGTCTTTTTCATCACCACCCGCAACGACACCCCCATCACCGCCGAGACCTCCCTGCGCTGGCTGCGCTCCGAGATCCACCGCCGTCTCGAGCAGGCGGGGGATTGAGACCGCCCGCGAGCCCCCCGCATGCTCGAAAATGACGCGAGGTAAAGTCTGAAAACTTGATGCAGGACAAGGCATCCGCAGGGAATTTTGGTAAATAATCAAATATCGAAATTCAGACCCACGGTAGTCGTCGGCATCGCCGTCGCGCGGGCTTCCCCCAGGCTGGTCAGCGATATGCGTAAGGCGATCCCGTCTCTCCTTCTCTCCTTATCCTTTGCCTTATTGACCCCCCCCTTGGGGGGCGCGGAGAACTCCGGGGCCGGGCCCCCACCCGCCACCGACCCGCCCGTCGCCACCGGGACCGGCGATCAATGGCTTGACGCCGTGCGCGCCCAGCGCCAGGCCTGGGAAGAGCGCCGTCGCGCCGCGCGGGAGGCCACGGACGCCCGCCGCCGCCTGCATAGCCCCCGGGCCGAGGCCCTCCATCAGGAACAGCAGCGACGTCACGACGCCTTCCTGGGGCAGATCGAACGGGACCGCGAATATTTCCTTGGCCAGGGCCCCTGGCAAACCCCGCCCGCCGCCGCCAATCCGGAAGCCGCGCCCGCCAGCCCCAACCCCTCCCTGCCCGGTTGGGACAATCGCTGGTACTTTCGGGGCTACTAAACAATCCCAGGCAACCCAGCCCCGGTCCCCCGGGACCTGCCCCGCGAATGCGCGGACCCGAACCGCGTCCCTCATGCAGGGCCGGGCCGATCGCGATATTATGATTTGATGTTTCACTTAATTCCCTAGACTGCCATGATTCTTGCCGCATCCGCCCTTGTCGTTGGCCTGGCGCTCCTGGTCTGGAGCGCCGACCGGTTCGTGGATGGGGCGGCCGCCTCCGCCCGTCACTTCGGCATGCCGGCGCGCCTCGTCGGCATGGTCGTCGTGGGCTTCGGCACCTCGGCTCCTGAGTTGACGGTCTCCGCCCTGGCGGCCTACCAAGGCAGTTCCGGCATCGCCCTCGGCAACGCCTACGGCTCCAATATCGCCAATATCGCCCTCATCCTGGGGATCACGGCCCTCATCAGCCCCATCGTTGTCAACTCCCAGGTGCTGCGCAAGGAACTGCCTATCCTCGCCGCTGTCACGGCCCTGGCGGCATGGCAGGTCTGGAGCGGGGACATCACGCACGGGGATGCCTGGACCCTGCTGGCGGTCTTCGCCGGCGTCATGGGCTGGATGATTTGGGAAGGGTTGCGCAAGACGGCGGATACCCTGGATCGCGAGGTGGACGAGCAAGTCGCCGCCGTGGCCATGACGACCCGCCAGGCCCTGTTCTGGACCTTCGCCGGTCTGGTGCTGCTGATCCTGAGTTCCCGCCTCCTGGTCTGGGGCGCGATCGAGATCGCGCATGGCATGGGGATCAGTGATCTCATCATTGGCCTGACCGTCGTCGCCGTGGGTACCTCGCTGCCCGAACTCGCCTCCTCCATCGTGGCGGCGCGCAAGGGGGAGCACGACCTGGCCTTGGGCAACATCATCGGCTCGAATATCTTCAACACCCTGGCCGTGGTCGGCATCGCCGGGACCATCAGTCCCATGACGATCGGACCCGAGGTCTTCAGCCGCGACATCATGACCATGTCCGTCCTGACCCTCTCCCTTTTCGTCCTGGGTCGAGGCTATGGCGGCAGGCCGGGGCGTATCAGCCGCCTGGACGGCACCCTGCTGCTCCTGGCCTATGTGGCCTATAGCGGCTATCTGCTGGTCGAAGTCCTGGCGGCGTGAGGCGCCATCGCCTCCAGCCACGTCATCGCCTCTCCCCACCAGGCCGCCGCGGGGTATGACGGCCAATCATTGTGGCCGGCCTGCGGAAACAGCCAGCGCCGCTTGGGCTCCGGCAG
>JADZBU010000265.1 GCA_020851955.1 Chromatiaceae bacterium | reverse complement strand
GCAGAACCACGGCGGCGATGCCAATGGCAATGCCGGTCACCGTCAGCAGGCTGCGGGCGCGGTAGGCGCCCACGGCGGTCAGGCTGAAGTGGGCATAGTCCCGGGCGCGCATGGCGTCAGCCCCCGGACAGGGCCGCGACCGGGCTAAAACTCAGGACATCTTCCAGGAGCATGTTTCACCAGCGATGACAGTAGATTGCCGATGGGCGGCTGGTTTGTCAGCCTTGATTCTGCGCCCGTTCGCGGGTTATACCAGAACTCATGACTGCCAGCATTCTGGCGATCAAAGACCTAACCAAGCTTGATTCGAGCCTGGCCTCTTCGCCAACCCCTTCCGTTCAGAGCTGAAATGGCTTCGTTTGGTAATTTTGAACAATTAGGGCCATCTCCAGCGCAAGATTGTTTCTATCGCAACAATTCTTGTCATTAATGCAACAAGAAGCTATATTCCTGCCATGGATCAACTCAAAAGGGGTCAACCATGGGAGCGGTTATCCAGCGAGAGGTGAGTGCATCCCAAGATCGTGGTGCGCTGGCCAAGATGGTCATGACGTTGCTCGACCACTGGAAGTTGAGCACCGAGGATCAAGCGGCGCTATTGGGCATCGCCGCCAGCAACCGGGCAGCCTTGACGCGCTATCGCAAAGGCGAGCCGGTCGGCACCAGCCGCGATCAATACGAGCGGGTCGGTCACTTGCTGGGCATCCACAAGAACCTGCGGCTGCTCTTTCCAGGGAACCGGGAGCTGGCATACCGCTGGATGACGACCCGCAACAAGGCGTTCGACAACCTCACCCCGGTCGAGATCATCAAGGAGTGGGGCTTCGCGGGGTTACTGACGGTACGGGGGTACTTGGATCATGCCCGTGGCGTTTGAATCGCGAGACGGATGAATTCGCTCTTCGCCAAACTCACGCTGGCCGATGTTCATCGGGACCTGGCGCGTAACATCGTGTCGCTCCGACAGTCCCAAGATTTATTTGATGACCTGACGGATGATCCAGCCGAGTGGCTGCTGGCGCAGAAGGTGGAAGTCGATGTAAAACCGCCGCTGTATCGTTCCAGGACGCCCATCATTCACCGACCGTTCGAGGATGCGGAGTGGTTCAACGCCATCGCCTGGCCTTTCAAGCATTGGCGGGCTAGCCGCTTTTCGGATGGTAATCATGGCGTTTGGTACGGATCGGACACGGTCGAAACCACGGTCTATGAGTCAGCCTATCACTGGTACCGGGGGCTGCTTGCCGATGCCGGTTTTGATCGTGAGACCGTCGTGGCCGAGCGCAAGGTCTATTCGGTGGCTTGCGGGGCTGCTCTACTGGATTTTCGCCAAGCGACAACGGATTACCCCGATCTGTTGCATCCCCTCGACTACTCGTTACCCCAAGCGGTGGGAGCGCGCATCCACCGGGAGGGGCACCCGGGGTTGCTGATTCAGTCCGTCCGCCGGCCTGGGGGCGAGAACCTAGCGGTATTCAACCCCGGCGTGCTTTCGAACCCTAGGCCCAACTGTCACCTGACGTATCGGCTGGAAGGCAACTGGATCATGGTGGAAAAGCAACCGGGCACGGTCTGGGTAAAACTGGATGTAGCAAAATTTGCATGAATGCAGGATCACGGCGGCGATGCCAATGGCAATGCCGGTCACCGTCAGCAGGCTGCGAGCGCGGTAGGCACCCGCGGCGGTCAGGCTGAAGCGGGCAAAGTCCCGGGCGAGTCTGGCGTCAGCCCCCGGACAGGGCCGCGACCGGGCTAAAACTCAGGGCATCTTCCAGGAGCATAGTTCACCAACGAAGACAGTAGATTGCCGAGGGAGGCAGTTTGTCGGCGTTGACTTAGAGGCGCCTTCGTCTATGGTGCGGGCTCAAGGGACACTGGGATCTCCTCCGGTGCCAGCCATACGACCTGGCCATCTCGCCAGATGGCGATAGGGTTGCCGGCGCGCTTATGCAGGCGCAAGGCATCCTCCTCCGCTTGGCGTAGAGCCTTTTCGATCATATAGGGATCGCTCAGGATGGCATCCAGGTCACGCGGTTCCTCGATCATTGGTGAGTCTCCAGGAGGTTATGCCAGACGTCTGGGCGCGACAGGTGCGTCGTTTCCTGCTTACCGCCAGCGGCGATAAAGCGCTGGGGATCGGTAGCCGCGTTGTCGTAGAGCCACCAGCGGTCGGCGTGCTCACGATAGAGCCGAAAAAAATTGTCCAGACCACGATGATAACGGCGCCGAATTACGGTCTCCGGGACATCATGGCCGCCCAATCGGACCCGCTCGGTAACCCGCGCAATGGCGATCTCGGGGCTTGGCAGCCAGAGGAAGGCCAGATCGATGGCGAAACCCTCCGCTTGTAAGGTGCGCAACCAAGGCAGATAGCTGCGGGTGGCAAGCGTCGTCTCAAAGGCAAAGTGGCGGTGTCGCGCCGCCAATTGGTGCAGCCGCGTCAACATCACCCGACCGGCCTGTAAGGCCACGGACTGGGTATCGAAGGCGGAAAGCCCTTGGGCGATCAGGTCGGCGTTGACGTATTCCGCCACGCCGAGCAGATCCCGCACCAGCCCCGGGGCGGCCGAGGTCTTGCCAGCACCGTTAGGGCCAGCGATCAGCAGCACATGAGGTCTAGGGTTCACCGGGCCTCCCAGGTCAGGAGGTGGCTGGTGTCATTGCCAAAGATATCACCCACTTTAACCAGAACCTGGTAATGCGGATGCGTATCCCGGCCGCAGCACCCCGCTCTTCGGTAGCGGTCAACACTGAGGACGCTGTCTTTCAGAAAGCGTTGCTGGTAGGTCTGGAGCAGTTGGCTATCCGTATAGTCCATGCTGGCAATTCCTATTGGGTGTACTTGGGCGGATCGCCTTCCTTGGTGAAACCGTAGGCTTGATCTTTGGCGACGATGCCATGATCCGGTACCGGGATGCCAATGGCCCGATGGTCTGGACGATCAGGCTCGTCCGGCGGTGATCGGCATTGGAAATGCCTGGCCGCGCTGCCGGGGTGATTATGGGCTAAAACAACACTCACCGGGTGGAGACGCAAGGCTTATTCGACCACCTGCGCGGGTTGAGGGCGCTTCCTTGACCGTGACGTCGCTGATCAGTGCCTGACAAAGCACCCGGCACTGGCTAGGACGTGGAAGACCTCCTCCGGACGTCCCGCCATCAGGGCGAACATGGCGTCACCCCCCGGACAGGGCCGCGACCGGGTCCAGGCGGGCCGCGCGCAGGGCCGGCAGCAGGCCAAAGAGGAGCCCGGTGGCCAGGGAAACCGCCGCCGCCGCGAGCGGCGCCCAGAGGGGCGTGACCAGGCTGAAGGCCGGGACCTGGGCGTTGAAGAGGGCGACCGCCCCGTAGGCGACCAGCAGCCCCAGTGCCGTCCCCGCCAGCGCCAGCAGTAGGGCCTCGGTGAGGAAGAGGGCGAGGATTTGCCCCCGGGCCGCGCCCAGGGCCTTGAGGAGACCGATCTCCGGGGTGCGCTGGGAGACAGCGACCAACATCACGTTCATGATGAGGACCCCCGCCACCAGCAGGCTGATGGCGGCGATGCCCGTCACCGCCAGGGTGAGGGCGTTGAGAATCTTATCGAAGGTGGCCAGCAGGGCATCCTGGGTGATGAGGGTGACATCGTCCTCGCCCTCGTGGCGTTCGCGCAGGATGGCGAGGACGGCCTCCTCGGCGGGGGCCAGGGCGGCGCGGTTCCGGGCCTGGATCAGGATGCGAAACAGGGCCGGGCTATCGAAGAGCGCCTGGGCGGAGGCAACGGGAATCAGGGCCGTGTCGCCGAGATCCGCCCCCAGAGAGAAGCCGGCGCTTTGCAAGAGGCCGATGACCCGAAAGCGGCGGTCGCCGATGCGCACCCATTGGCCGAGGGGGGACTGCTGGTCGAACAGCTCCCGGGCCAGCTTCTCGCCCAGCAGGGTGACGGCCTGGCCCTGGCGGGGATCGCCCGGGGGCAGGAACTGGCCCTGGGCCAGCTCGATCTGGCGCACTGGCTGGAAATCGGCGGTGGTGCCGACGATGTTGGCCTCCCGCTCCCGGTTGCCGTGGGAGACCGGCGCCGACCCCAGGCTCAGGGGCGCGATGCGTTCCACCAGGGGCGAGCGCAGCAGGGCCAGGGCATCGTCCAGGGTCAGGTCCCGGGGCGTCCCGCCGATCAGGGGCGGCGGTCCGCCCGTGGTCTCGCTGCGCCCCGGCAGGACGATGAGCAGGTGGGTTCCCAGTTGGGTGAACTTGCCCGAGACATAGGAACGCGCGCCCTCCCCCAGGGAACTCAGCACCACCACCGCCGCCGTCCCCAGCCCCATGGCCAACAGCGTCAGCCAGGTCCGGGCAGGCTGGCTCGTCAGGGCCCGCAGGCTAAAACGCAGGGCATCTTGGAGGTGCATGAGTGTTTTGGACGAGACCGGTTATAGCGGAGCTTTGGAGAGGTTGGACGCGTGGCCAAGGTAAGCGAATATACTCGGCTGCAAGCAAAAACCGTGACCCAAATGACCGCCCTTGAGGAAGAGGCCATGACAACCGCCGTACGCTACGAAGATGATGTGGTCACCTGGTCCAGCGAACAGGCGCGCCTGCTGCGCGAGGGCCGGTTCGACCTCTTGGATATCGCGCACCTGGCCGAGGAGATCGAAGACGTGGGGAAGAGCGAACAACGAGAACTGGCCAACCGCATGGCCATTCTCCTGGCCCATCTCCTCAAGTGGGAGCGACAGCCCACGCGGCGAGGGGCAAGCTGGCAGATTACCATCCGCAATCAACGCCGCGGCATCGCCCGCCACCTGGAGGAAACGCCGAGCCTGGGCCCCAAGCTCGCCGAACCCGACTGGTGGGCCGGTGTCTGGGATGACGCCACCGCTCAGGTGGCCGAGGAGACGGGATTAGCGGATTTTCCCGATACCTGTCCCCGGAGTGCGCGGCAGGTCCTAGATCAAGCCTGGCTTCCGGGCTGACCGCGGGTGCGGTCCGTTTTGCTCAAGGCATGGTACGGGCCTTAAAGCTACCGCGTATCCCAATCAAGCCGAGCAGAAAGAGGGCGAGCAGGACCGCGGCGAGCAAGAGTGCGGGCCGCGTCCACCCGTCGACAAGGGGATACCGTAGCACCGTGACGAGTTCCAGAAGGGCGAACACCAGGTAGGCAAAGCTCGCGACCCGGATACGGGCGTAATCGTTCTCGCGCGCCGCCGCGAAGAGGCTCACGCCAATGGCGAGGTAGAAGCTGCCGACCATGCGGGCCGTGAGGGGGGTGAGGGACCAGGGCCAGAGTTGCTCGGCACTGGCGGGGACCACGAAGAGTGCGGCGCCCATCGCCACCATGAGGCCACCCAACAGCCATTGACCCAGGCGTAAGCCGAGGGGCAGGGCCGCCCCCGGCCTGGGTGTCGGCGCCGGTTGGCACCACTGCGCCCAGAGGGCGGCCATCAGACCCGGGACCAGGGCGACATAGAGGACGAGCCAGCTCCAGGCCCAGGCCTTGGCGGTCCAGATCGGGCTGTGCAGATGGAATTTGTCGAGGTGCAGGAGGCTGGCGATCAGGATGGAGACGAGTCCCGTGGCCACGACCCAGACACCGACCCGGACCGACGCCCAGTCCGCTTCGCGCAAGCCCAGTCCCAAGGCCGTGGTGACCGCGAGGTAACCGCCACCGAGGAATGCCGCCGGGATGGGGGGCTTGATGGTCCAGGCGAAGAAGTGGCTCGTCTGCTCGCTCAGCAGGAAAAGGGAGAGCCCCGCCGCCGCGACGAAGATGAAGGCGGCCCACATGAAGAGACGCACACTTCTCGTGGTCGGGGTGACTGGGGCAAGGCTGGGCATGGCGATTATCCTTGGCGGGCCTGGCGTGGGGAGCCGGACAGGGAAGGTCGGAAGTGTGCCGCCAGAGCGGCGGGGGGTGAAGGCGGAGCGCAGGAGCCGCCTTTAGCGGCTACTGGCTCGGGCGGAGCCGGATGGGTGGCGGTTCCCGGGGCTCTCGCGACAATCCGATCCGGCTCCCTATCAACTTACCCCCGAGGCAGCGTGGTCCCGATACCAGGCGTAAGCATCTCGCAGCCCCTCCTCCAATCCAATGCTTGCCTCCCAGCCCAGGGCCTTGAGGCGCGACACGTCCAGCAGCTTGCGCGGGGTGCCGTCGGGCTTGCTGGGGTCGAAAGCCAGCCGCCCGGGGAAGCCGGTGACGCGGGCAATGGTCTCCGCCAGTTCGCGGATGGTTAACCTCATAGGAGGGAATTGCTGCTCCCAGCCTACGGCGGTTGGCCGGTGCGGCCAGACAACTTCCCGCTGGGCTGGGCTGTGATGGGCGGCAGCTTGCTCACTATCAAGGGGGTGGGGGTCATGCTATTACCCATAACTTCCGCTGGCGTCGCCCTGCGCCTGCAGCGCGAGCACGAAATCGGCGGCGCGTTGTAGGCCGATCCACATCGTTTGCGGCCCCGGAAAGCCGTCGCCCTTGCGGTTGAGGAAACCGCCGAGGCCGGCGACCATCCGCACCATCGTATCGAGCGTGGGTGGTTCAGTCGGTGGCGGCTGGCGCTGGGTGACCAGATAGACCGCTTGCCATTCCTCCTCGGCGAAGACCGCGTCGCACGGCAGCT
>JADZBU010000264.1 GCA_020851955.1 Chromatiaceae bacterium | reverse complement strand
GAATACCTCCCTGTAGGCTGGGCGACAGCATCCCTGCTGTCGACACCCCCGCCCACCACCCGCCACCCGCTTGCAGCCAACTCACCCGCTATAGGCCGAGGATCGACCTAAACTTGGCTTAGAGGTAGGCGTCGATAGGGCCACTCCGAGAGGCCGAAGATCGTTGGCCTCTGGGTATAAAATCCAGAAGAGTTGACCCAAAGGCCAGCCTGGATCTAACTTTCTCTCCGCCAGCGCGGCTGGCGCTGACCAATCGCGAGGCGTTGGGAGGGCTACCCAGATGGCAATGACCGAGGAGATCAGGTTGCAACCGGGCGATGCGCTGGTGGTGGTGGATGTCCAGCGCGATTTCTTGCCGGGCGGTGCCCTGGCCGTGCCGGAGGGGGATGCGGTGGTGCCGGTCCTGAATGCCTGGATCGCCCGCTTTGCCGCCGCCGGGCTGCCGATTGCCGCGACCCGCGATTGGCATCCCGCCGATCATTGCTCCTTTCTCGCCCAGGGCGGGCCCTGGCCTCCGCATTGCGTGATCGACACGCCCGGGGCTGCCTTCTCGCCGGATCTGGACCTGCCCGCGACGGCCACCATCGTCTCCAAGGGGACTCGCCAGGATGACGCGGGCTACTCGGAGTTCGAGGGCACACCTTTGCATCGCCAGTTTCAGCGGTTGGGTGTGCGGCGGGTCTTCGTTGGCGGACTGGCGACGGATTACTGCGTGCTCAATACCGTTCTGGACGCCCTGCGTCTGGGCTACGAGGTCCGGCTGTTGACCGCTGGCGTCCGGGCCGTCGAGGTCCAGCCCGGCGATGGCGCGCGGGCCATCGCCACTATGCGGGCCGCGGGCGCCGTGGCCCTGGGAGACTGATGATGTCCAATCCAGACGAGGGCACTCTGCTCACCGATCTCTATCAGCTCACCATGCTCCAGGCCTATTTCGACCAGGGCATGGCGGATACGGCGGTGTTCGAGTTCTTTGTGCGCAAGCTGCCGGCGGGCCGCAATTTCCTGGTGGCGGCCGGTCTGGAACAGGCCCTCGACTATCTGGAAGGCCTGCGCTTTACCCCCGATGAATTGGAATGGCTCGCCCACTGCGGGCGCTTTCACCAGCCGTTCGTCGATTCCCTTGCCGACCTGCGCTTCACCGGCGAGATCCATGCCCTGGCCGAGGGCACGGTCTTTTTTCCCAACGAACCCCTCCTGCGGGTGGTGGCGCCCCTGCGCGAGGCCCAGTTGGTGGAGACCCGTCTCATCAACCTGCTGCAATTCCAGACCCTGGTCGCCTCGAAGGCGGCCCGGGTGCGGCTGGCCGCCGGGGACAAGGTGCTGGCGGACTTTGGCATGCGCCGCGCCCACGGCGCCGAGGCCGCCCTGCTCTCGGCGCGGGCCAGCTACATCGCCGGCTTCAACGGCACCTCGAACGTGCGGGCGGGGATGCGCTGGGGTATTCCCCTGTCGGGCACCATGGCCCACTCCTTCATCCAGGCCCACGACCAGGAACTGGAGGCCTTCGCCCATTTCGCCCGTTCCCACCCCCAGACCACTACTCTGCTCATCGATACCTACGACACCGAGGCCGCGGCCAGGGCCTTGCCGCCCCTGGTGCGCACGCTGGCGGCCGAGGGCATCCGTATCCAGGCGGTGCGCATCGACAGTGGGGATCTGGGCAATCATGCGCGCCAGGTTCGCGCCATCCTGGACGCAGGGGGCGCCCAGGGCATCAAGATCTTCGCGAGCGGCGATCTGGACGAATACGGGGTGCGGGCGCTGCTGGAGAGCGCGGCACCGATTGATGGCTTCGGGGTCGGGACGCGCATGAACACCTGCGCCGATCACCCCTATCTGGAATGCGCCTACAAGCTGCAAGAATATGCCGGCGTGGCGCGGCGCAAGCTGTCGGAAGGCAAGGCCAACTGGCCCGGCCGCAAGCAGGTCTTTCGCCGCCATGACGCGGCTGGGCATCTGGCGGGCGATACCCTGACCCTGGAGACCGGTCACCCGCCGGGTACACCCCTCATCGCCCAGGTGATGAGCGGCGGGCGGCGCCTGGCGCCCTCGCCCACCCTGGACCAGGTGCGCGACTACGCGCAAGGGCAACTGGCCTCCCTGCCACCCGCGTTGCGCCAGCTCGAGGCGGGGCCTGCCTACCCGGTAGCGGTGGCGGACACCCTGCGCGAGCTTGCCCGACAGGTGGACGCCAAAAGGCAGTAACGCATCCACCGGCAGAGCCGGGGGCCGAGCCCAACCTTAGGAACACCTCGCCCAAAGGGGGCCGTAACTGCTCGAACATCGTCTTGCGACGGCAATAGCCGTTTTCCGCGGTGACCCCGGACCCGTCCATACTCCAATTTCCCTAAACCGCTTGTCAGAAAAAAAGAGTAAATGTATCCTCAAGTATCGAACCCGGCGGCGGCATAAGGAGAATGCACGCCAAGACTTTCCCCCTTGCTACGAGGCATTGAGCCTCTCTGAAATAACCTCATGAATAACCAAGAATCGATACCTTTAGCGCCCGAACTGCTGGTGGCCCAGCGACAACTCCCAGCATCCTTGCCCTCAAAAATGATCAGCATGGCGCTATGCCTATGCCTGGGTCTATTGGGTGCCGGTTGCGTCCCGAGCATGGCAACAAAGTCGGACAATCTTGCTCAGATGCCCAACCCCATGCTCAATGCAAACTATTCCGAAGACGCAGAGGTCCCCTTCGTTATGGAACCAAAGTCGGCCATGGCCGATGTTTCCAGGCAGGTGAACTTTGGACCAGAGAGCGCATCGCGCAAGACACGGGATATGGCGGATTGGGTTGTCAGTTCAGGAGACAATCTCAATAAGCCGTTTGCGATTGTCGATAAAGTAAACGCCAAGGTCTATGTGTTCAGCGTGGATGGAAAGCTGCACGGAGCAGCGCCCGTGCTGCTTGGACTGGGGAAAGGTGATGACGTCGCCCCCGGCATTGCTAACATGCGGATGGGGCTTATCCCCGCCGCGCAGCGTACGACGCCGGCGGGTCGTTTCGTGGCGATAATGGGCCGCAATTCCCACGGCAAGGAAATACTCTGGGTGGACTACAAAAATGCCATCTCCATGCATCCGGTCGTTACGAGTAACCCCAAAGAGCGCAGGGCGGAACGCTTGGACACGCCAACGCCGCTTGATAACCGTATTTCGTATGGCTGCATCAATGTTCCAGTGGAATTCTTCAAGAACGTGATACATGGTAAGTTTTCCGGGACGACCGGCATTGTTTATGTACTTCCGGAAACAAAACGCGTTAGATAATCATAATCCGGAATACGCGGCTAAACCAAAAATACCGGCAGTGAAATTGAATTGAGTGAGTCACCCAAATTCAAGCTTCAAGAGCCGAATCCAATTGCTTTACTGAAAGGAAAGCGCCGCTGGCCCCAAGAGGCCATGCGGCGGCGTACTACATAGCTCGGCTGATCCCTACACACACTTGACTCCGCGCCACCCGGCCGCTACGCTCCCCGCCCATGAGAGTCTGTGGCCAATGGTTCGACACCCCCCTACGCGAGCGCATCCTCGACGCCGTGTGTCAGGAGCCCACCCTCAGCCGCCGCGCCCTGGCGGAACGGGTGTGTGACTGGCTGAACTGGACCAATGCCCAGGGCCAACGCTGTCTGGGCAGCGCCCGCCGCGCGCTGGCCGAACTCCAGCGGCG
>JADZBU010000263.1 GCA_020851955.1 Chromatiaceae bacterium | reverse complement strand
GACGGCTGGTCTATCTTCCATCCGGAACTCGGGGAATACATCACCCCCATCCCTCCTCAGATGCGCGAGGGCACCGAATGGTACGGCGGCCTCTTCAGCGCCATGCGTCAGAATCGGTATCTGATCGAGCGTAACGCCGATCGCTTCGTGCTGGCCCTGGATGGCGATCTGGTCTATCGCATGGACTACGCCGAACTGATCCGGCACCACCGGGAGCGCGGCGCGGTCATCACCGCCGCCTGCCGTGGGACGGACACCGGGCCCAAACCGGCCCTGGCCTTCGATCTGGCCGGCGAGGATCGGGTGCGCGGTCTCCTGCCCGCGGATGCCCCCGCCTCCAGCGCCGGTTGCGCCCCCATGGGGGTTTATCTCTTCAACAAGGACTTTCTGCTGGACCTGCTGGAGTCGGCGGAGGCCGTGATCGCCGCCGACCAGGTCTCGGTGGCGGAGGCTGTCGCCAAGCTGGCGGGGGACACCGAGGTCTGCGTCTATCGCTTTGGCGGCGAACGCGGCCGGGTCTCCCCGGATCGCTATTGGAATAACCTGAGCAGCATCGACGATTATTACCAGGCCAATATGGCCCTGCTGGAGCACGATCCGCCTCTCAATCTCTATCAGAGTGACTGGAAGATCTTCACCGCCCAGGGTCAGAATCCCCCGGCGCGCACCATCCCCGGCCTGTCCGGCACCGAGGGGATCTTCGTCAACTCCATGCTGGCGGCCGGTACCGTCATCAGTGGCGGGGGCGTCAATCACTCCATCCTCTTTCCGGGGGTGCGGGTGATGGATGGCGCCATCGTCGAGGACGCCATCCTCTTCAGTGGCGTCTCGGTCGGGGAGCGCTCGCATCTGCGGCGCTGCATCATCGATAAGGAGGTGGAGGTGCCGCCGGGCACCGCTATCGGCATCAATCCCGCGGCGGATAAGGCGCGTTTCCATATCTCCGCGGACGGTCTGGTGGTCATCCCCAAGGGCTACAAATTCTGAGGGGGCTGGCGTCGAACCCGGACGGGGTCCTGCCCGGGTCCCAGGGTTAGGACGCCAGGCCCGCCTCCCTCATCCATCAAGCAGGGGTCCCGAGCGTCGTTGCTTGGTTTGGGCCCGCTGATGCTTGGCCTCCATCCGCCTTTCCCGCGCCCCGCGGCTGGGACGCGTGGGCCGGCGCGGCTTGGGCACCTCGGTGGCCTGGAGCAGCAGTTGGACCAGGCGTTGCCGGGCATCGTCCCGGTTGCGCTCGCGGGTGCGGTAACGGTGGGCCTCGATGGTGATGAAGCCGTCGCTCCCCAGGCGCCGGCCCGCCAGGCCGGCCAGGCGTTCCCGCATCGGTTCGGGCAGGGCCAGGCAGCGGGCGGCGTCGAAGCGCAATTGCACCGCCGTGGCCAGCTTGTTGACGTTCTGCCCGCCCGGCCCGGGCGAGCGGATGAAGCGCTCCTCCAAGTCCGTCGCCGGGATCAGGATCTGGTGATTGACACGCAGGCCGGCGGCGGAGGCGGGGGTTGGGCCCCAGGTGGCCGGTTCGATGGGACTGCTCACGGGACTGGATTCTCCGGGTGGGATGGTGGTGGCGGTTCAGGCCCGCGCCGGGCGGCGCCCAGGCCAGGGGGGTGCGAGGCCTCAGTGCTCGCGGGTCAGCCGGGCGGCGAGCCAGGTGATGCCCAGGGCCAGGGCCATCAGGAGGAAGGCGCTACCAACCTGGCTGACGAGGGCGGGGGCCAGCAAGAGGAGGGCGCCCAGACCCAGCATCATGATGCCAGACAAGAGCTTCAGGAGGCGACCCTCGCGCTCGCTGAGCTTTCGGGCCCCCAGGTGGCGGGCGAAGAGGACGACGATCAGCCCCAGGGGCAGCACATAGATCAGATTGTAGGCGGCGAGATAGGCGAGGCGGCCCCCCGGCGTCAGGTCGGCCAGGGTGAGCAAGCGGGTATAGACCATGGGGAAGCCCGCCGTGCAGAGCAGTTCGTAGAAATTCGCGGCAACCGCCAGCAAGACGGTCGCGGCCATCATGGCCGGCAAACGATCGGCGCTCAGGATGGCGCGGGCGCGCCGGAAGATGTCCGGCTTTTTCGACTCGGGGATGGACAGGGAGGGCCCCTGACCGAACAGCAGGAAATCCTTGACGTTGAGGATGCCCACGAGCACCGCCAGGGCGCCCGCGGCCAGCGTGACCCCGTCGAGGTGGCCGAGCAACTGGAAAAGGCTGAGCCAGGCCGCCATGAAGGCGAAATACATGAGGCCGGAGATGGTCATGAAGATGCCGCCGATGACCAGCATGCGCGCGCGGTTCTTCTGATGAACCAGGAGGGATAGCAGAAACAGCAGGACGAAGAAGGCGCAGGGATTGAAGGCATCCAGCCCGGCCAGCACCAGGGTGAGCAGCGGCAGGGAGAGGTGGGCGGGGTCGATGGGGCCGATGAGCGGCAGTTCGATCGGGGGCACGGCGGCCTGGGCCCCGGCCACCCGGTTAGGCCCGGCGGACGCGGCGCTGGTCTGGCAGGCGTCCAGTCGCTGACGAATCCTCTCGCCCGTGGTGTCATCGCTGTCCCAGCCCACCTGCATCTCGCCACAGAAGAGCAGGGCCGGCACCGAGTTCGCCTCTTCCCCCACTTGTTCCGCCATGGCCTGATAAAGGCGGGCGTTTTCCGGATGACGGGTCAGCTCCAACGCATGCAGCCTCACCCAGGGCCGGGCCTTGGGAATGGCCGCGATCGCGGGGTGGGCCTGGATACAGTGGGGGCAGGTCAGGGCCCAGAAGAAATAGAGGTGGACCTCGGGCTGGCCATCGGGCCCGGTCGTGACCCAGGGCTCCTCGGCCCGCACCAGGGCCGGTGGGAGGAGGCAGAGCACGAAGACAAGGAGTAGCGGGCGCATGGTCCCCTCCAGGGCAAGGAATCCCGAAATGACAACCGCGAATCCCGCGATTTTCGCATGGCCCCTTGCCGCTGTCGCCAAGGATCAATTTTGATTAAGATGTTGCCATCATGGATCTAAACTTTCTTGAATTTGAACAGCCCATCGCCGAACTCGAGGCCAAGATCGAGGAATTGCGGCTGGTGGGCAATGACAGCGCCATCAACATCGGCGAGGAGATCGAGCGGCTGCAAACCAAATGCCGCGCCCTCACCGAGAGCACCTTCGCCGCCCTCACCCCCTGGCAGATCTCCCAGCTCGCGCGCCATCCCCAGCGGCCCTACACCCTGGATTATGTGCCGCGCATCTTCGAGGGCTTTCAGGAGTTGCACGGCGATCGGACCTATGCCGACGACCCGGCCATCGTCGGTGGCGTGGCACGCCTGGACGGTTTCCCGGTCATGGTCATTGGCCACCAGAAGGGGCGGGACACCAAGGAAAAGATCTATCGCAACTTCGGCATGCCGCGCCCGGAGGGCTACCGCAAGGCCCTGCGGCTGATGGAGATGGCGGAGCGCTTCCGCCTGCCGATCCTGACCTTCATCGACACCCCCGGCGCCTATCCCGGCGTCGGCGCCGAGGAGCGCGGTCAGAGCGAGGCCATCGCCCATAACCTGCTGGTGATGGCCCATCTGCGCACTCCCATCATCTGCACCGTCGTCGGCGAGGGCGGCTCCGGCGGGGCCCTGGCCATCGGCGTCGGTGACCGGCTGCTGATGCTCCAATACGGCACCTATTCCGTCATTTCTCCCGAGGGTTGCGCCTCCATCCTCTGGAAGAGCGCGGACAAGGCGGAACTGGCGGCGGAGGCCATGGCCATCACCTCCGACAAGCTCAAGGAGCACGCCCTGGTGGACGAGATCATCCCCGAGCCCCTGGGCGGCGCCCATCGCCACCCGGCTCAGATGGCCGCGAGCCTCAAGGAGGCCCTGAGCCGCCACCTCGCCAAGCTCGCCGATGAGGACCTGGACGAACTCCTGGCTCGCCGTTACCAGCGCCTCATGGGCTTCGCCCGCTTCAAGGAATAGGCGGCGGCCCCGGCCGTCCCCATGGCCATTCCCACCCCCGAGCGCCTGCTCCAGGTGCTCAACCCCTTTCCCAACGCCCCACGCCTCTGGGTGGCCCTGAGCGGTGGCCTGGATTCCACCGTCCTCCTCCATGCCCTGGCCGCCGCGCGGGAGCTAAAGCCCCTGGACCTGGCCGCCATCCATGTCGATCACGGTCTGAGCCCAACCGCCAGCGATTGGGCCGACCAGTGCCACCGCCTGTGCGACCAGCTAGCCGTGCCCCTGACCCTGCGCCATCTGGCACTCCAGCGCCAGCGCGGCGAGAGTCTGGAGGCCCTGGCTCGGGCGGGGCGCTATGCCGCCCTGAGCGCGATAGCCGGTCCCGGTGACCTGGTGTTGACCGCCCAGCACCAGGACGATCAGGCCGAGACCCTGCTGCTGGCCCTGCTGCGCGGCAGCGGCGTCAAGGGCCTGGCGGCCATGCCTAGGCTGGCGCGACTGGGCGGGGCCTGGCTATTGCGGCCCTTGCTGGGTTATCGGCGGGCCGAACTCCTGGCCTATGCCCGCGCCCAGGGCCTGACCTGGATCGAGGACCCTTCCAACGGCGACCTCGACTTCGATCGCAACTACCTGCGGGCCCGCATCCTGCCCTTATTGGCGGAGCGCTGGCCCGCCTGCGCGGCCAGTTTGTCCCGCTCGGCCGCCCATTGTGCCGAGGCCCAGGACCTGATCGCGGGGCTGGCGGCCCGGGAAATCGCCTTGATCGAGGGCAGCCGGGCCGGAACCCTCTCCCTGGCGGCCTTGGCGGCTCGCGCCCCAGCCCTCCAAGCCGCCGTGCTGCGCCACTGGCTCGCCGATCTTGGACTGCCTACCCCGGACAGCCGCCATCTGGGGCGCATCCGCGCGGAGCTGATGCGGGCCCGCCCGGATCGCACCCCCCTGGTGGCCTGGCCGGGCTGCGAGACGCGCCGTTATCGCGATGATCTCTATGCCATGGCGCCGCTCCCCCCGGTCCCGGGGGCAGGGGTGCTGGAGTGGCTAGGAGGGGAACTGACGTTGCCGGCGGGGCTGGGCTGCCTCCGCCTCCTGGATCGGCTGGGGGCTCGGCTGGATCCGACGGCCTGCTGGCCCGCCGGTCTGGAGGTCCGCTTTGGCGCTCGGGGTTTGGTCTGCCGCCCCGGGGATCAGCCCCACCAGCGGCGACTCAAGCATCTCTTCCAGGAGGCCGCCATCCCCCCCTGGCTCAGGCCCTACGTGCCCTGCCTGTTTGACGGCGCCCAGCTAGTGGCGGTGGGGGATCTCTGGCGATGCACCCTACCCACCCCGGACGACGGCATCCGCCTCCACTGGGAAGGCGGTATCCGCGATCATCCGGGATTCCCGCAAGCGGCGGATCAGCCTCCCGGGCACCGCGGCCCGGAAGCCTGTCCTGACGTAACCGTTCAGACCCCCCGGCTGCATGGGTTGGGTTTGATAGCTCAAACCACTGATTCTCTTGCTCCCTCCCCCCTTGCGGGGGAGGGTTGGGGAGAGGGGTCTGAACGGTTACGTCTTGACACGGCGACGCGCCCCGAGACAGCCCTAGATATCGAAAATGATGGAGGCGACGATCAGGTAATTGATGACGCCGAGCACGTCGATGGAGGTCAGCACGAAGGGTCCCGAGGCGAGGGCGGGGTCTGTTCCTAGTCGCTGAAAGAGCATTGGCAGCGAGGAGGCGATGATGGCCGCCAGGCAGATGTTCATCAACATGGACACGCCGACGGTGAGCATGAGATTGGGGACGCTTTCGAAATTGTGGAACATCAGGTAGGAGACCAGCGACAGCATGAGGCCGTAGAAGGAGCCCAGCATAAGGCCAACGGACAGCTCCTTGATCAGCAGGGATTTGAAGTGGGACAGCTTGAGGGAGCCCGTGGCCAGACCGCGCACGGCGACGGTGGCGGCCTGGGTACCGACGTTGCCGGCCATACCCATGACGATGGGTAGGAAGGCGCTCAATTGAATGATTTGGGCGAGGGTGGCCTCATACTGGTCAAGCACGAAGGCCGCGCCGACACCCCCCAGGAAGGCGGCCATCAGCCAGGGCGCGCGTAGCTTGAAGATGTTGAGAGGCGACTGGGTCAACAGCTCGGAGCTGCTGGTACCGGCCATAGCCAACATCTCGCGGGTGGTCTCGTCCTCGATGACGTTAATAACGTCGTCCACCGTCACCATGCCCAGCAGGATGCCCTCTTCATCCACCACGGGGATGGCGAGCAGCCGGTACTTATCCACCAACTTGGCCACGGTTTCCTGGCTGTCGGTGACGAGGGTGCGGATGATGCGGGAGTTCATGACATCCCGCAGTAACTTGGAGGGATGCGCCAGGAGCAGTTGGCGCAGGGAAACGACACCCATCAGGCGGCCATGGCTGTTGGTGACATAGAGGTAATAAACCATCTCCACGTCTTCCATGTCGGCACGGCCGCGGATGGCCTCCACCGCCTGCTCCACCCTTGAGTCATCGGTCATGGAGAAAAACTCGGTGGTCATGATGCCACCGGCCGTGTTCGGGTCGTACTGGAGCAAGTCCTCCAGTTCCTCCTGACTGTCCTTGGTCAGGGCCGAGGTCACCTTGGCACCCAATTCCTCGTCCAGTTTGCCGATGAAGTCCACCAGGTCGTCCGGCGCCAATTGGTCCAGGATGGGGGCCAGCCGCGTCACGTCCGCCTCGCGGACCACATCCGACAGCATCCGCGTTGACAGGGTCGCCATGACCTCGGCGGCCACGCTAGGGTTCGGGATGCTCAGGAAGAGAATGGTGACGTATTCCTCGGGGATACCTTCGATAACCTGACCCAGGTCCGCCGGGTGAATCTTGGAAAGAATCTTCTCCAAGGGTTTTTTCGCGTCACGCCGCAACAGGCGCTCGATGGCATCCCGCAGCTTGAGGAGTTTGCCGCCCGAATCGGCGACGGGAACATGGGAGTGGGTATCAATCATCATGGTGGGTGGTCCCCCTGGCCAATGCCTGGCCTGAATCAATGGCGCGAGATAGGGGCAGGTGACGCGGCTGTAACCAACCCCAGTAGTTGGACCTTGCGGGCTACGTCAACGCCCAGGATATTCGTCTTCTCGGAGGACCCGGGAGACGGTTATTGGGGCCGGTCCGCAACGAGACGAGCAGCGCTGGTTGGGGAGAAGGGCTTGGCGCTCGGCGGGACCCGAAAATCACCGGCTAATGATAGAGGGTGAGGGACCAAAAAGGGTGGCGGAGATGAAAAAACATGACAGGGGATTGACGATTTGGTGACGATTCGGGCGCCGGGGCCGCGCTCTCCCGGCGGCCCGACGTCCTGGGGCCAACCCGGCCTAGGCCGTGACCTCCAGCAAGGTACGGATGGTCCTGGCGCTCTCCGCCAGTTGGGCGACCTCGGGGGCCAGGGTCCCTGGGCGGGCCTGGCGCAGGCGCTGGCAGCCCTGGTCGATCTGGTCCGCCTGCTTGAGCAACTCGCCGCGCATTCCATTGAGCTGCTGGACCTGCGCCAGGGCGGCTTGGCGAATTTCCTCCAAGGCCTGGTCCCGGATGTCCTCGCCGGCGGCCTGATGGAGGTTGCGCAGGGCGGTGGCCTCCCGCATGGCGGCCTTCCACCATTGCACGAAACGGGTGCGGTGGTCCGCCAGGGTGTTGAGGGACTGGGCCATGGCGTTGAGTTCGTCACGGGAGCGGGGCAGGGTGGCGATGCGTTCGTTCGGGCTCTCGTGGGTAAGGCGGTTGAGCAGACCGGCCATCTCCCGCACCGGCCGGACGATCCGCCGGGTAAGGAAGAAGGTAAAGAGGATCCCCAAGACCACGGCCCCCAACACCACCAGCAGGTTGCTCCGCCCTTGTCGCTGGGTCGCCACCACCAGGCGCGCGGATTCCTCGACCATGGCCTGGTCCGCCTGCTCCAGGTTTTGGCGCGCCAGAGGTTCCATGTCCCGCGCGGCCTGATCCATGCCGAGGGTGAGCCCGGCGATGAGATCGTTCTGGGCAACCAGGGCCAGGAAGGCCCGTTCGTAGTTGGCCAGCAGGGCGCCAAGTTGGGCTTGATCCTCCGCCGCGATGGCGGCGGTACCGATCTGGTCACGGATCAGGGCGGCGATATCCTGGACCTGCCGAATGTAGGCCGGGTCGCCCCGCAGCAGATAGTCCTTTTCCCGGCGCCGCATCTCCAGGATGGCGGTCTCCAGACCCGGCACATAATGGGTGGCGAGGATGGCCTCCAGGCGATGGCCGGCATCGCGGAAGGGCCCCTTGCCGCCCGTTATCTCGTCCCCCGCCAGGACACTCCGGGCAAAGTCCTGGAAGGTAGTGGCATAGACCGCCACCTCGTCCAGCAGGGCCTGGCGCACCTCGGGATAGAAATCGGCCTGCTGGACCAGGTGCCGGAATTGGTCGATGAGGGTCTGGACGCGGGCGACGTATTGTTCCTCGCCTCTCAGCAGCAGGTCCTTCTCCCCCCGACGCATCTGCAGGAGGGTGACATACAAGTCGCCGGCGTTGAAGTTGCGCGATCGCTGCTGCAGCTCGTGGACGGAGCGGCGGAAGGCCCCCTGGAGCCCGCTATCTTCGTCCAGCCCCTTGATTTGCCAGGCCTCGGCGATATCCAGAAAGCCTTGCTGATAGGTCCTAGCCAGTTGGTCCAGGGCCTTGCCCGTCTCAGCCAGCTCGGGATCGGCGGCCAGTTGCCGGGTCAGTCCCAACAAGAGTTGGGTCTGCTCCTCCACCCGGCTGATATCCGCCTCCCGGCGATGGAGCAAAAAGTCGCCCTCCGCCAGGCGCGCCTGGTGGAGATGGGTCTGGATGGCAAAGGCCTGGTTGACCCGCGCCACGAAGCTGAAGTGGAGCTGGGCGTGGTCCCGGATCAGGGCGTCCTGGCCCCGATGGTACTGCCAGATAGCCGCCAGGTAGAGGAGGCCCACCAAGGCAAAGCCGAGTCCGATCTTCTCGCCGATGCGCAATTGGCCGACGATTCTGTCCATACGAGCCCCCTAGGGTGTTTCAGTGGTTTGGGTACCGAAGCAACTCTAGTACGGCTAAATGAACGTTAGGTTAAGACTGGCATCCCGGCCGCCGGGCTATCAGACGCGCTCCACCCGCACCTTGAGCACGGTGCGCGGATCGGCCTCCAGGACGGTAAAACGGAAGCCGTCGTCCAGGATGGAATCCCCTTCCTGGGGAATGCGCCGCAGCCGGGTGATCACATAGCCGCCAATGGTATGGGCCACGTAAACCGGCAGCTTGATATGCAGCTTGTCGTTGACCTCCGAGAGGGGCGAGCGACCGCTCATGACATAGCTGTTTTCGCTCTCCTCCTCGATGGTGTATTGGCGCTTTGACTGATACTCATCGAAGTCGTAGCCCACCTCGATATCACCCACCACCTCCTCGAAGATGTCCTCCATGGTGATGATGCCGATGGCGGAGCCGAACTCGTCCACCACGATACCCATGTGATCCTCGCGCGCCTGGAGCAGGCGCAAGGTCTGGTCGATGGTTTGTTGGGCCGAGAGATAGAGGGGAGGGCGGATGAAGTCCGTGCAGCGACGTTCCTCGGTCTCCGGGTCCAGCATGTCCCAGGTGGTCAGGGTGAGGACACCCTTGACGTTGGTGATATTGCCGCGATAGACCGGCAGGCGGTTGTAGCCGTGCTTGATGACCATCTGGATGGCATCGGCGGTACTGCGCATCTCGTTGAAGCCGATCACGTCCGCCAGGGGGATCATGGCCTGGCCCACGGTGGTGTCGGCAAAGCGGATGACCCGACGGATGCTGCGCCGATCGACCTTGCCAGAGCCAACACCGCTGCCGGTATCGTTGATATCGAGCAGGACGCTCAGCTCCTCGCGGGTGATGAAGAGGGTATGGCCCGTAGTGGCGCCCCCCACCAGGCGGGTGGCGAAGCGGGCGATGCGGCCGAAGACGAAGATGACCGGATAGAAGGCCAGGGAGAAGAAGCGCAGAAAGGGGATGATGGCCCGCGCCACCGTGTCCGCCTTTTGCTGGAAGATGCTCTTGGGCACGATCTCGCCGAAGATGAGCAGGAAGGGCGTCATGATGAGCACGGAGATGATGTCGCCGATTTCGCCGAAGGCCTCGATGGCGATGATGGCGCCCAGGGTCGAGATGGTGACCGTGGCGACATTGGTACCGACCAGGGTGGTGCCCAGGATGACGTCCGGGGTGCGGAACATCTTGAGCAGGAGCGCCGCCTTGCGGTCCCCGGTCTTGGCCAGGTGACGCATCTTGAACTTGTCGGAATTGACGATGGCGATCTCCGACCCCGAAAAGAAGGCTTTCAGGCACAGGAAGAAGATCATGATCAAGAAGGGGATGAGCAGGTCCATCGCGGTTCTCCTAGCGGGCGTCGGGGGTTGATGAGTGAGCCGGCTCCCGGGCGGCCTCGATGGCTGCCTCCAGGGCGGGAGGTTCCTGGTCCTGCAAGGCCTCCTGGGTCTCGATCAATTCCGCCAGCTCTTCCTCCTCCAGGGCGCCTTCCTCCACCGGGGCCACCCGCAGGCGGGCGATGCGCAGCCGTTCGACCTGGAGCACGGTGTAGCTGTAGGCATCGTGGATGACGCTCTCTCCTACCTTCGGCAGCCGGCCAAAGAGGCGGAAAACGACGCCGCCCACCGTGGTCATCATGGGGTCCGTGATATCGATATTCGTCAGGTTGTAGAAGTCCAGCAACCGCATGTCGCCCGGGACGATATAGCCCCCCTCGTCGCGCTCGTGATCCTCGATACCCCGCATGGGGCTGGTGATCTCCCCAAAGATGAACTTGAGCACGTCCTTGATGGTGACGATGCCCAGCACCTCGCCGAACTCGCCCAGGACGATGGTGGAACGGGTGTTGTGGGTCTGGAAGAAATTGAACATCTCGTCCACCTTGATGGTGGGGGGGACGAAGTGGACCGGCCTCAGCATATCCTCGATCCGCACCCGCTCCAGGTCCGCCCCGCCGCGAATGAGCCGCAGCACGTCCTCCGAGTAGAGGAAGCCGATGACATTGTCCCAGTGCCCGGAATAGACCGGGATGCGGGGGTGGCGATGGCGGCGGAATTCCTCGATGAGTTCCGGCAGGGGCAGGTCGGCGTCGAGGAAGCGGATGCGGGGCCCCGGCGTCATGATGTGGGAGATCTCGGTATTGGAGGCCTCCAGCAGGTTATCGATGAGGACCCGCTCGGTGGCGTCGATGACACCCGTCTCCTCGCCCTCTTCCAGGAGGGTCTTGAGTTCGTCCGGCTGGAGGAGATTCTCGCGGGCCACGGCGTCGCCGACGACCCAGGTGGTGACCCGGTCCGCCACCAGGCGCACCGCCTCCCGCAGGGGCGTGATGAGCCAGATCCAGCGTGGCAGGACCTTGGCGCTCACGTTCTTGGCGAAGCCGACGGGGAAGGTGACGGCGATGGTCTTGGGCGTGATCTCGCCCACCAGCAGGAGCAGGGGCACCATGACCAGGACGTTGATCCACCCCGCCTCCTCCGCCCCGAAGATGTTCATGAGGATGGCCGCCATGTTGGCTGAGGAGGCGATGTTGACCAACTCATTGCCGCAGAGGATGGAGATGATGAGCCGCCGGGGTTCGTCGAGGAGGGCATGAATGCCCTCCGAGGCCGGGTCCCGGGTGTTGCGCAGTTTTTGCAGGTGGATCCGGCTCAGGGAGAAGAGGGCGGTCTCGGAACCGGAAAAGATGGCTGATCCCGAGAGGAGGACGATCTGAAGGAGGATGCGAATGAGGAGTTCAAGGTCACCCGTTTCCATAGGCATCGCGTTATTACCTGCTTGTAAGCCGGGAATCCGGCGGTGAGGTGGCGTTCA
Source organism: Chromatiaceae bacterium (assembly GCA_020851955.1). Classification (GTDB taxonomy): domain Bacteria; phylum Pseudomonadota; class Gammaproteobacteria; order Chromatiales; family Chromatiaceae; genus M0108. The sequence continues at coordinate 13,934 of JADZBU010000263.1, read as the reverse complement.
CCCCTCGGAAGGGTCTCGCGCACTGTTGGCCCTAAGGGTCCCTTGGCTACGGCGGGCCATGTCTCCCGCGGCGGAGGGCGAAGATGTAAAATTCGCGTTAAAAGAAGCTGCATCATAAGGGTTCCAGCCCGCAAAAAAGGATGACTTCGATCAAGCAAAGATGACAAAAGATTTGCAGTTTCGTAACAATTTCCTGACAGAATGGCGACGCGCTAAAGTAGGTAAAGCAACCTGGACTCGGCTGGGTCTTGGTGGACCGAGATGGCACGGGGCCATTCCCCGACCCCGCAAGTGCGGCCGCTAAAAAACTCTTCCACTCATTTTGAGGAGTAATCTCTTGAAAGGTACCAATCCCATCGCCTCGCTGTTCGGGCATTCCCCCTTCAAACCAGTGCAGAAGCACATGGTTGTGGTCGGCGAATGCGTCGCCGAGGTTCCGCGCCTGTTCGAGGCCCTGATCGCCAATGACAAGGCGGGCATTGTCAAGTCCAAGGACATCATCTTCGCCAAGGAGCACGAGGCCGATGCCATCAAGAATGGGCTGCGCGCCCAGTTGCCCAAGAGCCTGTTCATGCCCGTGGATCGGCGCGACCTGCTCGATCTGCTGGGCATGCAGGATTCCATCGCCGACACCGCCCAGGATATCGCCGGGCTCCTGGTGGAGCGCGACATGCAGGTACCGGCGGGTATGGCCGATGACCTGCGCCAGTTGGTCGCCCGCTGCGTCGATGCCGTCAATCAGGCCGGACTCCTGATCGGTGAGCTGGACGAACTGGTGGAGACCGGCTTCCGCGGCCGCGAGGCCGAGACGGTGGAAGGCATGATCGAGAAACTCAACCTCATCGAGGACGATACCGACAAGCTCGGTATGGCCCTGGCCCAGTCCCTGTTCGCCCAGGAAGACAGTCTCAAGCCGGTTTCGGTCATCTTCTGGTACGAGCTGATCCAGTGGATCGGCGACCTGGCCGATTACGCCGAGAAGGTCGGCGATCGCCTGCGTCTGCTCATCGCCCGCTGAGCGCGGCTCCCGACCGGTAAGACCCATGAGCCGCTCCCAGGCCTTCCGCCCTGGGCCGTCCCCATGGGGTGACCGACACCTTTGACCTAAATTTTTCTGGGGGATTTATGGAAAGTCAAATCATTGCCGAATACGGCACTTGGTTTCTCGTCTTGGCCTTCGTCTTCGGCCTCTACATGACCTGGGGCATCGGCGCCAACGATGTCGGTAACGCCATGGGCACCTCCGTGGGCTCGGGCGCCATCACCGTCAAGCAGGCCGTGATCATCGCCGGTATCTTCGAGTTTGCCGGCGCCTTCCTGGCGGGCGGCACCGTGGCCGGCACCATCAAGTCCGGCATCATCGATCCGGCGGTCCTGGCGAGTACGCCTCACCTCCTCATCTATGGCATGTTGGCCTCCCTCCTGGCCTCGGGTATCTGGCTCATGGTCGCCTCTGGTCGCGGCTGGCCCGTATCCACTACCCATACCATCGTCGGCGCCCTGGTGGGCTTTGGTGTCGCGGGCATCGGCATGCATGCCGTCAAGTGGGGTGGTCTGGGCGAGATCGTCGCGAGCTGGTTCATCTCCCCCGTCACCGGCGGCATCATTGCCCTCGTCCTCATGCTCAGCGTCCGCAAGCTGGTGTTCGAGACCGACGACCCCTTCGGTAATGCCAAGAAGTGGGCCCCCTTCTATGTCTTCCTGGTGGGCTACATCGTCGCCTTGGTGACTATCTCCAAGGGCCTCAAAAACTTCAATCTGCACTTCAGCACCCTGGAGGAACAGATCGGCTCCATCGCCGCGGGCATTGTCTGCGCCATCCTCGGCACTATCCTGGTCAACAAGGTCAAGGTCGACAACAAGGCGGACAAGAGCTTCCACTATGCCAGCGTCGAGAAGGTCTTCACCCCCATGATGGTCTTCACCGCCGCCGCCATGTCCTTTGCTCATGGCTCCAATGACGTGGCCAACGGCATCGGGCCCATCGCCGCCGTCCTCAGCCTGGTCGATACGGGTACCCTGGCCTCCAAGGCTCCGGTGCCCTGGTGGGTGCTCCTTGTCGGTGGCATCGCCATCGTCGTGGGCCTGGCGACCTATGGTTATAAGGTCATGGAGACCATCGGTTCCAAGATCACCGAGCTGACCCCCAGCCGCGGTTACTGCGCGACCCTGGCGTCCTCCGCCACCGTTATCGTGGCCTCCGGTCTCGGCATGCCCGTCTCCACCACCCATATCGCCGTGGGCGCGGTCATGGGCGTGGGCCTGGCGCGGGGCATTGGCGCCCTGGATCTGCGGGTGTTGGGCAACATCGTGTTGTCCTGGTTCATCACCCTGCCGGTGGGTGCCGCCCTGGCGGCCATCTTCTTCTACATCCTCAAGGCTATCTTCGGCGGCTAGACCACACGGCTGGCGCCCTCCCTCGTCCCCGGGGGCTGGCGTCGCCACCTCCTTGCCCTCGGGGCAAGGGGGTACAAAGCAGAGGGCGCCTCCTGGCGCCCTCTGCTTTGTACTTGATTTCTATTGGAATGCAGTGGCAAGGGACCCGCGATAGTTTCATGGGCGCGTTCTCGATTTACCGGGACTGGGGTACTAGCCTAAGGTTGGGTGGTGGGCGATGAAGAAAATCAATGGCCTGACGTTGGCGCCTATCGAGGCCTGTCAGGAAATCAAGGGCATGCTGTTCCCGCCGGATCTCAAGTTCCGGCAACTGGTGGTGACCGGGCCACCGGGTTCCGGTAAGACCACCCTGATCAAGCGGATCAAGGGTTGGCCCGAAGAGGGTTATATCGATATCAGTGTCGGCGGTTGGTGGAAGTCCCAGGCCATGGCCCTCCGGCCTCGGGAGGTTCAGCTCGGCCTGCCCTTCCTGGGCGTCAAGGAAGCCCTGGCCCTCTTCGAGCCCGAATGGCTGTCGCACTACCATGACCTGACCCTGGAGACGGGGCGTATCCGGTGCCCGCCGCTGAAGCGCCATTTTTGGGACCCGGATTGGGTCCAGCGCTTCGTCTTCGAGTTTCTCCTGCCCGCGCCGGAACTGGTCCTGGAACGGCGCTTGGCCAGGGCCCGTCAGGGCACCCATCCGGTGGACCAGTTTCTTGACCTGGGGCACATTCGCCGCCAGATGCAACTCTTCGGCGAAGTTGCGGCGCAATTTCAACGTTCCGGCATGCGGGTCTATGTACGCGAGGACCAGGATGCCGCCCCCTGGCGAATTGCCCTGGACGCGACGGGAGGCTGAGATGAATTTTCCCACCAAGAAGTCTTCACGAGGATTCCTGCGCCGGTTCAGCGATCTCGTGGACGAGTTTGGTGTCTGCGAGGACATCGAAATCGCCGGTTCCGTCAGTCTCGGCGAGGCCAAGGTGCGCTTTGTCTGCCCCCTGGCCCCGATCCTGATGCAACTGGGGGGCGAGCAGGGTAAACGCCTGCAGCTCTATCCCGAGCCCATGCTGACCGCCGAGGGCGGCACCGTCCCCAGCGGGGCCTATCTGATCGAGGACCCGGAAAATCCCGCCGATATCCTCCATGGCTTTCTGCGCCTGGTGCCCGGCGATAGCCTGGTGTTGGGGCGGGAGGAGGAGCAGCAGCAGGATTTGCTGGACTATCCGGAGACCGTGGCGGCCCATCATCTGCGCATCAAGCTAACCCCGGAGGGTCTCACTCTCAAGAATCTGGCGCCGACCGAGGGGAGCTGCCTCTCGCCCCTGGCGCCCAAGGCGGGTTGGAAACCCGCCGCCAACCTGCGCCTGGCCAAGCTGGAGCGCCTCGCCAAGCTCCTGGGCGCGCCCATCGCCGAGCCCTCCGCGGAGGAGGCCCTGGCCCTGATCGAGGGCGTCATCGCCTGGATAGGGTCCGATCCCAACCAACCCAAGGATGCCAAGGGCCGCCCGGGCGGGGTGGTGAACCTGCCACCGGGACTGGATCCGGTCTTCGTGGGCGATCTCCATGCCCGTCTCGACAACCTGCTGGTGGTGCTGACTCAGAACGCCATTCTGGAAGGGCTGGAGGCGGGTAAGGTGGCGCTCGTCATCATCGGCGATGCGCCTCACCCGGACGAGGAGGGTCTGGAGGCCTTCATGGGCACTTCCATGCTCCTCATGGACTTGATTTTTCGTCTGCAGCTCGCCTTCCCCGGCCAGGTCTACTACCTGCGCGGCAATCACGACAGCTTCTCCGAGGAGATAAGCAAGCAGGGCGTGCCCCAGGGCGTCCTCTGGGAACACGCCCTACGCGATGTGCGGGGCACCGCCTATTTCGAGGCCATGACCCGGCTTTACCAGCGGTTGCCCTATGTCGCCACCTCGCCCCGCTTCGTGACCTGTCATGCGGGGCCCCCGACTTCCACCGTCACCCGGGACATGCTGATCAATATCCGGGACAACCCCCGCCTGGAGCGCGAGGTCACTCGGGTGCGGCTGCGTAAACCCAATTCCCCCGCCGGCTATGGCCCAGGGGATATCAAGCGCCTGCGTAATGCCTTCGGCCTGGGTTCTCAGGTACCCGTCCTGGTTGGCCACACCCCCCTGTCCTGTGACGACACCCTCTGGCTGGAGGCCGGCGGCATAAAAAACCATCATGTCGTCTTTGGCGCCCATCACGAATGGATCGGCATTGTCGCCCTGGCCGGCCAGCGCTTCCTGCCCCTCCGTTACCCCGTCGAACCGCTAACCGGTCTTTACAACCGCGCTTTTGCGTCTTGAGGATGGGGCATTAGGCCGCCAGCTGGATCGTGTAGTAATAATTCCGTAATAAAAAATTCATAAAACTGTCGCATTTCTGAAATAATTCTGTAAAAATCCGCATCGGTGAGGCTTTGGCGATGTGGGTGATCCGAACTCTGGCGGGGATTATGGCGAGTGCCTGCGTGGCTTCTTGTCGTGATTCCGCTACGACACTTTGAAAAATCCTGGTCTAGCGTCGGCTCGGCCTCATGCCAAAAGTCTCCAAGAGGCGCGGGGGTAAATTCTCCGTGGCATGGGCGGGGCAGTCTCGGTGCTGCCAGGAGGTCCGGGTCGGTCGATCCCAATTCCGTGGGTGGTTGCAGGTATAGACGCCTCGCGGGAGGGTTTGTCGGCGCTCGGGATAAAAGCGGGTCCTCCCGCTGGGTAAATCCTAGAAAAGCAGTTGCAAGATGGGCCAATGAGTTTCCGCGGACTTGTGACCGGGATCGGGGCATGTTCCCCGAAGGTAGCGGGTCTGGATCCCAGCAACAACCAGCAACAACCCAACAACCAGGCATTCAATGGATACTGTAACCATACTCGCCATAACGGCCATCGTGATCGTACTCATTTTCGACTATACCAATGGGTTCCATGATGCGGCCAACATCATAGCCCCCATGATTGCGTCCCGCGCCATGACCCCCGTGCAAGCGGTGGTCCTCGTCGCGACCTTCGAGTTTCTTGGTCCCCTCCTCGGCGGCACCGCCGTCGCCAACACCATCGGGAAATTTATCAACATCAGTGATGTGCCCGCGGTCCTGTCGGTCGCCGTGGTGATGTGCGGGGTCTTCGGGGCGATTTTCTGGAACATCCTGACCTGGTGGTATGGCATTCCTTCCTCCTCCTCTCACGCCCTGGTCGGCGGCTTGGTGGGCGCCGTCATTGCCGCGGTTGGCTCCTCTTCCGTGGTTTGGGGATTCACCGAACTGGCCACGAAGGGGCAAATGACGGGTGTAACCAAGGTCCTCTTGTCCCTGATCGTTTCCCCCTTGCTGGGGTTCTGGGTCGGATTTCTCATCATGCGCCTGTTGAGCATGGTGCTCGCCGGCGCCAAGCCCTCGGCTAACAAGCCGCTGCGTAAGATTCAGTTCATAACCGCGGGGGCGCTGGCCTTTTCCCATGGCGCCAATGATGCTCAGAAGAGTATGGGTATCATTACCCTGGTGCTGGTGCTTGGTCATTTCATTGATGAGTTCGTCGTACCCTTCTGGGTCATTCTGGCCTGCGCGACCGTCATCACCCTGGGGATACTCTCCGGTGGCTGGCGCATCGTGAAAACGGTTGGCTTCGCCATCTTCAAGCTGCGTCCCATCCACGCGGTCAGTGCCCAATTAACCTCCGCGCTCGTCATTTTCGGGGCCTCCGCGCTGGGCGCGCCGGTATCCACTACCCACGTGGTCAGCTCTTCGATCATGGGCATTGGCTCCTCGGAACGCCCCAAGGCGGTGCGCTGGTCAAAGGCCCGGGATATCGCCAGCACCTGGATTATCACCATTCCGGGTTCGGGATTGGTGGGGGCACTTACCTATTACGTCATCGCATTTACGGGGGTTGCAGGATGATGACTCCAGGACCTTAGTCCCGGTAGCTAGCCGGCATGCTTGACCCCTATCTGATTTTCGTTTTGCATCGAGGAACCTAACAATGAGTGGCAATTCCAATTCGACGGTTGGAAAATTGATGGACCGCATCTTCCCCGTCATGCCGGACTTTTTCCGCATGATGTGTGAACAATGCGATGTGGCCGTGCAATCGACCGCGACCTTCCTCCAGTTTATGGAAACCGGCAGTGAAGAGGCGCTGAATGAGATTCGTCGCCTTGAAAAGGAGGCCGACGAGCTCAAGAACCGCAATATCGACGCCCTGTACAAGGCCTTTGCGACCCCCATGGATCGCGAGGATATCCTGGGCGCGATCCAGTCTCTGGACTATGTGATCAACTACACCAAGATCACCGCGCGGGAGATGGGCGCCCTGGATTTCGACTCGGACAAGTACATCCTGGAAATGGCGGTCCTCTTGAAGGAGGGGGTGGAGGCCTTGCAACGGGGTTATGCGAAGCTGGGGAGTAACCCGGCCCTCGCGGATGAGGACGCCACCTTTGCGCGCAACGCCGAGCGCAAGATGGAGCAGACCTACCGCCGGGCCTTGGTCCACCTTTATGACAGGGACACCAACCTGAAGCTGCTGGCGCAGAAGTCTGACGCCACGGCGGCGGACGCGATGAGCATGGCCCTGGATATCTTCCGGACCCGGGAAATCTATCGGGACATGTACGGGGCAGCCGACAAGTTGCTGGAGGCCAGTCGCGTTCTGCACGACATCGTCGTAAAGATCGCTTAAATAGGTCTGCCTTAGGTCAACCGCCAGCCGCAAGCCGCGGTTGGCGGCCAGGTGTGCAAGTCATCCTCCCCCCTTTGACGCCCTAATAAATTGCCCAAAGGCCCACCCCCGTCGCGGTCAGCATCCGTGCGACCCGGGGACTTAGGGCTGGGCCGGAGGCTGTTCCTCGGCCGCCATCTCCTGGATGATTTTTTCGCCTTTCTGCCTTTTGGCCGTGACGACCTTCAACTGCTTGGCGAGTTTGTTGCGGGCCTTGTCGCTCTGATCCCCGGCCAGGCGGGTCTCCAATTCCGTCTGGCGCGCCTGGAGGCGGGCAACGGCCTCCTCCATACAGACCTTCTTGTTCTTGCATTTGCGTTTGCCGAGGTCGAACAGGTCGGCTACCTGTTTGAGGAATTTCTTGACCGCCATTTTCGGATACTCCCTCGATAGGGTAAGAGCTGCCGCGGCGGTAAGTTGCCGCCGTCCTTTGCCAGGATACCGGGTTAGCTCGGTTGGCGCATCAGGTCGTTCAGCTCATCCTCGTCCAGTTCCATGTCGCGCGCCGCCTGCTGCATACCCAGGTCGCGGGGGCCGAAGAGGCTCTCGCCCGCCGTGATGAGGTTGCGCGCCACGTCGTAGGCGTAGCTGCTGTCGTTCATCAGCGAGGTGGCCATGGGGGCCGTGATCCGGCCCTCGCGAATGAGGCGGTCCAGGTCACCGTTGAGGGTGCTGTCGTTTTCTTCCATCTGCAATCGCAGCCCATCCAGGGCCACCAGGTCCGCATCCTCTCCGCTTTCGCGCAGGACATTGAGTTCACGCAGGATTTCTCCCAGTTGGGCGCGGATCTTGTTGTACTCGCCCTTGATGCTGGCGTTGTCGGAGAGGATGTAGGCGACCAGGTTCTTGCGCATGTGCTTGACATCCTTGATGGCTTCCACGATGTCCCGGGCGGCCTCGCGCAGGACATAGATGCGCTCCAAGTGTTCTTGGGGCAACTGGCCCTGGCTGCGACTCGTGAACTCGACGATGGCGTTGTAGAGCACCTTGACCTTGCGGCCGTAGATATCGTCGATGTCGAACTCGATCAGTTGTTCCGGCTGTTGGGCCAATTCGAGGAGATCGGCCTCGGAGCGGATATCGTGCCGGTGCAGGTTGAGGCCGTGGGCCAGGACCTCGAAGGCATTGTCATAGAGGTGCAGGACCTCCTTGCGCACCGTCTCCACCAAGGCGTCCGGAAACTCGGCGACGGCGTCGTTGAGGTAGAGGGGGGCCACCAGGTCTGGCTTGGGGTCCGGCAACAGTTTCCGCAACAAGGTTACCAGTGGGTTAAGCAGGGGCACCATGATGATGATGCCCAGAAGATTGAATAGGGTATGAAAGAGCGCGAGCTTGAGGGTCCAGTTGTCGCTGGCGATGCCCACCTCGGCGCTGACCCAGTCCACGGCGACGAGGATGTAGTTGATGAGGGCGATGGCCACGACGCCGGTCGTGACATTGAAAATGAGGTGAGCGCCGGCGAGGCGCCGGCCATCCACATTGGCGCTGATGGCCCCCAGGATGGCGGTAATGCAGGTGCCGATGTTGGCGCCAATGGCCAGGGCCAGGGCGTTCTCGTAGGTGATCTGGCCGGCGGCCAGGGCCGTGATGGTAATGACCAGGGAGGCGTGGCTGGATTGCATGACCACGGTGGCGAAGATGCCGATGCCGGTATAAATGAGCAGGCCGGCAAAGCCCGGTACGGCGAATTGAGCCAGGTCGATGGTTTCCTTGAAAGTCTCGAAGCCCTCTTTCATGTGGTGAATGCCCAGGAAGAGAAAGCCGAGCCCGGCGAGTATGTAGCCCAGGCCCTTGGCGGACTTGGCATTCTGGAAGGTCAGGATGAGGCCGAAGACCAGCATGGGCATGGCATAGGCCGCGATGTCGATCTTGAGCCCAAAGCCGGCGATGAGCCAGGCGCCGGTGGTGGTGCCCAGGTTGGCGCCAAAGACGATGCCGATGCCGGCGGCGAGGCCGATCAGTCCGGCGCTGAGGAAGGAGATGGTGATGACGGACACCAGGGAACTGGACTGCATGATGCTGGTGGAGACGATGCCAAAGGCCATGCTCTTCCACAGCCTGTCGGTCGTGCGCTTGAGGATTTTCTCCAGGATGCCGCCGGTGAAGGCCTTGAAGCCGTCTTCCAGAAAGAGCATCCCAAACAGGAAGATGGCGACACCAGCCGCGATTTGCTTGAAGTCCGGGCTGACCCAAAAGCCATATGCCAGGACGGCGAAGATGATGGGGAGGATGATTTTTCTCAGCATGGTGGTTTGCCCTCGGCCTGGTAGGTGGTCAGGAGCACACGCCGCCCCCCAGGCGCCAAAAGCCAGGAGACGACCCTTGTGATACAACGCAGGAGGTGTGGAAGGTTGCCCGTTGCCAGCCCGGGCGGGGTGAGACGGCAAGATCCATCCGGGATCTTTACTTTCTCGGCGGTTAACAATGACATCATTGCGATGCAATAATATCCGTCAATCGCATCCTTGAAAATATCACCATGTCTGTCAATCATCCCCGCTTCACCATCAGTCCGGAGAGCCTGCGCGAGCGCAGCCGCAACATCGCTTATGGCCTGGTCCTGAGTATTGGCCTGGCCTTAGTGGTTTACTGGGGACATATTCAGTTCCCCAAGAGCTTCAACAACATCCTTCTTGTCTCCGTCATCCTCTTTTTGGTCGCGGCCAACCTGATCAACTACGTTCGACATCGCCGCTATCTGCGGCTGACCAAGGATCACTGGATCCAGATCCAGCCCGAGCGGGTGCGCTTTCATGCCGCCGGTACCATCACCGAACTGGACCTGGAGGATGTTGCCGCCGTCAATGTCTATCGCCGGCGCGGCGCGCCGCGCCATGTGCAGATCAAGCGCAAGGATAACCGGGGTATCCGCCTGGAAGGCTACGGCGACATGGAGGGTCTGGTCCAGGCCCTCAAGGCCCGGATACCCGCCGCTCACCTGGTTGATCGCGGCGCTTGAGGGCGACCTCAAACCTAACCCGGGGCTGATCGCCTAGGTTTTGGAGGCCCGGGCGATGCCCTTTTGCCAGCGAGACCGGCAGGCTCGACCCCGCCCACCAATCCCGCATCGTCGTCAAAAAATCATCATTAACACGTAATCCTGTCGTCACGGGCCTTCGTCAATCTGTAAGGGAATCGTAATCCGCTTACCGACGAATCTACCATCGTGACAACGATAGAGGGCATAACGTGTTGAAGATGAATCCGCTTTTGGCCGTTTCCATCGCCACCGCCATCTCCCTGGCCGCTGGCAACGCGCAGGCGCGCACCGAAATCCAGAACAAGGGCTCGGATACCCTGGTCAATGTGGCCCAGGCCTTCGCCGAGGAGTACGCCAAGGTCAACCCGGAGGTGGCCATCGCCGTTTCCGGTGGGGGCTCGGGCACCGGCATCGCCGCCATGATCAATGGCACCGTCGATATCGCCAACTCCAGCCGCAAGATGAAGGACAAGGAGATCAAGCAAGCCCAGGAGCGGGGCCACAACCCGATCGAACATATCGTGGGTTATGACGCCCTGGCCATCTATGTGAATAAGGCCAATCCCGCCAATTCCATGACCATCGCCGATTTGGCCAAGATCTATGGGCGCGACGGTGGCGCCACGAAATGGCAGGATCTCGGCATCCAGGTACCGGGCTGCGACTCGGGTGAGATAGTGGTAGTCAGCCGCCAGAACAACTCCGGCACCTACGCCTATTTCCAGGAGCACGTTCTGGGCGAGAAGGGCAAGTTCCGCCTCGGCACCCTGGATATGCACGGTTCCAAGGACGTGGTGGACCTGGTGGAGAAGACCCCCTGCGCCATCGGCTATAGCGGTCTGGCCTATGCCACGGATCACGTGAAAACGGTCTGCATGGCCATGGAGCCTGGCAAGCCCTGCGTCATGCCCTCTGAAGACGCCGCCCTGGACGGGTCCTACCCCATCGCCCGCCCCCTCTTCATGTACACCAATGGCGAACCCCAGGGTGAGATCAAGAAGTATATGGATTGGATCATGAGCGACGCGGGCCAATGCCTGGTGGCCAAGGAAGGTTACGCCCCGGTCCGCAAGATCGCTTGCAAATAACCCCTTGACGCTCGTTGGCGGCGGGTGCCCGGTGGGTGCCCCCGCCCCCTGGGACCCTTTGTTATCCGATCACCCCTGGCGGAGCCCCCACCCATGTCACATTACGAAGAGCGTCTCGAGAGAGACCTGACCCGCATCAAGCAACACCTGGCCATCCTGGCCCAGCGCGTTGAAGACGCCATTGGTGACGCGCTTCACGCCCTGCTGAGTGGCAACGACAAGATCGCCCACATGACCGTCCTGGGGGATCAATCCATCAATCGCGCCAGCCGCGCCCTGGACCGCATGTGCCACGGCTTTATCGCCCTGCATTTGCCAAGCGCCGGGCACCTGCGCCTCATGTCCGCCATCATTCGCGCCAACCTGGGGCTGGAGCGGATCGGCGACTATGCCGTGACCATCTGTCGGGAATCCGTCCAACTCGCGGTCCGTCCCCAGGGCACGGTCGCCCGGGAACTGGAACTCATGGGGGGCGAGTCGCGGCAGATGCTCAAGCAGTCCGTTGCCGCCTTCCTGGCCGGTAACGCGGACCAGGCCAAGGCGACCATGACCATGGCCGATCAGGTGGCCAGGACCTTCGATACGGTGTTCGCCGACCTGGTGGGCGAAGGCGATCGGCTGGGGGTCAAGGACCTCTTCGCCTATCTGGTCATCTTCAACATGCTGGAGCGGGTCTCTGACCAGGCGAAGAACCTGTGCGAGGAGGCCGTGTTCGCCGCGACGGGGGAGGGCAAGCCCGCCAAGGTCTTCCGCATCCTCTTCCTGGATGAGGACAACAGCCTGCTAGGCCCCCTGGCGGTCGCCATTGCCCGCAAGAACTACCCGGGCGCGGGCGACTACCAGAGCGCTGGCCGTCAGGCCGCCAATCTGGCCCCGTCCCTGGTGGATTTCCTGCTGGAACGGGGCATCGACCTCAGTCACCATCAGCCCCGGGCGCTGGACCTGACCCACCAGGAACTCTCGGATTTCCATGTAATCGTCAGTCTGCAGGGACCCGCCAAGTCCTATCTGGAAAGCATCCCCTTCCACACCGCCATCCTGGACTGGGATGTTGGCTTGGTTCCCCGGGATCCGCCGGCGGATCAGCTTCGCCAGTATTACGAGACCTCTTATCGGGAGATCGCTGTCCAGGTCAGCAACCTGATGGCCATCCTCGGCGGCGAGGAGGCATCCTGATATGGCCGACACTAGGGGTGCCCTGGGCATGCCCACCGCTGGGGTGGGCGACTTCGACCGCCGGGATCTCGACTGGTACATCGACAAGGCCATTGGGGCCCTGGTCTTTGTCTGCGGATTCTCGGCGATTATCTTCGTGCTGGGGATCTTTCTCTTTGTGACCAAGGAGGGTATCGGCTTCATTTTCGAGCGGCTCGATTTCCGGGAGTTCTTCCTTACGCCCTACTGGTTCCCCAGCGATCCGGACGCGCCCGAATACGGCATTCTGGCCCTGATCGCCGGTACCGCCAGCGTCACGGGGCTGGCGATGCTGGTGGCCATCCCCTTTTCGCTGGGGGCCGCCATCTACATCGCGGAATTCGCGACCGGCAAGACCCGCGAGGCCCTCAAGGTGTTGGTGGAATTGCTGGCCGCCATTCCCTCCGTGGTCTGGGGCTTCATCGGCCTGGTCATCATGAATCCCTTGATCATCGCGGTATTCAATGTCCCCGTCGGGCTCAATGTCCTCAACGCGGGCATCATCCTCGGCTTGATGGCGGCGCCCATCATGACCTCCATCGCGGAGGATGCCCTCAAGGCCGTGCCCGATCGTTACCGGGAGGCGGCGGAGGCCATGGGTGCTACCCGCTGGCAGGTCATTTTCAAGGTCGTACTGCCGGCGGCCAAGACCGGGCTGCTGGGTGGCGTGCTGCTGGGCGTGGGCCGGGGCTTTGGCGAGACCATGGCGGTGCTGATGTCCACGGGTCACGCGGTCAATATCCCCGGGAGTGTCTTTGATTCGGTACGAGCCCTGACGGCCACCATAGCGGCCGAGTTGGGGGAGGCGGCGGTGGGGGAGGAACACTATCAGGTGCTGTTTACCATCGGCATCTTCCTCTTCCTCATTACCTTCATCATCAACCTGACCGCCGATCTCATCGTGCGCGGCATCCGCAAGGGGTAACGAGATGACCACTGCTAACGCTATGTTTCAATCCACCGATCTGAACCGGCGCAACGCCCAGATTCAGGGGCTCTATCGCATGTTGTTCGGGCTCATGACCCTGCTGCTGATCACGCCAGTCATGATCGTGCTGGCGACCCTGATCTACAAGGGCGGGAGCGTCATCTCCTTCGAGTTTCTCTTTACCTATCCCACGGATGGCATGCGCGCGGGTGGCATACTCCCGGCCCTGCTGGGGACCATTTGGCTGGTGACGGTAGCGCTCGTACTGTCCGTGCCGATCGGCATCTTCGCCGCCATCTATCTCAGTGAGTATGCGGGGGACAACTGGTTTACCCGCGCCATTAACCTCGCCATCATCAACCTGGCGGGGGTGCCCTCCATTGTTTACGCCTTGTTCGGTCTCGGGGCCTTTGTCATCTTCTTCGGATTCGGCACCAGCATCCTTGCCGCGAGCCTGACACTGGCGATCATGACCATGCCGGTGGTGATCGTGGCGACCCGCGAGTCCCTGCAAGCGGTTCCCCGGGCCTTTCGCGAGGCCTGCTGGAACATGGGGGCCACCCGTTGGCAGACCATTCGCCGCGTGGTGCTCCCCAATGCCATTACCGGCATCCTCACCGGTGTCATCCTCGAGGTGT
>JADZBU010000262.1 GCA_020851955.1 Chromatiaceae bacterium | reverse complement strand
TGGCGGCGTGCGGGGGACGCCGTGAATACGTCCCTGTAGGCTTGGCGACAGCATCCCTGCTGTCGACACCCCCGCCCACCGCCAGCCGCCACCCGGCCCTCCCGTTTGAGACAGAGGCGGGACTGGCGGCGCGCGGGCGCCTAAAGGGGCGGGGGGCTATCGCGCGTGACCAGGACCTGGTCGATGCGGAAATTGTCCAGGTCCACGACTTCGAACTTGTAGCCGGCATAGATGACGGCATCGGTGCGGCGGGGCACCTTGCGCAGGCTGTACATGAGGAAGCCGGCGATGGTCTCGTAGTTCTCGAAACCCTCGAACGCGGGGATCTGTAGGGCGGCCATCACGTCCTCGATGGGCGTGGCCCCGTCGATCAGCCAGGACTGGTCGTCGCGGCGCACGATCATCTCTTCCAGGAAGGGGCTGGCGAGTTCGCCCATCACGGTACTCATGACGTCCTGGAGGGTCAGCAGGCCGACGATGAGGGCGTATTCATTGACGATGAGGGCAAAGTCCTCCTTGGCGTCGCGGAAGCGCTCCAGGGCCTCGAACAGGGTCAGGGAGTCCGGTAATACCAGCACGGTGCGCACCATGGGCTCGATGCGCATCGAGAGGGGTTTGCCGTCCATGAGGCGCGCCAGGATGTCGCGCCAGGCGACGTAGCCCACCACGCTGTCGATGGTGTCCCGGCACAGGGGGAATTTGCCGTGGGGGGTGGTGGCAATCTTGGCGCGGATGCTCTCCTCCGACTCGGACAGGGTCAGGAAGACGATGCTGTCCCGCGCCGTCATGGCCGAGGGCACGATGCGGGTATCGAGCTCGAAGACTTTGCTGATCATTTGCTGTTCCTGGCGCAGCAGGACGCCGGCCTGGGCGCCGGCGTTGGCCATGGCGACGATTTCCGCCGCCGAGAAGTCCTCGGCGCGGCTGGTGGGGAGCTGCAGCCAGCGCAAGAGGCGGTTCGCTAGGCTATCGAACAGCCACACCAGGGGCGAGGTCAGCCAGATGAAGAAGCGCATGGGCCGCACGATGGCCATGGCCACGGGCTCGGGCCGGACCATGGCCAGGCGCCGGGGCAGCAGGTCCGCGAACAGCACAAAGAGGGAGGTGACGAAGATGAAGGCGATCAGAAAGCCGATGGTAGCGAGGTACGGGCCGTCGTAGAGGGGTCGCAGGGCCGCGACCACATAGGGCGACAGGGTCTGTTCGCCGACGATGCCGCCCAGGATGGCGATGGCGTTGAGGCCGATCTGGATGGCGGTGAAGAAATGGCCGGGATGTTCCTGGAGCGCGAGCACCAGCCTCGCGCTCTCCTGGCCCGCGTCCGCCAGCAGGCGCAGCTTGATCTTGCGCGAGGCCGCCAGCGATATCTCGGACAGGGAAAAGATGGCGCTGGCCGCGATCAGCAGCGCGATAAACAAGAGTTGGTTGAGAAGCAAAGAGGATATCCTCGCGGATGGAGACGGACGGTTGGCAAGTGGCGGCCTTATTCGGAGTATCCCGCGCCCTTTCGCATCGGGTCAAGGGGTTGCGCCCTAAATCGCAATCAATTCCACAAGGACGACAGCGGCGCCGCCCAGAGGCCATCACCCAACGGCAGCGTCTCGGTGCCATCGTACAGCAGGACACCCAGCTTGAACGGTTCACCCGCGATACCGGCCAGCTTTCTCAAGCCTCGCAGGTCGGCATCGCGGACGGAGGCCGCCGCTTTTACCTCCACGCCCACCAATTGGCCGGCCGCGTTTTCGATCACCACATCCACCTCGAACTTGTCGGCATCGCGGTAGTGCGACAGGCGGTAGTCGCCCTGGGCCGTGCTGGTGTGCTTGAGCAATTCCCCGTAAACGAAGGTCTCCAGCACCTTGCCGAAACGGCGGCGATCTTGCCGCACCTCCGCGCTGCCCAGATCGATCAGCGTGGCGAGCAACCCGGAATCGATGAACTGTAATTTGGGTGATCACTAATTCCGGAATTGGATGGCGTAAATCCCGGAATGCGTGAACGTAGATTCCGGAACCACTGCCCTCCGCTTTGGGCCACTACCTAGCGTCAGGGCTGGGGCATGAAGGTGTCTAACGCCAGCGTGTCTCGTTGCGCGGGGTCCAGGAAGCCTTCCGCGTAGCGCAGGCAGGCGCCCGATTCCAGGAAGATGCAGAACAGCTCCCGGTCGATATGACCCTCCTCGGCCATGCGCCGCATGATGTCCAGGGATTGCGACAAGGTCTTGGCGGGCTTGTAGGGCCGGTCGCTGGCGGTGAGCGCCTCGAAGACGTCGGCGATGGCCATCATGCGCGCCAGGGGGCTCATGCGCTCCCCGGTCAGGCCCCGGGGATAACCCTGGCCGTCCATCCTTTCGTGGTGGCCGCAAGCGATCTCCGGCACCTCCGCCAGGTGGCGCGGAAAGGGGAGGGCGGTGAGCATCATGATGGTCTGGATGATGTGCTCGTTGATCTTGTAGCGTTCCTCCTCGCCCAGGGTGCCGCGGGCGATCATGAGGTTTTTCAGCTCGCCCCGGTCATAGAGGAGGGTCGGGACCGGCATGACGAAGCCCCAGGGATTGTCCGGACCAAACCGCTCGCTCGCCGGTCGCTCGAAGCGATGCACGGGGCGATCGCCCAGGAGCGGCTCCCAGACCGGCAAGGGGGCCTCGGGCGCGGCCGCCCGGCGCCGGCCTTCATCGGCGGAGATGCCCAGCCGGTCGTTCAGGGTACGCAGCCAGGTGCGGGCCGCGATGTCCCGCAGGCGCGCGACGCGATCCGGGGCCATGAAGTCGTCGCCCTGGTTGCAGGCCGCGACGAAGGCGAAGTCGTCATCGAGCTGCCGCCAGGCGGCATCGCGCTCGGCCCGCGCCGCCTCGGGGTCGGCCCCCGCCGCCAGGGCGCGCAGATGCTCGATCTCGGCATCGCGCTTGAGGACCTCGAACCGCATGCGCACCTCGTGGATGCGGTCGTAGAGGGTTTCCAGCTTGGTGGCCTTGTCCACGACGTATTCCGGGGTGGTGACCTTGCCGCAGTCATGGAGCCAGGCGGCGATGTGCAGGGCCTCCCACTGGTCGGCGTTCATGGTGAAGTCGGCGTAGGGGCCCTCGGTCTGGCGGCACACGGCCGCCGCCAGCAGCTTCACCACCTCCGGGACCCGGGCGCAATGGCCGCCGGTATAGGGACTCTTGGCATCGATGGCCGCCGCCATCAGCTTGATGAAGGACTCAAACAGGGCCTTTTGGGTGGCGATCAACTCGCGGGTCTCCAGGGCCACCGCGGCAAAGCCGGACAGGGCCTCCATGAAGCGGATGCGCGCCGGGTCCAGGCCCTGGCGACTCAGCAGAACCAGGACGCCGATCGGGTCCCGGGCGCGGTTGAAGAGGGGGACGCTCACCGCGTCGAGGGGCGGCAGGCCAAAGCGGGCGCGGTCGGCCTCCCCGGCCGGGCGGGCGAGGGTCTGGCCGGTGGCGAGGGCCGCCTGGCAGGAAAAGGCATCCCCGTCGCTGGGCAGCTCGTCCAGGCCGAGGGGTTGGGAATCCCACAGCCCCGCCATGGGGCGCGGCGGACCCTGGTCCGCGGCCATGAGGAAGAGGATGCCGCCGTCGGCCTGGGCCGTCTCGGTCGTGGCCCGCAGGAGTTCCGGCATGAGGCGGTTGAAATCCGGCTCGTTGGTGAGGCGGGTGATGATGTCCAGGAGGTGCGCCAGGGTCGCCTTGGCGTGACGCAGGGTGGTGGCGAGTTCATCGACCTCGAAGATGAAGGACTCCACCTGAATGGGGCTGGCGAGGTCGAAACCGCGGATGGTTTCTGTCTCCCGGACCAGGGTGCCGAGGGGCTCGGCGATGCGCCGCGCCAGCCAGATGGCCACCGGCAAGCTCAGCAGCAGCAGGGTCGCGACCAGCAAGAGCGAATGCCCCCGGAAGTCATGCGCCTCGGACAGCATTTCCGCTTCCGGCACCGTCACCCTCAGATAGGCATTCTGATGCCCCCGGAAGTCATGCGCCTCGGACAGCATTTCCGCTTCCGGCACCGTCACCCTCAGATAGGCATTCTGATTCTGGCCCAGGGGCAGGCGCAGCATGACGACATACCAGGTCTCCCCCGCGACATCGAGGCGCCGCGGTTCCCGCGCGGCCAGCTCGCTGGGCCGGCCCTCCGTCAGCTTGGCCAACAGGGGGTCCGGGTTGCCGCTGGCGCGCCTGTCCTCGGAGAGGGCATCGCTAGCCAGCAATTGCCCCTGGTCATTGATGATGTCGAGCCGGGAACCCGGGGTCATGCGCTGGCGCGTGAGCAGGTCGCTCAGGGTGTCCAGCCGCACGTCGGCCCCGAAGACCGTCGCTTGGCCGACGGCCTGGCTGGCGATGGAGAACCCCCGCTTCTGGCTGGTAAAGAAGACGTAGGGCGGGGTCATGACGATACCCTCGTGCTCGCTGGCCAGCTTGAACCAGGGGCGTTGGCGGGGATCGAAATCCAGACCCCGCGGGGCATCGGCCCGCCCCAACTCGCGCAGACTGGCGTCGAAGTAGAGGTAGAGCGATGTCGTGGTGGCCTGGCGGCGCTCGATGCTCTGCACCAGATAGTGGGTCGCGGCGGGCGCCGCGAAGAGGCGGCGATCCTCCTCGTTCTGGAGGCGCCGGGCCAGGAAGTAATTGCCCGCTGGGTCGCCCCAAAAAAAGGCATCCACCGCCGGGGCCGTCTTCAAGGCTTCGACATAGGTCGGCAAGGACGCCAAGTGGGCCTCCAGGCCCGCCGCGGTCAGCGCCCTATCCACCGCCAGCATGCTCACGCTGGTTTGGGCCGGGGCCAGGATGCGATCGAGTTCCAGCGCGGCCTCGCGAGCGGCGCGCTGGGCCAGTTCGGCGGTCGAGCCTTCCAGGATGCGGGCCGTGCGTTGATAGGCCAGCCAGCCCAGGGTCCCGCCAACCAGCACCAGCAGCAGGGCGAAGGCCGTCGTGATGTGGATCCGGATCGGGTAGCGCCGCCGCGACCGGGCATGGCCATGCTCGGCGGGGGTGGCGGTAAGGTCGGGCAGCGGGGATGGGTTCATGGCGGCGGTGGGAGAGCTGCGGGTTGGCTGACGGGTCTGGCGGGGGGTTACTATACAGGCCCTGGCCGCCTTCCGCCTCATCGCTTTGCTGATCCCGCCCCGTCCCTCGCGTAGAATGGCGCCCATTCGATTCGCGCGGGAGAATCCTCGATGGAGACATTTCACGGCACCACCATCCTGTCGGTGCGGCGGGGCGGCCAGGTGGTCATCGGTGGCGATGGCCAGGTCACGCTGGGCTCGACGGTCATGAAGGGCAACGCCCGCAAGGTGCGGCGGCTGTACAAGGAGCGGGTGCTGGCGGGTTTTGCCGGGGCCACGGCGGATGCCTTTACCCTCTTCGAGCGCTTCGAGGGCAAACTGGAGAAGCACCAGGGCCATCTCACCCGCTCCGCCGTCGAGCTGGCGAAAGATTGGCGCATGGACCGCATGTTGCGCCGGCTGGAGGCCATGCTGCTGGTCGCCGATCAGACCGCCTCCCTCATCATCACCGGCACCGGCGATGTGCTGGAGCCGGAGCAGGGCCTGATGGCCATCGGCTCCGGTGGCTCCTTTGCCCAGGCGGCGGCGCGGGCCCTGCTGGAGGCGACCGACTTGCCGGCGCGGGAGATCGTCGAGCGTTCGCTGCACATCGCCGCCGACATCTGCGTCTATACCAATCACCACTTGACCATCGAGGAGCTGGGCCCGGTCTGATCGGCCCCCCTGAACCTTCACCAGGAAGATTTCCCCATGTCGGACATCACCCCCCAACGCATCGTCGCGGAGCTCAACAAGCACATCGTCGGCCAGGACGAGGCCAAGCGGGCCGTGGCCGTGGCCTTGCGCAACCGCTGGCGCCGCGCCCAGATCGCCGAGCCCATGCGCTCCGAGATCACACCCAAGAATATCCTCATGATCGGTCCCACCGGCGTCGGCAAGACCGAGATCGCCCGGCGTCTGGCGCGGCTCGCCGATGCGCCCTTCATCAAGGTGGAGGCGACCAAGTTCACCGAGGTCGGCTATGTGGGGCGCGACGTCGAGTCCATCGTCCGCGATCTGGCCGACACCGCCGTCAAGATGGCGCGGGAGCGGGCCATGGAGGGGCTGCGCGACCAGGCTCAGGCCGCGGCGGAGGAGCGGCTGCTGGACGCCCTGCTGCCGCCCCCCGCCAATTTCGAGGAAGACAGCCGCGGCGTCGGCGCCTCCAGCGCCACCCGCGAGAAGTTTCGCGACAAGCTGCGCCAGGGCGACCTGGACGAACGCGAGGTGGAGATCCAGGTCAGCGCCGCCCCCATCGGGGTGGAGATCATGGCCCCGCCGGGCATGGAGGAGATGACCAGCCAGCTCCAGGGCATCTTCCAGAACCTGGGCCGGGACCGCACCAAGCGCCGCAAGCTCAAGGTGGGCGATGCCATGAAGCTGCTGCGCGACGAGGAGGCGGCCAAGCGCGTCAACGAGGAGGAACTCAAGCTGCGGGCCCTGGAGGGGGTGGAGCAGCACGGCATCGTCTTCCTCGACGAGATCGACAAGGTCTGCCGCCGCGCCGACCACAGCAGCGGCGCCGATGTCTCCCGCGAGGGCGTGCAGCGCGACCTGCTACCCCTGGTCGAGGGCTGCGCCGTCTCCACCAAGCACGGCATGGTGCGCACGGATCACATCCTCTTTATCGCCTCCGGGGCCTTCCATCTGTCCAAGCCCTCGGACCTGATCCCGGAGCTCCAGGGCCGCCTGCCCATTCGCGTGGAGCTCAAGGCCTTGACCACCGAGGACTTCGTCCGCATCTTGACGGAGCCGGACGACTCCCTCACCGAGCAGTACAAGGCCCTGCTGGGGACCGAGGGCGTTAATCTGGAGTTCACGCCAGAAGGCATCCGGCGCATCGCCGAGGTCGCCTGGCAGGTCAACGAGCGCACGGAGAACATTGGCGCCCGCCGCCTGCATACGGTGCTCGAGCGGCTGTTGGAGGATGTCTCCTTCAATGCCGCCGAGATGGACCGGGTGACGGTGGCCATCGACGCCGCCTACGTGGATCGCAACCTCTCCGAACTGGCCGCCAACGAGGACCTGTCGCGTTACATCCTCTGATGGC
>JADZBU010000261.1 GCA_020851955.1 Chromatiaceae bacterium | reverse complement strand
CCATGGGCGAGTACTTCCGCGACCGTGGCGAGGACGCCCTCATTGTTTTTGACGATCTCACCAAGCAGGCCTGGGCCTATCGTCAGGTCTCCCTGCTGCTGCGCCGCCCGCCAGGCCGCGAGGCCTACCCGGGTGACGTCTTCTACCTCCATTCGCGCCTGCTGGAGCGGGCCTCCCGCATCAACGCGGACGAGGTGGCCAAGCTCACCAACGGCGCCGTGACAGGCAAAACCGGTTCCCTGACCGCCATGCCCATTATCGAGACCCAGGCAGGTGACGTCTCGGCCTTCGTGCCAACCAACGTCATCTCCATCACGGACGGGCAGATCTTCCTGGAGACCGATCTCTTCAATGCTGGCATCCGCCCAGCCATCAACGCGGGCCTCTCGGTGTCCCGGGTGGGCGGCGCGGCCCAGACCAAGATCATCAAAAAACTAGGTGGCGGTATCCGCCTGGCTCTGGCCCAGTACCGCGAGTTGGCGGCCTTTTCCCAGTTTGCCTCGGATCTGGACGAGTCCACCCGCAAGCAATTGGAGCGGGGCGCCCGGGTCACCGAACTCATGAAGCAGACCCAGTACTCGCCCCTCGGAGTCGGCCAGATGGCGGTATCGCTATTTGCCGCCAACATGGGCTATCTGGATGACGTGGACGTCCATAAGGTGGTCGATTTCGAGCAAGCCCTGCTGTCCTACATGAAGTTAGCCCAGGGAGCCCTGCTGGAAAAAATCGACACCAAGGGCGACTACAACGACGAGATTGAGCAAGGCCTGCACCAGGCAATCAAGGACTTCAAGGCCAACAACACATGGTAGTAGGCCATGGGCCATACGCCGCCGCCCCTCCGCCCTCGAGACGGACGGGGGCAGGTGGCGCCCTTACGCAACAACCTTTAGTCGATAACGCGCTCGGTTTGCCAATCAAGGCAAGCCGAGCGGCGGATCGGACGATGGGAGCTTAGAGACATGGCCGGCGCCAAAGAAATCCGTACCAAGATCGCCAGCATCAAGAGCACGCAGAAGATCACCAAGGCCATGCAAATGGTCGCGGGGGCCAAGATGCGCAAGGCTCAGGAACGCATGACGGCCTCCCGTCCCTACGCCCTCAAGATGCTCCAGGTCATTGCCCACTTGAGCCATGCCTCGCCGGAATACCGGCACAGCTACATGGCCGCGAACCGGGAGCACAAGCGGGTCGGCTACATCGTCATCTCCTCGGACCGCGGCCTCTGCGGCGGCCTCAACACCAACCTCTTCCGCAAGCTCGCGCTTGAGATCCGGGACCAGCGCAAGGCGGGGGTCGAGACCTCCTTCGCCGTCATCGGCTCCAAGGCCCTGGCCTTCTTCCGCCGCTTTGGCGGCAAAGTCATGGCCCAGGTCACCCACATTGGCGACAAGCCCCATGTTGAGGACCTTATCGGCGCCGTACGGGTCCTCCTGGATGCCTACGAGGCGGGCGAGATCGATGCCATCTACGTGGCCTACAACGAATTCGTCAATACCATGACGCAGAAGCCGATGATCGGGCAACTGGTGCCGATCCACGCGGAGAAGATTGAAAAAATCCCTACCCACTGGGATTACATCTACGAACCGGAGCCCAAGGTGGTGCTCGACGCTCTCTTGACGCGCTACATCGAGTCGCTGGTCTATCAGGCGGTGGTGGAGAACGGGGCCTGCGAGCAATCGGCGCGCATGGTCGCCATGCGGGCGGCCTCCGAAAATGCCGGCAGCCTCATCAGCGAACTCCAGTTGGTTTACAACAAGGCCCGTCAGGCGGCAATTACCCAGGAAATCTCGGAAATCGTGGGCGGCGCGGCGGCGGTCTAGCCCCGCGCCCCCAAGGCATCCCGCGATGCCCAACCGAATCGACATGCATCCAACCGCCGACAGGCGAGAACGAGGAAACAGATATGAGTTCCGGTAACGTGGTGGAAATCATCGGCGCCGTGGTTGACGTGCAGTTCCCACGGGGCGAGATGCCCAAGGTCTATGACGCCCTCATGGTCGATACCGTCGGCCTGACGCTGGAGGTCCAGCAGCAACTGGGGGACGGCGTGGTGCGGACGATCGCCATGGGCACGACCGACGGTCTCCAACGCGGCCTCGGCGTCAGCAATACCCATGAGGCCATCCAGGTCCCCGTAGGCAAGGCGACCCTGGGGCGGATCATGGACGTGCTGGGACGTCCCATCGACGACAAAGGACCCATCGCTACCGAGGAGCGTTGGGGCATCCATCGCCACGCCCCCTCTTTCGAGGATCAAGCCTCCACGACCGAGATCCTTGAAACCGGCATTAAGGTCATCGATCTCATCATGCCCATCTCCAAGGGCGGCAAGATCGGACTCTTCGGGGGTGCCGGCGTGGGTAAGACGGTTACCCTCATGGAACTGATCCGTAACATCGCCGTTGAACACTCGGGCTTCTCCGTCTTTGCCGGTGTGGGCGAGCGCACACGCGAAGGCAATGACTTCTATCACGAAATGACCGATGGTGGCGTCCTCGACAAGGTAGCCCTCGTCTATGGCCAGATGAACGAGCCCCCGGGCAACCGCCTGCGCGTGGCCCTGACCGGCTTGACCATGGCGGAGTATTTCCGCGACGAGGGCCGCGACGTCCTCATGTTCATCGACAACATCTACCGTTACACCCTGGCTGGTACTGAAGTCTCCGCCCTGCTGGGCCGCATGCCCTCGGCGGTGGGCTACCAGCCGACCCTGGCCTCCGAGATGGGTACCCTCCAGGAACGCATCACCTCCACCCGTACCGGATCCATCACCTCTTTCCAGGCGGTGTACGTCCCCGCGGACGACCTGACCGATCCCTCGCCCGCCACCACCTTCGCTCACCTGGACGCCACCCTGGTGCTCTCCCGCCAGATCGCCGAACTGGGCATCTACCCCGCCGTGGACCCTCTGGACTCCACCAGCCGCATCCTGGATCCCCATGTCGTCGGCGTCGAACACTACACGGTGGCGCGCCAGGTCCAGGGTACGCTGCAGCGTTACAAGGAACTCAAGGACATCATCGCCATCCTCGGCATGGACGAGCTTTCCGAGGAAGACAAGCTGACGGTGTCGCGGGCACGCAAGATCCAGCGCTTCCTGTCCCAGCCCTTCTTCGTCGCCGAGGTCTTTACCGGCTCCCCAGGCAAATACGTCTCCCTCAAGGACACCATCGCCGGCTTCAAGGCCATTGCCAATGGTGAGTACGACCATCTGCCCGAGCAGGCCTTCTACATGGTAGGCGGTATCGAGGAAGCCGCCGCCAAGGGCGGCAACGTCTAGACAGGAGGGGTTTGACCATGCCAATGACAGTTCATGTGGATATCGTGAGCGCCGAGCGGGCTATACATTCCGGTCTGGCGACCATGGTGTTCGCCCCCGGCGAGATGGGCGAACTCGGCATAGCGCCGCGCCACACGGCCCTCATTACCCGGCTCAGGCCCGGCGAGGTCAGGGTGCAAAAAATGGATGGGGAGACGGAACACTTCTTCGTGTCCGGTGGCATGCTGGAAGTTCAGCCCCATGTCGTAACCGTGCTGGCCGACACGGCTATCCGAGCCCGGGACCTGGATGAGGCGGCGGCCGCGGAGGCCAAACGCCGCGCCGAGGATGCCCTGGCGGGCAAGGCCGCCGAATTTCAGTATGCCAAGGCTCAGGCTGAACTGGCCGAGGCGGTGGCGCAGTTACGAGCCATTGAGCGATTACGCAAGACCAAGGTCAGCTAGGAACCATCCTCTCGTCGCCAGAAACCACAGCCCCCGCTCAGCGGGGGTTGCGTATTTCAGGGTATTCCTTTGACTTCCTCGCAACGCCATAATCAGGTTTAACTCGCATGACAGCCGAAATTATCCAAGACGGGAAATACGTCAGCCTCACCTATAGCATCCAGGATAACGAGGGCTCGGTTCTGGAGCACAGCGACCTGCCCGTGGGGTTCGTCCTGGGCGGCGCTCAGGAACTGATCGGCGGTATGGATGCCGCCATCCGGGGTAAGGCGGCGGGAGACGAGATCGATTTTGACCTGCCCCCCGAGGCAGGATTTGGCAGCCATGACGCGGACCTGACTTTTACGGACGATATCAACAATGTTCCGCCCCAGTTCCGTCAAATCGGCGCCGAGGTGCAAATGCAGAACAAAGCCGGCGAGGTCAAGAGCTTCTATGTCACCCGCATCGAGAATGGCCGGCTGACCGTGGACGGGAACCACCCCCTGGCGGGCAAGTCCTTGCGGGTTCATGTCCGCATCCACGAGGTGCGCGAGGCTAACCGCGAGGACATGGCGAACGATGGCCAGTCCTGTGCCATCCCCGGCGCGCTGCACTGATAGGAGCAATGCCGAAATGAAGCTGGGGATCGCCGTCCTCGCCGCCGGGCAAGGCACCCGCATGAAGTCAAACCTGCCCAAGGTTCTGCATCGCCTGGCGGGTCGGCCCCTCTTGAGCCACGTCCTCGCTACCGCCCAGGAACTCGGGGCCACGCGGATCTGTGTCGTGCAGGGGCCTGGCGACGGACAGGTGAGTGAAGCCCTGGCGGGGATAGACTGCGACTGGGTCACCCAGTTGGACCGGCACGGCACGGGACATGCCCTCATCCAGGCCATGCCCAAGCTGCATGACATGGATCGCGTCCTGGTGCTCTACGGCGACATCCCCCTGATTCGGGCGGAAACCTTACGGCAACTTATCGCCACGGCCGCCCCGGCCCCGCTGGGCATTCTGACCGCCACCCTTGCCAATCCCGCCGGCTATGGCCGCATCGTGAGGGGAGATACCGGCCAGGTGAGGGCGATCGTCGAGGCCAGGGACGCCAGCGCGGCCGAGCTCGCCATCCCGGAAATCAATACCGGCTTCCTGGTGGCCGACCGAACCAAGTTGGAAAATTGGCTCTCGCGACTGACTAACAATAATGCCCAGGGCGAGTACTACCTGACGGATATCGTCGCCCTGGCGGCGGTGGATGGCCAGGCCATCGCCACCTGTCAGGCGGACAGGGAAGAGGAGATCCTGGGCATCAATGACCGCCTGCAACTCGCGGATCTGGAGCGACGCTATCAGCGCCGCCTCGCCGGGGACCTGATGCGCGAAGGGGTGACCCTCCTGGATCCCCACCGCTTCGATGTGCGGGGGCAATTGAAGGCCGGACGCGATGTCACCATCGACATCAACTGCCTCTTCGAGGGCGAGGTAGAACTGGGGGATGGCGTCAGCATCGGCCCCAACTGCCTGCTGAAGAATTGCACAATCGGCGCCAATAGCC
The DNA here is from genome assembly GCA_020851955.1 of Chromatiaceae bacterium. Lineage (GTDB taxonomy): Bacteria > Pseudomonadota > Gammaproteobacteria > Chromatiales > Chromatiaceae > M0108. The sequence goes on along the minus strand of JADZBU010000261.1, from coordinate 16,798 downwards.
GGGTCCTGGCCAATTCGGTCATCGAGAAGGCACGGACCGGGCAAGATACCCAGATTGGCCCCTTCGCCCGCCTGCGACCCCAGGCGGACATCGCGGATGGCGCCCACATCGGCAACTTCGTCGAGATCAAAAAGGCCACGATCGGCCCTGGCACCAAGGTCAGCCATCTCACCTACATCGGGGACGCCCGCATTGGCGGTAACGTCAACATCGGCGCGGGCACCATCACCTGCAATTACGATGGCGTCAACAAACACCTGACCCAGATCGGGGAGGGGGCCTTCATCGGGTCCAATACGGCCCTGGTAGCCCCGGTCAACATCGGCGCGGGCGCCACTATCGGGGCGGGGTCCGTCATTGGCCGTGACGCGCCGGCCGACAAGCTCACCCTGACCCGGGCCCCACAAAAAACCATCCATCATTGGACCCGGCCAGTCAAGATACCCAAATAGCCTGGGCGAGAGGACAAGATCCATGTGCGGCATCGTAGGCGGCATTGCGCAACGGGACGTAGCGGCCATTCTCCTGGAGGGACTGCGCCGGCTGGAATATCGGGGCTACGACTCCGCCGGCATGGCGGTCCTGGCCGCCCCGGGCCAGCTTGGCCGCATCCGCGCCCTCGGCAAGGTCCAGCGCCTGGCCGAGGCCATGGAGCAGCACCCTCTGCCCGGCACACTCGGCATCGCCCACACCCGCTGGGCCACCCATGGCGAACCCGCCGAACGCAACGCCCACCCCCACGTCTGTCGCGACCGCTGCGCCCTGGTCCACAACGGCATCATCGAGAACCATGGCCTCCTCCGACAGGCCCAGGAGGCCAATGGCCACGTCTTCACCTCCGAGACGGACTCCGAAGTCATCGCCCACGCCATTTACGACCAACTGACCCAGGGCGTGGCCCTGCTGGCGGCGGTGCGCGCCACGGTCGCCACCCTGGAGGGGGCTTACGCCTTGGGCGTCATCGACACCCAGGACGCGGACCACCTGGTGGCCGCCCGCCAGGGCAGCCCCCTGGTCATCGGCCTGGGCTTCGGCGAAAATTTCATTGCCTCCGACGTCTTCGCCCTCTTGCCCGTCACCCAGCGCTTCATTTTCCTGGAGGAAGGGGACCTGGCGGAGATCCGCCGCGACCAGGTGCGGGTGTTCGACCGGGACGGCCAGCCCGTGACGCGACCGGTGCGGGAATCCACCCTCTCCGCCGACGCCGTCAAGCGGGGCGAGTATCGGCACTACATGCAAAAGGAGATCTTCGAGCAACCCCGCGCCCTGGCGGACACCCTCGAAGGCCGGCTGTCGGCGGACCATGTCCTGCCCGAGGCCTTTGGGCAGAAGGCCCCGGATATTCTGAAGAAGATCCGCGCGGTCCAGATCGTCGCCTGCGGGACCAGCTATCACGCCGGTCTGGTGGCACGGCATTGGCTCGAATCGACCACTCCCATTGGCTGCCAGGTCGAGGTGGCGAGCGAATACCGCTATCGCCGCCATGTGGCGCCGGATCATGCCCTCTTCGTCGCCATCTCCCAATCCGGGGAGACCGCCGATACCCTGGCCGCCCTGCGGCTGGCCAAGCGCCTCGGCTACGCCGCCACCCTGACGATCTGCAACGTCCCGGAAAGCTCCCTGGTGCGGGAGTCCGACCTCATCCTGCTGACCCACGCCGGACCCGAGATCGGCGTCGCCTCGACCAAGGCCTTCACCACCCAACTGACCGCCCTGCTCCTCTTAACGGCGGCGCTTGGCCGCTACGCCGGCCTCATCGACACCACCGAGGCCGAGCTCGCCGCCTCCCTGCGCGCCCTGCCGGGCCGGGCCCGGGACTTTCTGGCCCTGGACGCCCGCGTGGCCCTCATCGCCGAGCAATTCGCCGACAAACATCATGCCCTCTTCCTGGGCCGCGGCGACCAGTACCCCATCGCTTTGGAGGGCGCCCTCAAGCTCAAGGAGATCTCCTACATTCACGCCGAAGCCTATCCCGCCGGCGAACTCAAGCATGGCCCCCTGGCCCTGATCGACGAGTCCATGCCCGTCATCGCCGTCGCCCCCAACAACGGCCTGCTGGAAAAGCTGCGTTCCAACCTGGAAGAGGTCCGCGCCCGGGGCGGTCAACTCTATGTCTTTGCCGACGAGCGGCTGGCCATGGCCTCCCAACCCGGGGTTACCATCATTCCCGTACCGCATGTTGACGGGCTGATCGCCCCCATCCTCTTTACCATTCCCCTCCAGCTCCTGGCCTATCACGTCGCCGTCCTCAAGGGCACGGACGTGGATCAGCCGCGCAACCTGGCCAAGTCCGTGACGGTCGAGTAGCCCATTCCGCTCCTTTTCCCCCCATCGGCCCTGGCCGGGACAGGTAACGGACCATGACGATCCGCGCCAAGTTTGCCACCGGGCTCATCTTCATCCTGGTTGTCAACCTCATGGCCGGGCTTTACGCCTTTGGGCTCTACCAAAAGGCCAACAGCCAGGCCTCCGAGGTCCGGGAGGCGAGTTCCCAGATCGTGGCGTCCGCTCTCACCACTCAGGTGCGCTTCAAGAAGCAGGTGCAGGAATGGAAAAACATCCTGCTGCGTGGCCAGGACCCCGCCCTCTTTGATCGATACCTGGCCCAATTCGAGCAGGAAGAGGAAAACACCCGGGCCTCCATGCGGCAGCTGATCGAACTGCTGGGGGAGAACCTGCCGGCACGCGAGACCGCCGGCCAGTTTCTGGAGGCCCATACCCGACTCGGCGAGGAGTACCGCGCGGCCCTGGGTCAGCAGCGCTTCAGTGACCTGGTAGCGCCTCTCGGTATCGACGAGCGGGTGCGTGGCATCGATCGCCAGCCCACGGACCTGCTGGACGAGGTGGTCGAGGCGGCCCTGGCCCACAAGGACCGGACGCTGGCCGATATCGACATCAGCATCGCCGGTGTGGAGCGTCACATCTTCCTGATCCTGGTGGGGGTCATGACCGGCGCCATCGCCCTCCTGATCCTCCTGGTGGATCGCACCATCGGCCAGCCCATCGCGACCGCCACCGCCATCGCCCGACGCGTCAGCGCGGGTGACTTCTCGACCCCCATCCGCGTCACGGGCGAGGACGAGAATGCCCAGATGCTGGCGGCCCTCAAGACCATGCAGGAAAACCTGGCTGAGTCACGGGAGAGCCTGCGCCGCAGCGAGGCCCATGCCCGCCTGCTGCTGGAGTCCACCGGGGAGGGTATCTTCGGCGTCGATACCCAAGGGCGCTGCATCTTCTGCAACCCGGCCGCCGCCCAGCTCCTGGGTCATGCGGCGCCCGCGAGCCTGGAGGGCGTCAAGATGCATGAGGTCATGCACCACAGCCACCCCGAAGGCAGTCACTACCCCGCCGCGGACTGCCGCGCTTCCAGCATCTTCCGGGACGGGCTCCCGATCCATGTGGATGACGAGGTCTTCTGGCGGGCGGACGGCAGCTCCTTCCCGGTGGAATATCACGCCAACCCCATCCTGCGGGACGGTGAACTGGTGGGGGCCGTGGTCAACTTTTCCGATGTCTCGGAGCGCCGGCACGCCGAGGTGGCCCTGCGCCTCGCCCACGATGCCCTGGCCCAGGAGCGCGCCCTCCTCACGGAGCGGGTCCGGGAGCGCACCGCCGAACTGGATCGGGCCAACGCCGAACTGGGCCGCACCGCCCGCGCCAAGGACGAGTTTCTGGCCGCCATGAGCCATGAACTCCGCACGCCCCTGACCAGCATCCTGGGCCTGTCCGAGACCATGGGCGACGGCCTGCTCGGCGCTCTCAGCCCCCAGCAGACCAAGGCCGCCTCCACCATCCACGAAAACGGCGCCCACCTGCTGGAACTCATCAACGACATTCTGGACATGTCCCGGGTCGCCTCCGGCCGCATGACCCTGCGCCTGGACCAGGTTCCCGTCAACCAGCTCTGGGACGCCTGTCTGCGCCTCATCCGGCCCCCGGCCACGGCCAAGGGGCTACGCCTGGAGACGCGCCTCGACCCGGCGGTGCAACTGGTGCATGGCGACAGCCGCCGCCTCAAGCAGATGCTCATCAACCTGCTGGGCAACGCCGTCAAATTCACCCCCGAGGGCGGGACCATCGGCCTGGACGTCATGGGCGAGCCGGATCATCGCCAGGTCCGGATTCGGGTCTGGGACACGGGCATCGGCATCCCCGCCGACCAACTCGAACGCCTCTTCAAGCCCTTCGTCCAGATCGACAGCCGCCTGTCACGGCAACACGGCGGCACCGGCCTGGGCCTTGCCCTGGCCTATGGCATGGCCCAACTCCACGGCGGGACCATCGAGGTGGCCAGCGCGGTCGGTAAGGGCAGCCACTTCGATCTCATCCTCCCCTGGAACCCCCAGGCTCAGCGGGGCGTCGAGCTACGGGCGGAGTCGGTCACCGAGGAAACCAGCCCGCCCACCCAAACCCTGGAGCCCGCACGGGTACTGCTGGCGGAAGACAATGCCGACAACCTGGAGATGGTCTCCAACTATCTGCGACTGCGGGGTTTCGAGGTCCACACGGCCCGGGATGGTCTGGAGGCGGTCGCCCAGGCGCGGGCCTGCCTGCCCGACATCATCATCATGGATGTCCAGATGCCGGAACTCGATGGCCTGGAGGCGACCCACCGCCTGCGCGCCGACCCCACCCTGCGGCTCACCCCCATCATCGCCCTCACCGCTCTGGCCATGCCCGGCGACCGGGAGCGCTGCCTGGACGCCGGCATGGACGACTATCTCAGCAAGCCCCTGGGCCTGAGTGAGCTCCACAAGAGCCTGACGAGTTGGATCAAGCGCACCCGCGGGTCATGACGCGGCGGCGGGGACCCGGTTAGCCGGGGCTTAGAGGGAGGCGCCGGACTCGCAAGGCATGGCCATGAGTTCCCGGTAATCGCCAAGACCGGCAAGTTGCTCCAGAACCTCCACCTTCAGAAGACGGACCCGCATCCCCTGCACGGCGATGATGCCGCGCTCGCTGAGGTCCTTTTCGATGCGGGAGAAGGTCTCGGGCTTGATGGAGAGTCGCGAGGCAATGACCCCCTTGCGGGCGTCCAGCTCAACGACCTGGCCTCCCGACGGGCGATGCAGGACCAGGTAACTGGCAAAGCGGCTGGTGGCCGAATGCAGGGTCAGGTTGTCGATCTCCCGCACCAGGCCGCGCAAACGCTGGCTGAGGGCGCCGAGCACCACCATGCAGGTATCGACGGACTCCCGCATCATGCGGGCAAAATCCCGGGCGTCCATGCCAATCAGTTCGGTCGGACCCAGGGCCGCCGCGCAAACCGGATAGCGGGGCGCGTTCAGGAACATGAGAGCCTCGGCGAAGGTCTCCCCCGCCCCCGCAATCTCGATGACCTTCTCCGCCCCGTCCGGGGACAGTCGAAACAGCCTGACCTGACCCGACAGGACCAGATAGAATCGGTCGGACGGGTCACCCTGGCTGAAGAGCAGTTGGCCATCCTCCAGCCGCAGGCGCGCGGCGCGGCGTGCCACCCGCTCCAGTTGTTCAGGGGACAGTTGAGAGAGCAGCAAGGCCCCGCGTAATTCCTCGATCATCATCGCACCCGTTATCCATTACCCAGGCTTCAGCCGTTGCAACGGCCGAAAATTAAAAAAATTCATTCACCAAAGTCTAACCTTGGAGGGCCTCCATGTCGCGGTTTCTGAAGCTCCATGGGTTGGCCCTGCTGGTGGGCCTGGCGGGGCTCCTCCTGTCCCTAGGGGCCTTTTGGGTCATCCGCGCGGAGCTGGAGGCCCGCCACCAACTGGAATTCGAGTGGCTGGCCCATAACCGCAATCGCGTCCTGAAGAAGGGGATCGAGGAGCGGCTGGATGCCGTGCGCTCCCTCCATGACCTCTTTCGGGTCTCCGAAGCGGTCGATGACCGGGCCTTCGGCCTCTTCGCCCGCGGCCTCTTCGACCGCTATCAGGGGATCCAGGCCCTCGCCTGGGTACCCCGGCCGCAGGACGGCTTCCCCATCCACTATCTGGAGTCGGAACGGGACAGCGGTCTCCAGGTGGGCCAGGATCTGGGCGAGAATCCGGTCCTGCGGGCCCTGATGGGACGGGCACTGGCCAGCGGCGACATGGTGGTCAGTGGCCGTATCCCCCTGATCACCGGAGAAAACCCCCAATACGGCTTCATGGCCTTCATGCCGGTCTTTCGCCCCTTGCCCCCCGGGGCCACGGATCGGGAGCGCCAGGCCCAGCTCCAGGGCTTCGTGGTCGGCGTCTTCCGGATCGCCGATATCGCCGACACCGCCATGGGCCTCCTGGAGCCCCGGGGGGTGGAATTTCTGGTGCAGGATGAATCCGCGCCAACCGGGGAGGAGTTGCTCGACTTCTACGCCAGCCGGCTCAACCGCGACCCGGCGCCCGCCAGCATCCAATGGCGGGGCTGGGACCTCGATCCCGCCCCGCGGGTTACCGAGACCTTTCCGGTGGCCGACCGGCTCTGGTCCATAACCTGTTCCCCGACCCGCCAGTTCAGTACCGAACTCTTTCTGGAGGGCCCCTGGATCGTCCTGGTGAGTGGTCTGGCCCTGACCCTCTTCATGGTCCTCTTCATCCTGCACTTCCGCGCGGCCCTCCGCCTACGGTTGCGCATCGAAGAGGAGTTGCGGGCGTCGGAACAGAAGCTAAGAATCCTCTTCCATCAGTCGCCCGACAACATCATGACGGTGGATCGTGACGGGAACCTGCTGATTATCAACCGGCCCCTGCCGACTCCCCCGGCGGATGGCAAGGAACGGCGGGCGGAGGGCTGTCTCCCGATTCGAGCCCGGGAGCAATTCAATCAGGCCCTGGGCCGCGTTCTAACCCTGGGCGAGCCCGAGGGCTTTGGTTACGCGGGGGATGACTCGACCTGGTGGGACCTGCGACTGGTGCCCCTTCGCGAGGGAGCCAAGGTAACAGCCGCCATGGTAATCCTGACCGATGTCACCGAAAAACGGGTCCTGGAGGCCCACGCCATCCGCAATGCCCGCATGGCCTCCCTTGGCGTCCTGGCCGCCAGCGTGGCCCATGAGATCAACAATCCCAACAACGCCATCCACTTCAACGCTTCCATCCTGGCGCGCAGTTGGAAGGACATCCGCAAGGTGTTGGACCGCCATCGCCGGGAATACGGTGACTTCAGCCTCGGCGGCATGCCGGTGGCCAAGGCCCTGGAAGGCCTGCCGCGACTCCTGGAGGGTATCGTCAAGGGCTCCCAGCGGATCGAGAAGATCGTGGGCAACCTCAAGCACATGGCCCGTCCGGACGCCGGAGATCTGGACCATGCCGTGGATCTGGGCGAGATCCTGCCCACCGCCCTCTCCTTGCTCCAAAGCCAGATCCACAAACACACGGCGCATTGTCGCCTCCTGCTGCCCCCATCCCTGCCCCGGGTGCGCGGCAATGGCCAGCAACTGGAACAGGTCTTTATCAACCTGATCCTCAATGCCCTCCAATCCCTCCCTCATCGCGACGCCGGGGTCCAGATCACTGCTTCCCTGGAGCCCGAAGGCGAATTCGTGCGGGTGACGGTCGAGGATGAAGGCCAGGGTATGACCGAGGAGGTCCGGGAACGGGTGACGGAGCCCTTCTTCACCACCCGGGTCGCGACGGGTGGCACCGGCCTGGGGCTTTCCATTTGTGCCCGCATCGTTCAGCATCATTCCGGCCGGATGGAGATCGAATCGCAACCCGGCGTGGGCACCCAGGTCAGCGTCTGGCTGCCGGTCGCAACGGCTTGAAAACCCAATCCAGGTGAGGATAAACATGGAGACCCGACAAAAATGGCCCGTCGTCCTGGTGGACGACGAGGAAGATATCCTCTTCGGGGCGGAATACCTGCTCAATACCCACGGCATCACCACCGTCACCACCCTGGGCGACGGCCGCGAACTCTTACCGCTCCTGGAGCGGCAAACAGCCGGGGTGATCGTCCTCGACCTCTTCATGCCTCACGTCACCGGCCAGGAGTTATTGCCGCGGCTAACGCGCGACTATCCCGAGATCCCCGTGGTAGTCATGACCGCCTCCCAGGAGGTGGAGACGGCGGTGTCATGCATGAAGGAAGGGGCCTTCGACTACCTGGTCAAGCCCGTGGAGGAGAGTCGCTTCGTCTCCAGCGTGCGCCGCGCCCTGGAGATCCGCCTGCTCCGCCAGGAAATCGGTTCCCTCAGATCCAGTCTCATGGGCGAGGGCATGACTCACCCGGAAGCCTTCGCCGCCATCATCAGCCGCAACCACAGGATGCAGCGGCTGTTTCGCTATGCCGAGGCCATTGCTGACTCCGGGGAACCGGTCCTGATCACGGGCGAGACGGGCACCGGCAAGGAACTCATCGCCGAGGCCATCCATCGCCTAAGCGGCCGAGGCGGCGAGTTGGTCTGCCTGAACGCCGCCGGTCTGGATGACAACCTCTTCTCCGATACCCTCTTTGGTCATGTGCGCGGCGCCTTCACCGGCGCCGAACGGGAACGGGAGGGCCTCATCGCCAAGGCGGCGGGTGGCACCCTCTTCCTGGACGAGATCGGCGATCTCAAGCCCGCCTCCCAGGTCAAACTGCTGCGCCTGCTGCAGGCTCAAAACTATTACCCCATTGGCTCGGACATGCCAAGAACCACCGATGCCCGCATCCTCGCCGCTACCAACCAGGCCCTGCATCGCCGCATGGATCGTGGCAAGTTTCGTCAGGACCTCTATTTTCGGCTCTCCAGCCATCCCATCGAACTGCCCCCGCTGCGCGAACGCCTGGACGACCTGCCGCTCCTGCTCCAGCACTTTATCAACGAGGCGGCCCAAGCCCTGGGACGCCCCGCGCCACGCATCCCCGGGGAGCTGCTCACCCTCCTCTCTCTTTATGATTTTCCCGGCAATATCCGCGAATTGCGAGCCCTGGTCTTTAATGCCATGGCTCAGCACCGGGTTGGGGGCGTCCTGGCTATGGACAGCTTCCAGCAGGTAGTGCGCCGGGATCGCGCCAGTGTCGAGCCTGTGCCCCCGAGCCTTGCCGAGGGGCCAGGCCTGGCCATCCCGGGCCGCTTTCCTTCCCTCAAGGAGGCCGATATTTTCCTGGTGGAGGAGGCCATGCGCCGCGCCAATCATAACCAGGGCCTTGCCGCCATGCTGCTCGGCATCAGTCGCCAGTCCCTCAACCGCCGTCTGCATCTCATGAACCGGGAATAAGCCTTTCGCATCACCCCGGGAGCCGAGAGGGGTGCAGCAAAAGCTGCACCCCGGCAGCTAGAAAGCTAACATAACCCTATTGTATTAATTGAGTTTTATGGGGCTGTCGCGAATGGCCGTCTCCTCAACGCGACACCCCTGGCACAGAGTAAAATCCATTGCCCTCCTCGCTTTCTTATTGATTTAAAATGAAATATGCTGATCTTGATCGTTAGGCACGAAAGATGCAGGTTGATACCTTCGACCACCGGCCCGAGCCTTCTTCCCTGGGGGAAGGGGGTAAGTTGCCATCACATCCAGCCATGCGAGGGTATAGCGTGATCGGAAACACCTTTAAAGGAAAAATCAAGACAGACCTGGGGGACTTCTGGGGTGGCCTCGCGGCCATGCTGGTGGTGCTCCCCTCTTCTATCGCCTTCGGTGTCACCATCTATGCCGCCATCGGACCGAGCTATGCGTCCCTGGGCGCCATGGCCGGCATCATCGGCGCCATCGTGCTTGGCCTTGTCGCCCCAACGCTGGGTGGCACCGATCGTCTCATCACCACCCCCTGCGCGCCAGCCGCCGCCGTGCTCTCCGCCTTCGCCATCACCCTGAACCAACAGGGGGTGCAGGCCGACGCCATCATCCTGCTGCTCATCCTCTTGGGCGTCATCACGGGTCTCGGCCAGATGATGCTCGGCTTCGTGGGCATCGGCCGCCTGATCAAATTCATTCCTTACCCAGTGGTCAGCGGCTATATGTCCGGCGTGGGACTCATCATCCTTGGCAGCCAGATCCCCAAATTACTCGGCGCGCCGGGCAGCCACTGGTGGGAAATACTGGCAGCACCCGCCCTCTGGGACTGGCGGGCCGTCGCCGTCGGTGGCGCCACCATCTTCTTTACCTTTGTCGGTCCCAAACTGACGAAGCTGATACCTGGCACCATCATCGGTATCCTGGCAGGTCTGGCGACCTACTTCAGTCTGGCGGCCATGGTGGACCCAAGCCTCTGGCAAACTGAGGGAAACCCTCTGGTGGTAGGCCCCATGAACGCCCAGCAGGATGGTATCATCGCCGCCGTCTCCGGACACTGGCGGGACATTGGCGATCTCCGCCTGGGTCAGGTGGCTGGTCTGTTTGGAATGGCCGCGACCCTGGCCGTGCTACTCTCCATCGACACTCTGAAAACCTGCGTCGTGGTTGATCAACTGACGCGCAGCCGCCACGACTCCAACCGTGAACTGGTCGCGCAGGGCGTCGCCAATATCTGCTCCTCGTCCGTCGGCGGCGTCCCTGGAGCGGGGGCCATGGGTCCCACCCTGGTCAACCTCAACAGCGGTGGCCGCACCCGGGTTTCGGGCATTCTGGAAGGTGTCTTCGCCCTGGTGGCCGCCCTGGCCCTCGGTTCCTTCCTGGCCTGGATCCCCGTGGCCGCCCTGGCGGGTGTCCTGATCGTCGTCGGCATTCGCATGATTGACCGCGAACCCCTGCACTTCATCCAATCGCGGGCGACGGTCTTCGACTTTGTGGTGGTCCTGGCCGTCGTCATGGTCGCCCTCACCGTTGGCCTGATCGCGGCCTCCGGGACGGGCGTCGGCTTGGCCATCCTCCTGTTCGTGCGCGAGCAGATCGGCGGTGCCATCGTCCGCCGCAAGGTTTACGTCAACCAGGTGTCGTCCACCTTCAAGCGGGTGGAATCGGAAATGGACATCATCGAGAAAAAGGGTGACCAGGCCGTCATCTTCGAGCTCCAGGGCAGCCTCTTTTTTGGCACCTCTCAGCAACTCTATTCCCAACTCGAACCCGAGTTCGGCAAGCGCCACTACATGATCCTGGACCTCAGGCGGGTCCAGTCGATGGACGTCACCGCGGCCCACCTCCTGGTCATCGTGCGCGAGGGCCTGGCGGAGAAGGGTGCCCTGCTGATTCTCTCCGGCATCCCCGAAATGCTGGCTAATGGCCGCAACCTGCGGGAATTTCTTGAACAAACCGGCGTCATCATCCCGGACGAGGCGACGATGCGCGTCTTTCCGACCCTGGATAATGCCATCGAGTGGGTCGAGGACCGCCTCCTGGGCGAAAGGGATGCCCCCCTGGAGGTTTTGGAAGAGGAAGAGCCGCCCATCCAGTTACATGAGATGGAGATCTTTGGCAATAGAAAGGATGAAACCCTGCATGACCTGGAGGCGCGCCTGGAGGAGCGCGCCTACAAGGCCGGGGATATCATTTTCGGCACGGGTTCCGAGGGCGACGGCATTTACTGGATCCGGCGGGGCGCGGTGCGCCTCTTCGCCCCGGTCGGCGCCGGCCATACCCGCCACATCGCCACCTACGGGCGTGGCGACTTCTTCGGGGGCCTGTCCTTCCTCGACGACCGTCCACGCACCAACGAGGCCGTGGCGCTGACCGACACCATCCTCTATGCCCTGTCGCGCAAGAACTTCGACATCCTGGCCGAGGAGCATAAACGCTTAGGGTTTAACATGCTTCAGGGCCTGGCCCGCACCCTGGCCCTCCGCCTGCGCCAGGCCGAGAATGAGCTGACCATGCTGCAGGAATACTGAGCCAAGCTCCCAGGACCGGGGCTGGGCAACCCGATATCCAGGGTTGCTCGACATTTAAGAAGGGCTAACGATTAAGGGGTGCAGCGCAAGCTGCACCCCTTTTTTCGTTGTACCTTTCGTAATGCTATGTCTTCTTGTCATTTTATAGTAATCTTTCGAGCCAGGGTGCAGGCTTTGCTGCACCCTGACCCGGGATGCGCGGGGGCAGGGCTGAGGGAAACTGTTATGCCAGGGCGCGCCGTCCTAGAGGCGATGGGGCCTCAGAGGCCGTATGAGCTTCAGTATTACCGCCACTTGCCACCGCTCTGCCCCCGTTTCCGCCTGACCTTCCGCGGGAGCGATTCGAGTCTGGCTGGCTCCCAGGGGCATCCCCTGACTCCCATGGAAGGCGCCTTGCCCGTGAGACGGAAACCATCCGAACCACACGGCGGGTTCCGCTCTCCCTCCACCACCGGCCGGCCGTGCGCCACCGCCGAACTTCTCTAGCCCACCGCTATACAGGTAATAGCCATGAACCAGAATAAACTCGCCCTATTTGGCAAGACCAAGGCCATGGAGGCCATGATCGATAACTTCCTCGACAAGATTTCCGAGGGCGGGATGCGCTTCGAGCAGGGCATCGCCAGTTATGTGGACGGCGCGACCGCGGAACGCCTGACCGACCAGGCGGCCCAGTTGCGGGCGACGGAGGGCGATGGCCACCGGCTGCGGCTCGTCATCGAGACCGATCTTTATACCGAAATGCTGATCCCCGATTTTCGCGCCGACGTCCTGAGCCTTCTGGAGGATCTCAATTACCTTCTCGGGCTGGTCGAGGATATCTTCCTGGCCATTACCGTTGAGGAGCCGGTCATCGAAGACGCCTTTAAGGCGGACTTCAAGGTCCTGGCTAGCGCAGCGGTCAAGACCATGGAATCGGCGATCCTGGGTGCCCGGGCCTTCTTTCGCAACATCTCCGCGGTCCGCGATCACCTGGGCAAGGTGTCCTTCCACGAAGAGGAATGCGACCAGTGCGCCACCCGCCTCAAGCGCGACATCTTCGGCTCCGACCTGGGGCTCGACCGCAAGATGCACCTGCGTTACTTCGTGGACAAGATCGACAACCTGGCGGACGAGGCCGAGGACGTGGGCGACTGGCTCGCCATCTATTCCATCAAACGCGCCCTTTAAGGGGATTCTGGCTGCCGCCGAATACCGGCATTTGGCGGCCATCTTTGATGCTAGCGAGGGACACCGATGGATATCGCCATCTTGATCTTTCTTTCCAGTGGCCTCTTTTTAGGCTGGTCACTGGGCGCGAACGACGCCGCCAATGTCTTTGGCACAGCGGTCGGCAGCCGCATGATCCGCTTTACGACGGCGGCCATTATTTGCAGCGTCTTCATCATCCTCGGCGCCGTCTTCAGTGGTGCCGGCGCTGCTCATGGTCTGGGCGAATTGGGTAACCTCAACGCCCTGCCCGGAGCCTTCGTAGCCGCCTTCTGCGCGGCGCTCACCGTTTACTGGATGACCGTCGCCCGACTCCCGGTTTCCACCACCCATGCCGTCGTGGGCGCTATCATCGGCTGGAACTGGTTCAGTGGCTCCATCACCGACTTCTCGTCCCTGACGACCATCATGTCCACCTGGATCGCCAGCCCGGTATTGGCGGCCATTTTCAGCGCCTTGCTGTACAAGGTGATGGTATGGGTGCTTACCAAGGCGCGTCTGCACCTGCTGCGCCTGGACAGCTATACCCGTATCGGGCTCATCATCGCCGGCGCCTTCGGCTCCTACACCCTGGGTGCCAACAACATCGGCAACGTCATGGGCGTCTTTGTCAGTTCCTCGCCCTTCTCCGACTTCACCGTTGCCGGCATGACCTTCACCTCCGTGGATCAGCTCTTCCTAGTGGGCGCCGTCGCCATCGCCGTGGGCGTCTTCACCTACTCCAAGGGCGTGATGATGATGGTCGGAGACGGCCTCATGCCCCTGTCACCGGTGGCGGCCTGGGTCGTGGTCATTGCCCAGTCCATCGTCCTCTTCCTCTTTTCCTCCATCAGCCTGGAACACTTCCTTGCTGGCCAGGGTCTGCCCACCATTCCGCTGATCCCGGTTTCCAGTTCCCAGGCGGTGGTGGGGGCGGTCATTGGCATCGGGCTCCTGCACGGCGGCAAGGGCATCCGCTGGGGCGCCCTGGGCAGCATCGCCTCGGGCTGGGTCACCACCCCCATCATCTCCGCCGTCCTCTGTTTTGTCAGCCTCTTCATCCTGCAGAACGTCTTTAACCAGACCGTCTATCACGAGGTGCGCTATGAATTGAGCGCGCCCGTCATGGTCCACCTGGAACAGGAGGGTCTGCCGGTCGCCGAATTGGCGCCACTGAAGGACCGGGAGCTGATCGGCGGGCTGCGCTTCCGTGACCGGCTCCGCGAGGTGGCCCAACTCCCCCGCGAACAGGAGGAAAAAGTGATCTCCGCCGCCGAGATCCATAACCTCCGTATCGACCCCGCCAAGTTCCCGAAGCTTGACCGTGCCTACCTGTCCACGGAGCAGATCAAGGCCCTGGAACAATTGGCGGGCCAGGAGTACCAGCACCGTTGGCAGCTCTACGAGGCCCTGTCGCGCCTGACTCCGGACTGGAAGAAGCTGGAGAACAACAAGGTCAACAAGCCCTTCAACAAAAATCTGTCCCAGCAACTGGGTTACATCTACGGCTACTTTGAGATGTCGGAGGAAACCCCGCCCAGGCGTTAAACTCTAGCCAGCCTGGACGAGGAACGAGGGTCTCGGGGGGCGCAGGCGACCGCCGGGACCCTTGTCACATGAGAATGGTCTGTTTCTCACCCGATCAAGTTCCGGGGCCCCAGGCTGTTTACCTCCCACCTATGCTTGAGAGTGAATATGACGGTCCACCTACCCACACGCCTCATCCTGGCTGCCGCCGCTCTGCTCCCCCCGGGGCTTGCCGCCGCGGCGGAATCCTCCAACCACCTGGACTTGACGAACCACTGGGTTGGATACGTCAGTATCCTGCTCTTCGTAATGGCCTATCTATTTGTCATGGCGGAGGAATTCACCCATCTCCGCAAATCCAAGCCGGTCATCCTCGCCGCCGGCATCATCTGGGCCCTGATCGCCTACGTCTATGTCCAGCACGGCCTCCCCACCGCGGCCGAAGAAGCAGTCCGCCACAACATCATGGAATACGGGGAACTCTTCCTCTTCCTGCTGGTGGCCATGACCTATGTCAACGTCATGGACGAGCGCAACGTTTTCGAGGCCCTGCGCTCCTGGCTGGTGGGGCGTGGCTATGGCTACCGGCAGCTTTTTTGGCTGACCGGCATCCTCTCCTTCTTCATGTCGTCGGTGCTGGATAATCTGACCACCGCCTTGCTGATGTCGGCGGTGATCCTGTCGGTGGGGACCGACAGCCCTAAGTTCGTGGTCCTGGCCTTCATCAATCTGGTGGTGGCCGCCAACGCCGGAGGCGCCTTCTGCCCCTTCGGCGACATCACTACCCTGATGGTCTGGCAGAAAGGCCTCATCGACTTCTGGGGCTTCTTCCAACTCTTCATTCCCTCCCTGGTCAACTTCCTCATCCCGGCGGCCATCATGCACTTTGCCGTGCCCGCCGCGATACCTAAGCCCAGGAAAGACCGGGTGCGGATGCGGCGTGGGGCCAAACGGGCCATGATCCTTTTTTTTCTAACCATCCTGACGGCGGTCAGCTTCCATAACTTCCTGCACCTGCCGCCGGTGCTGGGCATGATGACGGGCCTGGCCTACCTTAAGCTCTTTGCCTATTTCCTCAAGAAAACTGGCGAAAAGACCCAGTTCCGCGACGAGAATCTGGAAGACCCCTTGCCCTTTGACATCTACCGCAAGCTGGCCAGGGCGGAGTGGGACACCCTCATGTTCTTCTATGGCGTAGTGCTCTGCGTGGGGGGGTTGGGCTTCATCGGCTATCTGGCCCTGGTGTCGCAACTCGTCTATGTCGATATGGGCCCCACCACGGCGAATGTCCTGATCGGCATCCTCTCCGCCTTCGTCGATAACATCCCGGTGATGTTCGCGGTGCTGAACATGGCGCCCGACATGGGCGAGGGCCAATGGCTCCTGGTGACCCTGACGGCGGGGGTAGGCGGCAGCATGCTCTCCATCGGTTCCGCCGCCGGGGTCGCTCTCATGGGTCAATCGAAGGGCATGTACACCTTCTTCAGCCACCTCAAGTGGACGCCGGCCATCGCCCTCGGCTATGCCGCCAGCATCTATGCCCACCTGCTGATCAACGCCGACCTTTTTTAAGGGCAAAAAAAAACGGGACCGGCATGACCGGCCCCGCGCCTGGGCCTCCCTTGACCGGCGGGTAGCCGGCAGGGGGCCATAGGCCAGGCTTCAGGCGATCTGGACGATGATGTCGTGCAGGATGCCTGCGGCGTGTTCCAGGCGGTCCGCCGAATTGGACAGGTGACGGTAGATCTCGCGTCGCTTCAGGACCGTCATGATGTGGATGAAGGCCTCGGCTTGCGCCCCCGGCGCCTCTTGCCTCAGGGCAGCGATGTGGTCATCGGCCCGGAACAGTTCCGACAGGGCGGTGCGGTAAACCTTCTCGGTATTACGCTCGGCCTTGCGCGCGGCGGCGGCGCACACCTCGACATCCATGGGCTTGATCGAGAGCTTGGCATAGCCGTCTCTCAGGGAGTGGGTCCCATCCCGGAGCAGGCGGGCTATTTCCACCATATGCGCATCGGGCTGAACATCCAGGGCCTCCATCTCGCGAATCGTGGTCTTGGCGTAGTTCAGGATCTCGTCAATGGCCATGATGGCTCGATAGATATCCTCGCGGTCCATCGGCGTCGCGAAGGCGTGGTTCAGAATCTCCATTTGCCGCGTCTTGAGCTCATCGCCCTCCTTTTCCATGGCGCGGACCTGTTCGCCCTTAGCGACATCGCCCGTTTCCATAAAGGCCAGGAATACATCCATGGCCCGGGCCACCAGGTCGCAATGCTCGACCATCATGCCGTAAAAGTCCGGCATTACCGGGAAGATACGGGCCGTTAGCTTGGTAACGATGGAATTGTTGCCACCACTCATGGGGTTAATCCTCTTTTG
>JADZBU010000260.1 GCA_020851955.1 Chromatiaceae bacterium | reverse complement strand
CCCGGCCCCCTGGCGGCGAATGGACAGGGCAAGGGGAATCACTTAGAATTTCCGCCGTTCGAGGTGCCTGGCCCTAGCTGTTCCCGCCGCTCTCGTCCTCACGTCTTCGTGCACCGTCGCACGATCCTGGCCGCTTTCCCGCATCGCGCGTCCTTGTGATTTCAGCGCCCCTGGGCGCCTCATGTCCCCGCGGCCCTCCGGCCGGGACGCGGGCTGGCTGAACTCGGAGATGACCTTGAGAAAGCCCGCGGTTCTCGTTCTGGAAGACGGCTCTGTCTTTCGCGGCCTGTCCATCGGCGCCGAGACCCAGAGTGTCGGCGAGGTGGTCTTCAATACGGCCATGACCGGCTATCAGGAGATCCTCACCGATCCCTCCTACCGCCGGCAATTGGTGACCCTGACCTACCCCCACATTGGCAACACCGGCGTCAATCCCGAGGACGAGGAATCCCCCGCCCTCCAGGCCGCCGGGTTGGTGATCCGCGACCTGCCGCCCCTGGCCAGCAATTGGCGCCAGCGGGGGCGCCTGGATGACTACCTCCTGCGTCAGGGCGTGCCGGGCATCGCCGATATCGATACCCGCCGGCTGACGCGCATCCTGCGGGAGAAGGGTGCCCAGAATGGCTGTCTGCAGGCGGGCGAGGCTATCGACGAGACGGCGGCCCTGGCGGCGGCCCGGGCCTTTGGCGGCCTCAAGGGCATGGACCTGGCCCAGGAGGTGACGACGGACCATGCCTACGAATGGGGTCGGGGGGTCTGGCGTCTGGAGGGGGAGGCGCCGATCGCGAGCCGGGACCCGGATCACTGCCCCTACTGGGTCGTGGCCTACGATTACGGCATCAAGCGCAACATCCTGCGCATGCTGGTGGATCGCGGCTGCCGGGTGACGGTGGTGCCGGCCAGGACGCCGGCGGCGGAGGTGCTGGCCCTCCAGCCCGATGGCGTCTTCCTCTCCAATGGTCCGGGCGATCCGGAGCCCTGCGATTACGCCATCCAGGCCATCCGCGAGCTGCTGGAGACGGGTATGCCAATCTTTGGAATCTGCCTGGGTCACCAGTTGCTGGGCCTGGCCTGCGGGGCGCGCACCCTCAAGATGAAGTTTGGCCATCATGGCGCCAACCACCCGGTCCAGGACCTGGCCACCCGGCGGGTCATGATCAGCAGCCAGAATCATGGCTTCGCGGTGGACGAGGCGAGCCTGCCCCCGGCTCTGGAACCGACCCACAGGTCCCTCTTCGATGGCTCCCTGCAAGGCATCCATCACCGCGAGCGGCCGGCCTTTGGTTTCCAGGGGCATCCGGAGGCCAGTCCCGGACCCCATGACGTGTCACCCGTTTTTGATCACTTCATCGATTTGATCCGGGCCCACCGGCCCTAGCCAGGTCCTGGCGGCCGCGGCCGCTGGCCGGGTCGGGGCGGGGGAGGGCTGACACCCTGGCCCGGGGTCGGACCGGCCCCCAAGCACCTTGGCCACCCCTGGGCCCCAACTGGCCAGGACGCCATCACTAGCCTGAAAGAATATGCCCAAGCGTACAGACATCCAGAGCATTCTCATCATCGGGGCCGGCCCCATCGTCATCGGCCAGGCCTGCGAGTTCGACTATTCGGGGGCCCAGGCCTGCAAGGCCCTGCGCGAGGAGGGCTACCGGGTCATCCTGGTCAATTCCAATCCGGCCACCATCATGACGGACCCGGAGATGGCCGATGCCACCTACATCGAGCCCATCACCTGGCGGACCCTGGAGCGCATCATCGAGCGCGAGCGCCCGGACGCCCTGCTGCCGACCATGGGCGGCCAGACGGCCCTCAATACCGCCCTGGACCTGGTGCGCCACGGGGTGCTGGAGCGTTACGGCATCGAGCTGATCGGCGCTTCCCGGGAGGCCATCGACATGGCGGAGGACCGCGATCTCTTCCGCAAGGCCATGCGGCGCATCGGCCTGGACATGCCGCGCTCGGCCATCGCCCACAGCCTGGAGGAGGCCATCCAGGTCCAGGCCCAGATCGGCTACCCCGCCATCATCCGCCCCTCCTTCACCATGGGCGGCAGCGGCGGCGGTATCGCCTACAACCAGGAGGAGTTCGAGACCATCTGCCTGCGCGGTCTGGACCTGTCCCCGACCAGCGAGCTGTTGATCGAGGAATCCGCCCTGGGCTGGAAGGAATTCGAGATGGAGGTGGTGCGCGACCGGGCCGACAACTGCATCATCGTCTGTTCCATCGAAAACCTTGACCCCATGGGGGTCCATACCGGCGATTCCATCACGGTGGCGCCGGCCCAGACCCTGACGGACAAGGAATACCAGATCATGCGCGATGCCTCCATCGCCGTGCTGCGGGAGATCGGCGTCGATACGGGCGGTTCCAACGTCCAGTTCGCCATCAACCCCGAAAACGGGCGCATGATCATCATCGAGATGAACCCGCGCGTCTCCCGCTCCTCGGCCCTGGCCTCCAAGGCCACCGGCTTCCCCATCGCCAAGGTGGCGGCCAAGCTGGCGGTGGGCTACACCCTGGATGAGTTGAAAAACGACATCACGGGCGGCGCCACCCCGGCCTCCTTCGAGCCGAGCATCGACTATGTGGTGACCAAGGTCCCGCGCTTTACCTTCGAGAAGTTTCCCCTGGCGGACCCCCGTCTCACCACTCAGATGAAGTCGGTGGGCGAGGTCATGGCCATCGGCCGGACCTTCCAGGAATCCCTGCAGAAGGCCCTGCGGGGGCTGGAGACGGACAAGTACGGCCTGGACGAGCTGCTGGATTTGACGGAGCCCGAGGCCCTGAGCCGGCTGCGCCAGGAGTTGCGCCAGCCTGGCGCGGAACGCATCTTCTACCTGGCCGATGGTTTTCGCGCCGGTTTCTCGATCCAGGAACTCTTTGACCTCACCGCCATCGATCCCTGGTTTCTGGCCCAGATCGAGGAACTGGTGACCCTGGAGGGCGAGATCCGTGACCAGGGTTTCCCCAGTCTGACCTTCGAGCGCCTGCGCTTTCTCAAGCGCAAGGGCTTTGCCGACCGGCGCCTGGGCCAGTTGGCGGCCTGTGGCGAGCAGGCCATCCGCGAGCGGCGCCATGCCCT
>JADZBU010000259.1 GCA_020851955.1 Chromatiaceae bacterium | reverse complement strand
TTTGGCAACCCCTTTAATTTTAACTAAAAATACCATGCCTGCCCCTCGCTTCAGAGGGGCAGGCCACCGGATAAGAAGATGTACAAGAAACCAAAAGCTAATACCAGATTCGATCGCCAGGCCGGCACTGACCAGCAAAAAACAATGTCCCCAATAGCCCTGGCAGCCAGAGCTTATTATGACCACAAGATAATTCCGATCCCGTTGGTTCCCCGTAACAAAAATCCGCAATTAACGGGGTGGCCGAACTATCGACCCAACCCGGAACGGTGGTCTCAAGACTTCCCGGCTGAAGCCAACCTTGGGGTACTGTTAGGCAAACCTTCAGGGGATCTCGTCGACGTCGACTGCGATTGGCCGGAGACCGGCATCTTGGCCAAGGAGTTCCTGCCACCCTCGTGGACCTTCGGCCGGCCAGATGATGGCAATGACCTCATGGTCCGGCACCTGTTGCTTCGCAGTGTGGGGGCCAAGACCCAGTCCTTTGACGCCCCTGCCTCCGCTGTAAATGACAAAAATCGCCGCATCATCGAGATCTTCGCCGATGGCCGGCAAGTGATGATGCCTCCCTCAATACACCCCAATGGGCAGCGGGTGCAGTGGATCGTGGCTCCTGGAGAAATTGATCTTTGCCAGGTATTTCCTGAAGATCTGAAGCGTCAGGTTTCCCAACTCGCTGGTGCTGCTCTGCTGGTTCGTCACTGGCCACACCTCAAGGGCAGCCAACATCAAGTAACCGCTGCGTTGGCTGGGGCCTGTTGTTACGCGCAATGGCCCCATGAGAATATCGAGCGCCTCCTCACGGCGGTTTTCAGGTTAGCTGGTGATTTGGAGGAACGGGACCGCATCCGCATGGTGCGAGATACCATCCGCAAGGTTTCCGAAGGTCGGCCAGTCACAGGTGTTCCAAAACTTGCAGAACTCATTGGCCCAGAACTCACTGCTTGTCTCACCGAATGGTGGCGACTGGGCTCAAAACCCCCAGTTCTGTTGACCCGCAACGGCGTCCCGCTGAATCAGATTGCCCCTGAATCGGCTACATCTCAGGAACCGAATGGGTCGACCATGGCATCCTGGTGGCCGGAGTTGATGCCTTTCGACACGGACCTTCAGGCTAATCAACCTGCAGATGAACCTTACCCGGTCGATGCTTTGGGACCTGTCCTCGGTCCGGCTGTCGAGGCATTGACCCGGCGGCAGCAGGTGCCAATCGCTCTCGCGGCTCAGTCCTGCCTGGCTGCGGCTGTTAGCGTGGTGCAAATGTACTTCGACGTGGAGGTGGAGGAACGCATCGTCCCCCCGTCCTTGTTTATGGTGCTGGTGGCCGTGCCAGGCGAACGCAAGACCACCACCGATACCGAAGCCATGCGGACGGTCGACGCCTGGACGCGTAGGATGCTGAACAACTATGACGCACAAATTGCTGACTGGAATGCCAAAAAGACTGCCAAACCCAGTGATACTGATCCCGGCCCCCGCCCCCGTCGGCCTACGCTTATCCTGAACAACGGCACCACCGAGGGTATCCGCAAAAGCTTATTCGATCATTGGCCAGCCCTGCTCCTCATCAACTCAGACGCCGCTGCCTGGTTGGGAGGGTACAGCATGCGCGAAGGACGTGATAGCGCCACCGCCGCCACCTTGTCGAACCTCTGGTCAGGCGCGAGTGACCACTCGGTCAAGGCTAGCCAGGAAAGCCCCCAGACCCTGACCAACCGGCGCCTGTCGATGTCGCTGATGCTGCAACCCCAAATCGCCCCAGCGCTGTTGGGGAACCAGGCCCTCAAGGGCCAAGGTTTTCTCAGCCGCTGCTTGGTTGCCTTCCCGACCTCCACCATCGGCACCCGATTCTACCGCAAAAGAGTGCCTGAACCGGCCTGGGAGAAGTTCAACGCAACACTCCAGACCCTCCTCGACCGGCCTCCCCCTGTGGACCTAGTAAGTGGTGAATTGCAGCCAACCGCGCTGCCTCTGGATGAGGCGGCACTGGAGGCCTGGATCGGCATCTACAACCGCTTGGAGGGCGCCCTGGTCAAGGGCTACGAGGACATCGCAGAAGTCGCCAACAAGGCCGCTGATCAGGTTCTGCGCCTGGCTGGCATCCAGGCTGTCCTAGAGGGTTGTCAACACATCCATCGCGACCAGATCGAACGCGCCGACCGCCTGCATGAATGGTATTTGCGGCAGTGGCTTACGCTGGGCGGCCAACTTCGTGCTTATGAACCGGATGTGGCTGAGCCCCGTCGCTTGCTGGTATGGCTCCAACAACGCCGAGCAAAAGCCGATCAGGAGAGAGTGAGAAAAGGGATCACAGACAAGGGGCAGATGGGTCAGCTTCATTTCACGCTGCGAGAGGTCTACTCCCGGGGCCCCCGGTTTGTTCGGGGCAATCTTATTCTTACCCGGGAGTTGGTCTCGGCGCTGATCCGCCGCGGTTATGTCCGGACCATGGCCAAAGGGTTCGAGCTACGCCCCGAGTCTATTTGAACTGAACTCAATCCCGGAAGCATGGAAGCATTGGAATCATCTTTATTATCAATAAATTAAGTGGAAGCATCCGGGCCGTGGTGGCAGCAGTGTCCGCTGATATGCTGCCAGTGCCGCCACTACTACCGGGCAATGCTTCCAGGCAATCCATTGTTTTTAAACAAGTGCTTCCATTGCAGCCAAGCTTCCGGGAGATTTACCCTGGAGAGCCCCATGTTGGACCATACCTATATACATTACATCACCGACCCTTCCATAGCCGCCCAGCAGGTTGCCACGCTGGCGCAAGAGCCCATCCTAGGTGTGGATATTGAAACCTATCCCCTCCCAGCCTATCGCAACCGGGCGAAAGCTGGCTTGGACCCCTATCTGGCGGGTATCCGGCTGGTCCAGGTAGCATCGGGGGCCGGCCGGGTGGCGGTTTTCGACCTGCTGCATCTGCCCCCGACCATCCTCACCCCCCTCACAACCGTACCCTGGGTGGTGTTCAATGGCGACTTTGAATACCGCCATCTCACCCATGCCGGCCTACCAGTACCACGTCTGCAGGATGCCATGTTCCTCGACCGACTCATTTCTCACCGGTTGCGTGACTTGGCTGAGGTTAGCTGCGACATCCTGGGTCAGTCGCTGGACAAGACCCTGCAAACCAGCGATTGGGGCACAGCTCAGCTTGCTCCCGCCCAATTGGAGTATGCCGCCCGGGATGCTTTGGCCTGCCTGCGGATCGCGGAACAACTGACTCCGCGGATCAGACTCCTGGGGCGACACCGACTCTACAATCTCTGGTGTGGAGCGTTACCGGTATTGGCGGGATTAGAGTTGCGAGGGCAAGCCTTCGATTGGGAGAACCATGCCCGTCTTACGGGGGTATGGCAACAGAAACGCGACTATTGGGCTGCGGAGTTGACCTCGCTACTCGGTGCAGGGGTGAATCCCGCCAGTGGCAAGCAAGTGTCAGAATGGTTTTGTAGCCACCCGACGGCCGGCGACCTGAAACGCTGGCCGAAAACCGCAAAGACGGGTTTACTCAAGACAGGGGCCGCCGAGGTGGCCTTGTATGGCCGGCCGCCGGTGGTCAAGCCTCTGCTCGAATTCAAGAAATATCAAAAGTTGATGAATACCTACACCGACAACTATGTCGCGCACCAGCATCCGGTGACGGGCTATCTGCATCCACGATTCTGGCTGGGGGGGACCCGTTCCGGGCGGATCAGTGTGAGTAACCCCAATACGCAGCAGGTGCCGCGCTATGACGACTTTCGGGCTTTGTTTATCCCCCCGGCCGGCAAACTCCTGATCTCTGCAGATTATTCCCAGATCGAACTGGTGGTGGCGGCTTTACTCTCCAAGGACCAGGCTATGCTGGATGTATACCGGCATCAGGGGGATCTACACCGCACCACGGCCGCGGCGATCGCCGGTATCAATCCTGAGGAGGTCAACCCTGACCAGCGCCAGGCGGCTAAGGCGGTTAATTTCGGTAACCTCTATGGCCAAGGCCCCGCCAGCCTCGCCGAAACCGCCTACCTGGACTATCAGGTTTCGATGACTACCGATCAAGCCCGGCAGGCGTTGCAACGCTTTGATCAAGCCTATCCGGCCCTCAAAGCGTGGAAGCGGCAGCAAGTGGCAGCAGCGCAGCAGTTACACAAGGTCCAAACCCCCTTGGGACTGGCCAGGGATTTTGAGGTGCAGGGGGTAGGTTTCCTTCAAGGCGAGGCTCAGAATATGCCCATTCAAGGAGCCGCCGCCGAGATCCTGATGTCCGCCCTGAACCGCTTGCCAGCCGCCTTAGCGGGCCTGGATGCTCAGCTATATCACACCGTGCACGATGAGCTGACCTTACAGGTCACACCTGATGATGCTGACGCCGCGGCGAAGGCCTTGCAGGAGAGCATGGTACAGGGTTTCCTAGATATCTTTCCGGAGGCAGAGGAGGTGATCACTAAACCGGAAGTAAAGCGGGGATCCAGTTGGGCAGCCGTACATTGATGTTTCCATTTCCATCACTCCCTGTGCAGCTCAAGTACTACACAAATTAGTCTGCCCAACAGACTAGCTTTCGGGTGACGCAGGGACAGCGTCACCTTGAGCATGGACCAGCCGGAAACTCACGACGCCACTTTTTATCATTGAGACCGCATCCCCCTGCTTGGCAGCGGTAACTCCCCCCGACCCTTGCCGAGGGTATTTCATATTCAGTCCCTGTATATGTAGATAGCTATCTGAAGCAATGTAAGCCCTGGTCATTACCAGGGCCACAGGTTACTTCATGCGCCCCCTGCGGGCCCTGTCCCTGATTGATCGTACCCGTGTTCCGTCCTGTCACCAGGAGCGGAGGCGGCGTCACGCCTGGAGAAAATCTATGAGTCTAATCAAGCGTTTTCTGGAGGCCCAAGGCTTTTTCGACACCGAGGATGCTGACGAGGAGTTCTCGCACTATCCCGTCGAACCAGAGGCCAACCTGACCGACACCCCCTGGCTGACCGGCCACACCCCCTATCCCTCGCAGGATTTCCTGCTCAACCAGCTTGACCTGCATACCCCTAATGATACCGAGGTTCCTTTCTAGCCATGACCTACAACGTCTTCATCCATAACATCCAGGCCATCCGCTATCAACCGCCCCAGGATTTTCCGAGCACGACCCAGGGGGACCCTGCCTTCGTCGTTCGTGACCTGCTCATCGATACCGACGAGGGGACGGTCCGCCTGACCCTGTTCGCCCGCCAGGTGGACGCGCTGGAGGTCTTGCATACGGTCCCCAGGCCGGACCTCACGCGGGTTTCCCAGGTTGAGCCTGAGTCTTTCCTGGCTGCCGCGGCCTGATCCTCCCCCTGCCGGTATAGTCCCCAGTGACATCCTGCTGCCTGGGGCTATACCGGTCTTCTGCCGCCACGCCTGACCCCTATAGCGGACATACCCATGAGAACCTTCACCAAATTCCCTGATAAAGCAGATGGGGACTACATCCCCTATCCGGCTGGCACCTCCATCGCCCTCCTGACCGGTCTCTTCTTCGTTGGTAAGCAACAACTCAGCTTCCAGGGAGAAAGTCGTATTCGCCCCACGGTCGTCCTGAGCTGGGAGGGGGCCGACCGGGCTGCTGACGGTCGCGCCTTGAGCGTGCTCGAAACCTTGACCGATTCCCTGCATGATAAGAGTACCTTTTTCAATCGAGCCCTCGCCTTGACCGGCGGTCAGGAACCGCTCCCGGGTCTGGCCCTGCGGGCACTGCTCGGGAAACCGGCAGTGATCACGGTCCGTCATGTCGAGAGTCAATCCGGCCATACCTACGCCCGGGTGGTTTCCTGTGGTCCACTGCCCCGGGGGTTGAGTGCCCCCCCGCCTGCGGTGGAGCCCCTCTACTTCGATCTCCAGGCGCCGGTGGAGTCCTGCCCCATCACCGCTCTGCCGCGGCGCTGCCAACGGCTTTTGGAGACCGCCTTGGATAAACCGGCCACTTTCATGATCTCTCCGCCGGTCGAGGCAACTCCGATCCCGGCACCCCTGATCAGTGATCTGGAGGTGCAACGCCTCCACCGCCGTCTGCAGCAACTCGGGCTCCCCCTCAACCGGACCCTGGCCTGGATCGCACGCGCCTGGGGCATCCACTCCTTCCCGGAACTGTCCCCCACCCAATACCAGGAACTGTGGACCCGGCTTGACCAGTGGCACCAACAGCTGCAGGACCCCCGTCCTGTCCCGCTCCATCACGCCGCCTGATGGGCGAGCACCCTTAACCCTCATTGGACCCAGTGCTGGGCCTACCTTGAAGGAGAACTCCATGGAACTAACTAATCTCTACGGTCTGCCCCAGCCGCTGGTGGCAGCGATGCGTCGTTTCGACGCCCTGCGAGGGGATCTTGACCAGCGGGAGCGGAGCATCACCTGCACCCGTCTGATCGACAGCCCCCGACGGGTGGCCTTGGAACGTACCCACGGGCACGCCTTGCAGGAGGATGCCTCCACCCGCCTCTGGGCGCTGTGGGGCAATGCCATTCATCAACTCCTGGCTTCCCAAGCGGACGCTACCTGTCTGGTGGAGCAGCGTTTCACGGCCCGCATCAATGAGTGGACCCTGAGCGGTCAGGTGGACCGCTATCTGCTGCAGGACCGGGGGGAGTACCCCCAGGAACGGGCCGGCACCCTCCAGGATTACAAGCTGAGTTCCGTCTGGTCCTCTATCCACAACGATGGCCAACTTAAGCCGGAATGGGTAAGTCAACTCAATGTGAACGCCTGGCTGATGGAAGCTAACGGTCATCCTGTCACCCAATTGGAAATCGTCCTGATCCTGCGAGACCACGCCGCCAGTGCCGCGGCGCGCGATCCCACCTACCCCCAGGTACCGGTTCTGGTCCTGTCAGTACCCCGATGGCACCCGGAGGAGACCCAGACCTTCATCGTGGAGCGGCTCGCCCGCTTGGAGACGGCCTTGTACCAGGGCCAACTCCCCCTCTGTGACGATACGGAACGCTGGGCGCGGCCCACCGCCTATGCGGTACGCACCCCGACCCGGAAAACGGCCGTCCGCGTCTTCGCTACCCGGGCCGAAGCCGAGGAACTGGCCCAGCGCACCCTCAACGCCTTTGTGGAGGTCCGTCCCGGGCAGTCGGTGCGTTGTGAACGCTACTGCGCCGTGGCCGGGTTTTGCGACCAATACCAGGCCGAAAGCCGCCGCTTGGCGGCCTGAGGCCATTGCTACGCCCCCCACTCCTTGTTAGTGGGGGTTTTACTTTATTGTTTACCTGGCACACCTCTCGGTACTCATACCCCGCGGCCCAGGGTGGCTTTATTTGGTTAGTGGATCGAAGCTGAGCATTTCTCTATGGAGATACGGTATCTGAACCCCGGTTACCCCGTTCGGTGACCGGAAAGTCGTGACCATTGCCGGATGCCAATAACGCTTCTTCAATGGAAATAACAGCTAACTCAAGGAGTTTAATGATCATGAATATCCGCAGGACCCGAAAACCTTTGCGACTAACCGCGGCCGAGCAGCGTTTCATCCTGCTGCACTGGAGCCGGATGACGGCCTGGCAGATAGCAACCGCGCTTAATCAAGCCAAAGCCGTGGGTGAGAAGCCTATGACTAACACTACGATCTATGCCTTTGTGCGCCGGATCAAAAGAACGGTCTATGCCGAGGTGGCGGCTTTGTTCACCGCCGCCCAGGGAGCCAAGGCTATAGCCCTTCGTCAACGGCTCAAGGAAGCATTGCCCAACAAGCAGGTTGGTATTCGTCAGGCGATGGAGGAGTTCTACATCCAGAACAACCCATTACAGGAGAATCCCCATGGATGATCAGCTACCCCAACACCTCGATATCCACCTCAGGGATCGCCAGCTCAAGTATCGCCTCATGGCGATCATCGATCAGGACCCGGATCTCAATCGTCTGCTGCAAGACCAGGTAGGTCGCGTCATGGCGGAGCGAAAACGTCGCTACCCTACCCACCAGTGGGCTGCGAAATGGCAAGTGGATTACCTGGTCCTGAATTTTCACTTTGACCTGTATCCCCAACGGGAATTGTTTCCCAACTTAACCAAAATCATGGAACGAGCGGACGGCAATCTGTGACCCTGTTCTGAGGGCTGACAGCCTCATGGCCGCTCCTGCAGAACCCGGGGGTGCGCCCTGGACGGCAGCCTGACCGGATGAGCGTGCCACTGGTGTTCGTTGCCAAGCGCCGGTCGTGCGGGCGATGGCCCTCTATAGATTCCGTAGCTGTGTAGTTGTTCTTGTCGCCCCGATGCGGTCGCCGTAAGGCCCTAAAGTCACCCCTATCGTGAGCCATGAATAACGCACACTTCGTATTCAATAGGTGGTGTATGTAGATCTCTTAATGATCCCTTCCGCTGGTAACGACAGCTTCTGTCGCTGCTAACGGCAGCGGGCCAACCCCCCCGGCACACCCCCCCTGCAGATAGCCCGAGGCTTCCGGTCATGTTGTTCCGCAACACGACCGGGGACCCTGGGCTTTCTGCTTTTAACTTCGGAGTCTCTTCATGGTTCAGTTATCACCCGCGCATCCCGCCCCGGTGGTGGATCTGTTCTTCCCGGTGGAGATGGTCCCCGCTGCGGCACTCCTGTCCGATGTCACCCTGCCCTCCAACTACCAAGCGGTGGTCCGAACCGACACCCAAACGGTGTTGGGCATCCATGGCCCCGGTTACCGGCTATTGCGAAATGAGGAGGCCCTAGGTGCCTTCGACGCGGCCCTGCGACGCACCCCCCTCGAGGTGGACGGCATGCAGGTCAAAGACGAGCTGAGCTACAGCGGGGCCCGAGCTTACCGCACCTACACCTTCCCCACGCATAGCGTGGCCATCGGCCGGGCCAATGACCACACCCATCTCAAACTGATGGTCTCGAACAGCTATGACGGCTCCTTGGCCTTCACCAGCAGGCTGGGCGCCTACCGCCTACTCTGCGCCAACGGCATGGTCATTGGTACCACCTTCCTCCATGCCGCGGTCCGCCACACCAAACGGCTGTCCGTGGCAACGGTGGTCGAACGCCTCAGCAAGGTGGTGGACCTCTTTCACGAGCAGACGCAGCACTGGCGGGCCTGGAGTCATCTGAGTGTCTCAGCTGATGAGGTGCGTCAGGTGCTGCGCCAACTCCCGGCCCTCAACCCCAAGCTGGAGGAACAGCTCTTCACCACCTACCTGAACGAAGCGGAACTTCTCGGCCCCTCGTTATGGGCCCTGTTCAATTCCCTGACCCATTGGAGCACCCATGCCCCGGTGCGGGAACGCAGCCTGGGCAACCTGGCCAGCATTCGCCAGGAACGTGAGAGTCGGGTCAAGGCGGTGATCACCTCCGAGCCCTTTCGCCGGTTAGCCCTGGCGGCTTGAGCCGCGGGGCACTGCCCGGTTTCACGCGAAGCCGGGCTCTTCTATTTACCGCTTAGAGGAGATATTCCATGCTAACGCTGTGGTGGCGACTGCCCTGGCTGATCCTGGCCCTGGGCAGCCTGGCCCTGTATCTGGTCCCACCGGGCGGAGTTGAGTGGTTCCCCTTGACCGCTCAGGCCCCCAGGGTGGTGCGCGACCTGATGACCGAGGGGCGCTTTGCCGAGGCCCAGGAGACGGCGACCTTTGCCCTGGCGCAGGCTGATGAGACGCAGCAGGCCGCTCTGGAACCCCTGGTGGCGGAACTCCAGACGTTGCGGGCTGATCCGGCCTACCGTTGGGACCAGGTACTGGAAGGAATCGGCACCGGGACGGCCGCTGAGGTCGAGGGGCAGGTGGCCGGTGCCCTGACCGATCTGATCCCCCTTGTCGGTGACCTGCGGGATGTGCTCCGGGAGGGGTGGCGCTGGGCCGTGGTGGACGATCAGGAACCGGATGCGGTGATTCTGACCCTCTCCTTCTTGGGGTTAGTGACCACCGGTGCCCCGCCGTTGAAGGGGGGCTTGGGGTTGGTGAAACGTGCCCAGCGCCTCAAGCTCCTGCCCCCCTGGCTGACCCGGGAACTGGTCAGCCTGGGAGGGGAGATCCGCACCAGCCTGTCGTTGGCACCGGCCAAGTCCCTGCTCGGGCCCTTGACCACGCTGACGGAGCAGGTGGGGGTCAGGGACGCCTTGAGACTCTTGCCGCGGACCACCAGCCGGGAATCCCTGGCGGCGTGGGTGTCCCTGGTGCGAATCTTCGGCCGGGATACCGGCAGCCTGGTGCGTCTGGGCGGAGAAGCCGTGGTGAAGGCCCGCGCTCAAGCACCCCGGCTAAACCCCGACCTGCTGAAGCGGGCCAGTATCTATGGACCCGCCGGGGTAAACGCCCTGGTGCGTTGGGGGCCCACGCGCTTTGGTCATCTCGTGCATCTGACCAAAGTGGTGTATCGCCAGCCCTGGCTGGGGGCCCTGGGCCACGGGTGGTTGCGGATGCCCCGCTGGCTGTGGTTGCTGACCGCGGGCTTGGGACTGCTGGGGATGCGTCCCTGGCGGGGGCACCACTGGCCACTACCCGCTCGGGAGGCTCACCCCGGCTGATCCTTGCTATTGCTCCGATCTGACGCTACCCCTTGTTCAACCCCCTGGGCCGCCTTGCTGCTTCCCGGTGGGGGAGGGCAGGCGGTCCGCTAACGGAGATACGCATGTCAACAAGTTCATCACCCTTTCGTCATCAGACCTGTGACCAGGAACTGACCCGCCGGGTGGGACTGTCCGCCGCGGAGTTGGATCTCATCCACCGGGCTATTCAGTGCCTTGAAGCCCGCTACCGGGTCAATGGGGAAGCCCTCACCAGCCCGGAGGCCACCCGGCAGTACCTCAAGTTGCGCCTGGACGGGAGTGCTTACGAGGTCTTTGCCTGTGTCCTCCTGGATACTCGCCATCAGGTACTCGGGTACCGGGAACTATTTCGGGGCACCGTGGATGGTGCCAGCGTTCATCCCCGGGAAGTAGTTCGGGAGGTGTTGGCGGCCAATGCCTGTGCCGTGATTTTGGCCCATAACCACCCTTCGGGGTCCACAGAACCCAGTCAGGCTGATCTGCGTATCACCCAACGGCTCAGGGACGCCCTGGCTTTGATTGACGTGCGGGTGCTGGATCACCTGATCATCGGCCAGGGGGAGGGGACCTCGCTGGCGGAGCGGGGGTTGCTCTAAGGACCGACCGGAGGGTCTTCAGGGGGTGCCGGGAAGGCAGCTCCTGAGGGCAGGCCGGTGGGGTGGGGGGCTAGTGGGCCCCTTACCCCTTACCCCTAACCTTGGGATGAGGGATAAGGGTGCCGGGGGAGGATTTTTATTTTTCGTTGAGGGGTTACCGGGCGCGTGGCGGGGGGACAGATAGGGACGGCAAGGGGCCTAGCGGTGCGCTTCTGACCGCCTCCGGCGGGCACTACAGGTGCTTTCAGGGGCTTTCAGGGGCTTGTCTGCCCCGACCTTAGCCCGGCGAGAGGGGTTGTCCGATGCGAGCCGTCTTTGGTGGGAACCCGCTTAGAGGCACTGGAAGCAATGGAAGCACTGGAAGCGTTTATATTTATCAATAGCATAGCTGGATGCAGGCGTGAGGCTGTTGGAAGCAGATGACAGCGGCCGAGAGAGAGGTGCTTCCGGGTGCTTCCAGTAGCATCTGGCTGTATCGTGCTAAGTAACTGATAAATAATAATTCTTCCGGTGCTTCCAGTGCTTCCACGCTTCCAGCCTCCGGGAGACCGAGGAGGGGGTGGCGGCAAGGGTTCAGCCGGGGTATCCAGGATTCACCCCTTCGATTACCCCTGTGCACCCGCCTAAGTCCTCGGGTGTTGATGGGTCCTGCTCATCTTATCGGCAACTCGTCTGCTTAGCCTGGCCAGCCAGTGACCAGAACTGCAACCGACCCGGCGGGAGGGGTCTGTGAGCGAATCATCACGAGTTGCTGACAGGCTTATCCACAGGAACTGGGGTATCCGGTGTCAACTATCTTGGCCGGTCAGCGACAATTATCTTGTCCGGTTGGTTGTCGCTGTTGTTTAGGGGCGGAGTCTCCTGTGTTGTAAGGGTGTCTGTGGGTGTCCCTGGCTGGGCCCAGCCAGGGGCGCGGCGCGGCGGGATAGTTGTCGCGGCCCCAGGGACGTGCGAGGCGGTGACAACTACCCGCCCGATACCCTCACCCTGAGGGTGCAGGCTCAAGGCCAATGTCGGCGCTGCGCGTGTGCGGTGGGGACGTTCTCGTTGTCGCTGTCGGTGCGGTCATTGTCGCCGCCACGCCAGCGATCCGCCCAAGGGCCTCCTTACGCCGGTAACTGTCGCTGCTCACCTCGATAATTGTCGCGTGGTGGACGAGGCGATCAACGGCGGCGACGGTCATCATCTGATCGGGGAAGATCCGATCCCACTCGGCGAACGGCTGGTTGGAGGTGATGATCAGGCTACCGGTCTCATAGCGGTGGGCGATGAGCTCGAACAGGACCTGCGTCTCCTGTTCGCTCTTTTTCACGTAGCCGAAATCGTCGAGGATGAGGGTGCGATAGCGGTCGAGCTTGTGCAGGGCATCCTCCAGGCGCAGCTGGGTGCGGGCCAGTTGCAGGTGCTGGACCAGGGCGGTGGTGACGAAGTAACGCACCGGTACGCTCTGCTCGGTCAATCCATGGCCAATGGCGGCGGCCAGATGGGTCTTGCCCACACCGCTGGGGCCGAACAGCAGGACGTTACGTGCCTGGACGGTCCAGTCCGAGGAGCCGGCCAGGGCCTGAATTTGTCCCGATAGAAGGTCGGGAACCTCAGAGAACGCGAAGCTTGCCAGTGTCTTACCGACGGGCAGGTGGGACTCTTTGCGATAACGGGCGATGCGTCGGCTGCAGCGATCGGCAAGCTCGTGCTCGCACAAGGCGGCCAAGTATTGGCCGCTGTTCCAGCCGTTGCGCTCGGCTTTTCCGAGCAAGTCTTGCCAGTGACGGGCCATGCTCGTGAGCCGCAACTGCTTGAGCATCAAAGGGATGGTGGCAGTGTGGACCATGTCAGTGCAGCTCCAGGGACTGGCGGTGGGAGGGCAGGAGGCTGTCATACACCCCGAGCGGGTGTTGCCCATCGTGCAGGGCATGGGGGTCGACACAGTCCCCGACCGGGCGTCTCGATTCGAAGCGCTGTTCGAGTGCCTGAAGGGCGGGAATACTGCCAGCGCCGATCTGTGCACTCAGATACGCACCCAAGGCCGGTTCGCACTCGGCGCGGGCCGCCAGGGCGAGAATGCCGACGATGTATTTGCACGCCGCACGCGCCTCCAGGTGGCGGTCCACGTGCTGCCAGATGGCGCGGTAGGTGGCGTTCGGCAGCAGGTCCTCGCGCAGCTGCGAGTAACGGAATGCCTGCGGCTTGCGGGCCAGGGCGCTAATGAGGTGGCGGTAGTCGATGCAGCGCGCCCGCTCATGGTTGACGGCATAGACTCGCGGCAGGGTGATCGCCCGGGCCGCGCCGACGAAGGCCTCGATACGGTCGTCGAAGATGTGCAGGCGTAGACGCTCGCCGACCAGGCGTGCCGGGACGCTGTAGAGCACCCGCTTGACCTCGATGGTGGCCGAAGTGGTCACGGGTACCACCTGCTCGCTGTAGTCGGTGGTTCGCCGCACGGGCAGCGCCTGGAGCTGCTCGCGCTCGATGGCCAGCGCCTCGCTGCAACGCCGATTGAAGCGCCCCACCAAGGCGTCGAGCCATTGGCGGTAGTCCTCGAGGCAGGCGAAATCAGCCGATTCGCGCAGCAACAATCCCTGGGCGATCCGCCGCTTGAGGTGCCCGTGGGGCGATTCCACCGCACCGTTCTCGTGACTGACACCGCGGTTGTTGCGCGTGGCCACCATGCCATAGTGTGCACACAGCCCCTCGTAGCGCTCGGTGAGGTCTCGCTGGGCGTCGACCGAGAGGTTCTTGTACGCCGCCGAGAGGCTGTCGGTGCGGTGCTCCCGCGGCGCCCCGCCAAGGCGCCACAGCGCCGCTTGCAGCCCCTCGGCCAGGGCGCTGAACGACTCCCCGCCCAGCACGACCGTGACGTGGCTCCAGCCGCTGTATGCAAGCCGAAAGTGGTAGAGACGATGCACAAGCGGTTCTCCGCAGATGGTCACCGTAACGTCCTTGAGCAGAGTGAAATCCGACAACCCCTGGCGACCGGGTTCCTGCACTTGGCGGAACATGACCGTCTTATCCGCCCCATGCAGCGCCTTCCATGCCTTGACCCGGCGTTGGAAGGTCCGCTTCTTGCCGTCGCCGAACCGACCTTGGTGACGGTCCTGCAAATCCTCGAACAGGGTCGTGGCGTCCAGGCCCGGCTGCTGCTCCAGCAGCGTAACGACCTCGCTTTCCCACACCGCTTCGAACGGGTCCTTGCGGGTGCGCCAGTGCCGCTCCCGAGCCTGCAATACGCCGATCTGTCCGTCCTCGATCCGCCGCCCGCTGCGCTCGCTCACCCCCGCCTTGGCGCTGGCTTGCTCCTGTGTCTGACCTTGCTTTCTGCTGCTCATGTATGACCTGACCTGATGCATGGTGATTCGACTGCCCGACATTCGCGTTCCTTCTGGTTGCGAAAATGCCGGCTACCGTAGCCTTCAAAAGCGGCCAAGATAGTTGTCATCGACCGGTCAAGTTAATTGTCACCAAACAAACTGGGGAAAAGTACCTGGTCGAGAGTTTAGCTCACCCCACCGGTCCAGGTTTCAGCCTGGGCGAGGAGGGGTATTACTGGGTAGGACGGCGGGTGGGCATGTTATTCCTCCCTATACCCCTCCAGCGGTCGCTACAGGTGCTACACCCGCTACCAACCACCACATGGACCTTCGACCCTACCCTTTAGGGGTTGATGTAGCATCTGCGGATGGGTCCTGTAACACCTGCCGTAGCGGCTAAGGACCGCCCCAGAATCCAGTAATGGCGCGGGGTGTAGCGGCTGTTACGGGTGTAGCGGCTTATTGAGGGGGGTAGGGGAGGGATAGGATGCCCCGCCGGCAGGAGGCCAAGGTGGTTAGCACCCTGCCACGCTACAGGCGAAGGTGAGGGCCGCTACAGGCTCCCCGAGGGGGATCACCTCGATTGAGGGTTCGTCCAGGAGGTAAGCCCTGCTCGCAGGATACTCAGCCTGGAAGCATTGGAAGCACTGGAAGAAAATAAGAATATCAATAATTTAGTGGATGTAGATTGGAAGCGTATGGCAGCAGGTGGCGGCAGTTGGGAAGGTTTGCTTCCAGATGCTTCCAGCAACATTCGCCTGGAATCAGGGTAACCTACTGATAAATAGAGAATCTATTGGAGATTCCACTGCTTCCAGCTTCCAGCTTCCAGCTTCCAGGGACTGGGGATGGGGTGGGTAGATTTCGCCCAATCAAATGAGGCCTTCGAGAAGGAATGGGACACCAGCCTGAGACGATTCCGGCTGGGAATAGGGGGGTGTCAGCCTCACCCATACGCCGGCCGGCCGACCGGCCCGGCTGGAAGAGCTGCCCGGCGCCGCCGCCATGCCCCCTCGTCGACCTGGTACGCTGGGGGTACCCGCAAGGCGGTATGCCGTGGGAGAATGCGCGTCCGGCTCACCGCCAGACAAGCCGAGCCCGCGCCCGCCCCAAAGAGCCCATAATGGCGCCAATCCGAACACCTGCCTGAGATCAGCGGATGAGTCACGGGGGTTGGCCAGGTACCCGGCCTGCTAACGCCGAAGGAGGGTCGCCTGGACCGGATCAGGGAGGCGGCCAGCGTGCTCTAGGACAGCCTGTCGGACCTTGCAGCCGGGGCAGCCACCGGGGTGCCTCACCCTTTTTCGCCACGCCTGACGGGTCGCCACGCATGATAGAACCGAAACGCAAGTCCCTCCCCGCGCCGGAAATCTTTCAGGTCCGCTTGGCCGACCTGGATCCGGGCATCGCCCCCGTCGGTGTCGCCCCGGGCACGCCGGCATCCGGCGGCTGGACCCCCAGGCCGACACCGGGACCGGCCTGGATAAGGAGTACGACCTGGCCGTCGGCATGAGGGGCGGCGCATGAGCGCCATGCCACCCAAGTACCTGGCGGTCGTGACGCCCCTGGTAGACAAGGCGCGCGAGATCCTGGAGTCCGGGGAGTCGCTGCAGCCCTTCGCCTTCGTCGGCAATTTCGCGACCGGGCGGATCCTGCCGGTCCTGCTCGACACGCGGGATGACCGCGCCAAGGACGGCTCGGCCGCGGCGATCCGGCTCGCCGCCGAGCAGACGCAGGCGCACTTCGTCTTCACCATCATGGAGGCGTGGGCCCTGCCGAAGGAC
>JADZBU010000258.1 GCA_020851955.1 Chromatiaceae bacterium | reverse complement strand
GGCGGGCGCAGCAGTTTCCCGCCCAGGGCTTCCACCTGCCGGGCGGTGGCGTCCACATCCTCCACCGTGACGTAGACGCCCCAGGCCGGCGGCATCCCGGCGCATTCCGGGGGCAGGGTCATCATCCCGCCGACCGCTTCGCCGCCGACCTTGACCATCACATAGTTCATCCCCTCCACGGGATAGTCCTCGGTCTCCCAGCCGAACAGCGCGCCGTAGAACTGGCGGGCGGCCCCGAGGTCGGTGGTCATCAGTTCGTTCCAGCCAAAGACGCCGTGCTTCATCAAATGCTCGTTCATCGTTGCTTCCTCCTCTTCAATTGCACCAGAAACCCCCGTCAATAGGACGCATTCCGCCCCGGCCACAGCCGGTGAATGGTCCAGCGGGCCACCGCAATAATCGCCATCTCCTCGTCCAGCGCCGGGTCGCCGCCCGCCCCGAGCGCCGGCCGCGGCACCCTCCTCGGTGCCAGCCTCATCGCGACGCTCATTGTCGGCAGCCTGATCCTCTACTTCGTGGGTGATCGGCTGACACCCTACACCTCGCAGGCGCGCGTCCAGGCCTTCGTCGTGCCGGTCGCCGCCGAGGTCTCGGGCAAGGTGCAGAAGGTCCATGTGAAGAACAACGACGAGGTGGAGCTGGGAGAACCGCTGTTCGACCTCGACCCTGAGCAATACGAGATTGCGCTGCGGCGCGCGCACTCCGACTACGAGTCCGTGGGTCAGTCGGTGAAGGCCTCGGCGGCTGGCGTAGAGGCGGCACGCGCAGGCCTACAGGCCGCCCAGGCTAATCGGGAGATGGCCGAGAAGGATGCCAGTCGCCAAGAACGACTCTACGCGGAGGACCCGGGGGCGATCTCGGTACGCCGTCTGGAGATCGCCCAATCGACACGGCAGGAGGCACGCAGCAAGGAGCGGCGTGCCGAGGCCGACCTGCGCAAGGCGCTGGAGGCGGCTGGCGACAGCGGTGACGACAACGCCCAGTTGCGCAGCGCCCTCGCCGCCGTGCAGAAGGCCGAACTCGATCACGCCCGCACCCGGGTGCTCTCACCGGCGCGAGGCACCGTAACTGACCTCCGCGTGGACGTCGGCAACTTTGCCCAGGCGGGTGCGCCGGTCATGACCTTGATTGCCATCCATGACCTGTGGATCAGTGCCGACATGACCGAAAACAACCTCGGCCATATCGATCCCGGTGATGCGGCGGCGATCGCCCTCGACGTGATGCCGGGCGAGGTGCTGAAAGGCCGGGTTCGCAGCGTCGGCGGCGGTGTCGGCAGCGGCCAGCAGTCGCCGCCGGGAACCCTGCCGACGATTCAGAACAGCAAGGACTGGCTGCGCCAGGCCCAACGCGTTCCGGTGGCGGTCGAGATCGACCCGTCCGAGCGGCCCCGGCTGCGTGGCCTGCGTATCGGCGGACAGGCTGAGGTGCTGGTCTACACCGACGAGAATCCAGTGATGAACCTCATGGGCGCGATCTACATCCGCGTCATGAGTTGGCTGTCTTACCTTTACTGAGTGTCCAGGATGCACCACGCGGACAAGGCGGCGCTGCGCCTCGCAATCGGTCTTGGCCTCGCCGTCCTGATTGCCTACGGCCTCGGCCTGCCTGTGCCCTTCGTGGTCTGCGTGATGGCGGTGTTGGTGCTGTGCAAGCCAGGACCGCCGCTGCCCCTGATCAAGGGTGCCATCATCGCCCTGGTCTTTGCTGCGCTGGTCGCCGCCGGCGTGCTGATGGTGCCCCTGCTCGAGAACTATGCCTTCGCCGGTGTGCTGCTCACGGCGGTGGTGCTCTATAGCGTGTTTTTCGCCGGACTCGTTCACAGCAACCCGCTGACCATGATCCTGGTGATCTCATTTAGCTTGATCCCTGTAGCCGGTGTTGCCGATCAGGCGCTGGTCGGCATGCTTAGCCTGACGCTCGCCGTGGGCATCCTCACTGGAACCCTCGTCAGCGCCCTGTCCACGGCGCTCTTTCCGGATCCGCCGGGTCCCGCCGGAAAGCAGGCGGAGGCACCGTCGGTCGGTCGCGAGGCGGCCGGCTGGATCGCCTTGCGCGCCGTGCTCATCGTCATACCGGTGTTCATTCTCGCCCTCACTGACCCGTCACTCTACTTGGCGGCTATCATGAAGACCGTTGCCCTTGGTCAGCAGGCGGGGGAAACCGACGCCCGTTCCGCTGGATGCGAACTGGTCGGGGCGACCCTGATGGGTGCCCTGATCGGTCTGGTTGTGTGGCTCGGCCTTTCGCTTTGGCCCAGCCTGTGGATGCTGATGCTGTGGCTGATGGCTGCCGCCCTGTGGGCCGGATCCGCAATGTTTGGGACCCGGGCGACGGCATTTCGACCCTCGTTCTGGAGCAACGCGCTGATCACGGCGCTGATCCTGCTCGGGCCGGCGATCGAGGACAGCGCCAGCGGCAAGAGCATTCTTCAAGGCTCCGTCGTCCGCACCGGCCTGTTCGTGGGTGTTGCGCTTTACGCTTGGGCAATGGTCTGGATACTCGAGCGCTGGCGGGCCGTCCGGCCACCGGCAATGTCTGTGCAACGCTGATCACAAGAGGACACCCCATGATCGTCATGAATTTTCTCGTCGGGTTGCCGGTCATGCTGCTAAGCCTGGCCCTGCAGGTGGCCGTCTCCTTCTGGAGCGTTCGCTACTATGTGCACCAGTCGGCGGTCTCTACAGGCCGCCACGGGTTCTTTCGCGACATCCGCCCCTTGCTGGTCGCCATGCTGCTCATGATGACCGGAACCCTGGTCCAGATCGCCGTCTGGGGCACACTGTTCGTCGTGCTCGGGGAATTCACCGAGTTTTACGAGGCCATCTACCACTCCGCCGTCAATTTCGCCTCCCTCGGCTACGGCGATATCGTCATGACCAAGCCATGGAAGCTGCTGGGCCCGCTCGAAGCCGTCAATGGCGTACTCATGCTCGGCATGAGCGCTGCGGCGCTGATGGTGATACTCCAGCACA
Source organism: Chromatiaceae bacterium (assembly GCA_020851955.1). GTDB lineage: Bacteria > Pseudomonadota > Gammaproteobacteria > Chromatiales > Chromatiaceae > M0108. Next base: position 376 of record JADZBU010000258.1, on the reverse strand, counting down.
TGATCAAGGCGCAGCGAGAACAGGGAAGCGTCAGCCACAAGGATTCTGGTGCCTAGCAAGGTCGCGGGCATTCGGCAGCGTGCGGCAGGGTGGTTCGCTCGGGTGCCGTCTTGGTTGGGTCTACCCCAGATCGGGCAGCCGCGCTCGCTACGCAGGTCCGGGGGGCGGAACGGTGCCTTGGTCGATGGCGTCCTGAATCAAGGCGTGCATGGTGGCGGGGGTGAGATCAGCCCAGTTCATGTCAAACTAGGGGTAGACCCAACAGTCGTGTCACCAGCCGCCATTTCCGTGTAGACCACAGCATCTGCGGCCACCAGAAGAGTCGATAGCTCGTCTTGGCCCAGAGCGGTCAGTCGCGCGACAGACGCGGGCGACT
>JADZBU010000257.1 GCA_020851955.1 Chromatiaceae bacterium | reverse complement strand
CGCCGGCGTCTGGGCCAACTCCGCCAAGCGCGCGTCCTCCAGCGGCGCTTCCGCCAGCATCCCGAGGATTATCTGGCTGCATTGGAGCTGCGGCTGGTCAAGCTAAGTTTGCCTCCATAGAAAAAAACCGCCCACGCGCGCGAGCGCGGGGCGGTGGTGGGGGTTATGCCGCGGCCTTGGCCTGGGCGTCGGTCATGATGCTGCCGGCCTTGACGCCGGCCTTGAAGCCGGTCGAGGGGGCAAAGCCCAGCGAACGGTAAGCCGGGGTGATGACGGGTTCGCCATTGCTGGGGTTGCGACCGAGGCGCTCGCTGGTCCACTTGGCGGCGAAGATGCCAAAGTCATCGAGTTCCACGCTGCCGCCCTTGGCCAGCACGTCCTTGACCTTGAGCAGGATGTTGTCACAGGCGCTGTTGACGATGGCTTGGCCTTCGGTGGGCAGGGCGCCCAGCGCGGTCAGCACATCGGCGAAGACTTCCGCTTTCAACACGGCGTAGAGCACATCGCGCGCGGTGCCGGCGGTCTCGTCCGGGGTGGGCGGGACGACGGCTTTCACCTTGGAGGTGATGTTGATCGGGCTTGCGTAGGTCTCGGAAGACTTGGCACTCAGGTTGGTCGCGACGATGTGGAAGCGGTAGGGGCGCGCCACGGCGGGGCCCACGTCCTGAACGACGAAGCGGCTGATGTTCTCCAGGCGGACCGACAGCTCGATGCCGTTGCTGGTGTAAACCGAGTGCTTCTTGCCGACGAAGTCGGTGACAAAGATCTCGATGCCGGTGCCGGGGTTGACGGCGTCCTTGACCCAGGCCAGCTCGACCAGGTCGCTGATGACGTCCTGGCGGTCACGGAGCAGGGTGGACGTCAAGCTGACGCAGGGCATGGGGGCGGCCATGTCGTACTGGAAGAACTCGTTGGGGAGGTTCACCCAGTCGCTCGGATCGCCGGACACGTTGTAGCGGGCGCGCAGGGCGACGGAGTGCCCCATGCCGTCACGCGGGATGATCTGGTCGAGGGATTGCACCAGGGACAGGCCGACGGACGATTCCGCGTAGGTGGTGACGTTCTCCAGCTCGACGGGGACGAAGCCGCGCGGGTCGGTGATGTCCTCGACGTTGGCCTCGACCTCGAGCAGGCTCGGGCATTTGCCGGTCCAGCGGAAGAGGATGTCGTTGCCTTCCAGCGTCTCGCCGGTGATGGGGTCCTTGCCGCGGGCACTGACCAGGGAAACGGGATCGACGGGGACCTTGACGGTCCAGACGCTGCCACCGTTGGCGGCGTTGCTCTTGGTCTCGTAGAGCAGGAACTCCTGGGCGGCGGTGACGGCGGGGGTCGGGCGGCCCGGGTTGGCGGGGTCGAAGATCGACTCATCGATGACCTTGTAGTTAACCTCGCCTTCGGCACGGACCAGGTACAGCGGCACGGGCGCGGCGGGATTGGTAAAGGTCGGCGTGACGAACAGGGGCTCGCAGTTGGTCGCAAAGGTGATTTCTTTGCCGACTGGACCGCCAAGGATAGCGGTGTCGACGATGCTGAGGGGGGTCAAGCTGGCGCCGGTGGCGTCGAAGACCGCCAGGGCGCTGAGGCTGTTGGTATTCTCGTGATAGACACGGAAGGAATTGCTGGATTTGGACATGATGAGGGCCTGTCAGGGGTGGAGGTGGGTTTAGGGACGGGTGTCAGTGAAGAAGGCGCCGATGGCGCCCGCGATGGCCATGCCGGCGGCGGCGATGGCGGCCTGCTGGTCGGGGCTGACGGCCAGACCGGCGGCGGTGAGCAGCCACACCAGGCCGCGCCAGGTGCTGGGCTCGGTGAGGAGGGATCGCCAGTTGAGATTCATGAGGGGTTCTCCAGGTTAAAAAGGGGCCAGGGCGGCGCGGGGGTCACGCAGCCCCGCGCGCCCGTGGCGTAACCGTGCCGCCCCCTCTCCCCAGCCCTCCCCCGCCAGGGGGGAGGGAGCAACGGCCTGCTGTGCGAGTGGCATGACGCCAGCAGCCCTCCCCCGCCGGGGGGGAGGGAGCAAGAGGAGCGGTGGGTGGAGCTAGCGCACCCCACCCCTGCCGCCGGGGGGACGGAAGGGTTACCCCGTGGCCCAAGAACGGAGAGCGTCGTGACATCATGCGGCCAGGGGTGCCTGGGCGCGGGCCAGGGCCAGGGCGGCGCGGCGGGCGCGCATGACCCGGCGGGTCCAGCCGGCGCCGAAGTGGCGCCAGGTCGGCAGGTCGCTATAGAAATCCAGGCGGAGTTCGGAATAGCTGGCGATCAAGCTCTCCGGTTCGGCGCTGGCGACCGCGTCCAGGGTGATTGGCCCCATGAGGCCGTCCTCGGGGACGCCTAGCAGGCCCTGCAACATACGGACGGCGCGGATTGGTCCCGCGTTCACTGCGTGATCTAGGACCAGGAGGTCGATCCCGGCGGGAAGGGCCTCGCCCTGGATCGGTGTCCAGTAATCGCGCTGGTAGATCGCTTTCGCGTCATCCAGTGTCAGGGCGCGGATGTCCAGGGCGGGATAACTGCGCTGGCTGATGCCAAACTTGGTGACCCCGCCGGGGTCCTTGGGGTCGTTGACCAGGCCACCTTCGGCGGCGAGGACGTGGGCAATGCAGTCGGGGAAGTTTTGCATGAGTGGCTCCGTGGTAATGGGGAGCCATCTTTCATGAGATGGGCGGGGTTGGCGGGCGGGTTATGGACGGAATGGAGGTTAGGGAGGAGAAAGCGGTCTTCGGCATCATCCAGCCGGTGCGGGGCGGTGGCGATTGCCTACTGCGTGCCCTGCTGGCGGTGAGAGGCTGGCTCCGCATGACGATAGCAGAGGTTCATTTCACCCGGGCCGCCGAGGGCCAAGGTGCCGCACCCCTCGGCGTCCTGGGTGATCCCCTGCCGACCGTTTGACGCTTATCCGACGCGGCGGGAAACCAGGCCCGCCGCCCCGCCGCCCGGTAGGCGGCCACCCGGCGTTGCCCCCGCCGGAGGGACCTGACTACTTGGGGCTAACAGGTTCTAATGGCCCCCTTGACGGCTCACTTAACACCCGGTAATTTGCTCCTTACCTTACGTCGCGCCGGTATTCGTGGGCCAGGCGACCGGGGCCCCGGGCAGCTCGCCCGGGTAATACCAAGAACAAATATCTCCCCAGTCGCTTATTCGGATCGGCGTAAGGCGGTCCCTGGAGCTCCACCTCATGTATGCGTCTTCCGGTCTCGTCACCGCCACTCGCCCTTGCCGCTTGCGCGGGGTCGGCCAATTGCTCGGTGGGCTCGGGCTACTGCTGCTCGCCCTGGCCCCCTGGTCGCCGGCCCTGGCCGGTCCCGGCGCCCAACAGGTGGTGGGGGGAGAAGCCCACACCTGTACCCTGACCGACACCGACGAGGTGTGGTGCTGGGGGTCGAACGGCTCTGGCCAGCTCGGTGACGGCACGACGACCCAGCGCACCACGCCAGTGGCTGTCACCGGCCTGAGTGGCTCGACGGCGCTGGCGGCGGGGGGCGCCCATACCTGCGCGCTGACGGCTACCGGCGGGGTGTGGTGCTGGGGGCTGAACAGCTCCGGCCAGCTTGGCGACGGCACCACGGCGAATAAAAACACGCCGGTGGAGGTGAGGGATGTGGCCGGGACGGGCGCCCTGAGCGGCGTGAAGGCGCTGGTGGCGGGGGGCGCCCATACCTGCGCGCTGACGGATACCGGGGAGGTGTGGTGCTGGGGAGCGAACAACTCCGGCCAGCTCGGCGACAGCAGCACGGCAAACAAAAACACGCCGGTGGCGGTGAGCGGACTGAGTGGCGTAACGGCGCTGGCGGCGGGGCAGAGTCACACCTGCGCGCTATTGGCGGACAAAACGGTAAGGTGCTGGGGAGCGAACAACTCCGGCCAACTCGGCGACGGCACCACGGCGAACAAAAACACGCCGGTGGCGGTGAAGGATGTGGCCGGGACGGGCACCCTGAGCAGCGTGACGGCGCTGGCGGCGGGAGCCGAGCACACCTGCGCGCTGCTGGCGGATGACAGCGCTCAGTGTTGGGGTCGCAACGACTCCGGTCAGCTCGGTAACGGCACGAACCTTGACAGTTGGACCCCGGTCGTCGTGAAAAATCGGGAAGGAACCGACCCGCTATACCCGGTCATCGGGATCGTGCTGGGGAGTTTCCATTCGTGTGCGCTGCTGGCGGACACCGACGTTCAGTGTTGGGGGAACAACGCATCCGGCCAGCTTGGCGACGGCACCACGGTGAGCAAAAACACGCCGGTGGCGACGCGGAATCGGGACGACTCGGACGACCTGTTCTGGATCGTGGCACTGGCGGCCGGTGGTAGCCACACCTGTGGCGTGACGGACACCGGCGCGGTCTGGTGTTGGGGAGACAATGCCAACGGCCAGCTTGGCGACGGTTCCACCACGAACAGCTCCGTACCCGTGGTCACCCGCCCCCCGTGCACGCTCGGCCTGGGCGGCACGTTGAACGGCACGACCACCCCCGGGACGACCGCCCAAGTCGCGGCGGGTGGTAAGCACACCTGCGCGCTGACGAACGGGGCGGCCTGGTGCTGGGGGCGCAATACATCGGGCCAGTTGGGTAACGGCAGCACCAGCCGCTCCAACACACCGGTGGCGGTCAGCGGCCTGGGCAGCGGGGTGATGGCGCTGGCGGCGGGGTACAACCAAAGCTGCGCGCTGTTGACGGACAAGACGGTCAAGTGCTGGGGGACCAATAAGCCTGGCTTTGTAAGGGGACCATCAACGCCGGTAGCGGTGAGCGGCCTCGTCGACGTGAAATCGCTGACGGTGGGGCAATATCATGCTTGCGCGCTGACCAACACCGGGGCCCCCCTGTGCTGGGGACGGAATGACGGCGGCCAGCTTGGCAACGGCACCACCACGGAGAGTGCCACCCCGGTGGCCGTCACCGGCCTGAGTGGCGTGACGGCGCTGGCGGCGGGGGGCCAACATACCTGCGCGCTGCTGACGGACACGACCGTCAGGTGCTGGGGGAGTAACTACTACGGCCAGCTTGGCAACGGCACCACCACGCCGGGCGCCACGCCAACTCCGGTGGCCGTCACCGGCCTGAGTGACGTGATGGCGCTTACAGCCGGGTACTCCCACACCTGCGCGCTGCTGAGGGACCAGACGGTCAAGTGCTGGGGGGGGAACGACTGGGGCCAACTGGGCGACGCCAGCAATACAGACAGCAATACCCCGGTGCCAGTGGCCAGCCTGACGGGGGTGGCGGCGGTATCGGCCGGGCGCATTCACACCTGCGCGGTGCTGGCGGACACCCGAGTACAGTGCTGGGGCTATAACGCCCAGGGCCAGCTTGGCGACGGTACCAAGACGAGTAGCAACCTGCCGGTGCCGGCGCGGAATCAGGCCGGCACGGCCGACCTGACCGGCGTGACCGAAGTCTCGGCGGGGGGCGATCACACCTGCTCCCGGCTGAGCACCGGGGTAGTGTGGTGTTGGGGAGATAACGCGGACGGCCAGCTCGGCACCACCGGTTTCGTCTCCGAGGTCCCCAGCCGGACGGTCAGCTCCACCGTGACCGCCACGGCCACCTGCGCCTGGCCGGTCACCGACGCGGTCAATATTACCCTTGCGGTGACCGGCGTCGCCGCGACGGACTACCAGATCACTGCCCCGGGCGGCGGCGGGCCCGCCGCGAGTATGCCTGCAAGCCGGTCTTTCACCGCGCGGCAAGACCACCTGAACAACAAGGGCCCGAGTTTCGTCGGCCCGGCGAACCTCCCGCTCGAGCCGCCCTTCGTGATGACCCTCCCCAATGGGGATAGCAGTGCCAGCCTGCTCTTCACGGTGCTGGGGGTCAGCGCTCCCGGGGGCGCCGAGACGGCCACCCTCAGCCTGACCAACCCGGCGGGCAACATGGTCCTCGGCAGCCCGACGAGCGCCTTTCTCACCCTGCTCGACACCGCCGCGCCGCCGACCCTGGTCGGGGTGACCCCGGGGCCTGGTGCGGTGACCGTCCGTTTCACGAACAGCCCAGGCGCGACCGGCTACACCGCCACCTGTACCTCGAGCGATGGCGGGGCCCCGGCCACGGCCACCGGCACGGCCTCGCCGATCCTCGTCTCGGGCCTCACCACCGGCAAGACCTACAGCTGCACCGTAGCCGCGAACTATGGTCAGGCCAGCAGCGATCCCTCGCCGGCGAGCGATCCGGTCATCGTGACAGCCCCGGCGGCGATCCCCACCCTGAGCCAGTGGGGGTTGCTGATGCTGGGCGGGCTGTTAGCGGCGTTCGGGATGCGTCGGCGGCAACGGCTGCCCACGCGGTAACGGTCGCTAGTGGGTCGGCGCGCGGCATCCACGAGGCGCCCTCATCCCCATGAGCGCGGGTTGCTGGCGAGGATGCCGGGCGGGGCCGGGCCTTTGGGGGGTGCGCGCTCCAGTCGCGCCCTGGCCGTGGCACCCGAGTTGACGGCCGCCGCGCGGGGCGGCGAATGGGGTGATGAGGCATTGATGCCGCTGGCGCGCATTGGCCCTGCTCGGCATCCCGGCGTTTAGGGACGGAATGTTTGACGCTTGTCCGACGCGGCGGGAAACCAGGGCCGCCGCCCCGCCACCCGGTAGGCGGCCACCCGGGGTTGCCCCCGCCGGAGGGACCTGACTACTTGGGGCTAACAGGTTCTAATGGCCCCCTTGACGGCCCACTTAACACCCGGTAATTTGCTCCTTACCTTACGGCGCGCCGGTATTCGTGGGCCAGGCGACCGGGGGCCCGGGCAGCTCGCCCGGGTAATACCAAGAACAAATATCTCCCCAGTCGCTTATTCGGATCGGCGTAAGGCGGTCCCTGGAGCTCCACCTATGCCTTCGTCTTCCGGTCTCGTCACCGCCACTCGCCCTTGCCGCTTGCGCGGGGTCGGCCAATTGCTCGGTGGGCTCGGGCTACTGCTGCTCGCCCTGGCCCCTTGGTCGCCGGCCCTGGCCGGTCCCGGCGCCCAACAGGTGGTGGGGGGAGAAGGCCACACGTGTGCGCTGACAAGTACCGGGGGGGTATGGTGCTGGGGAGCCAACGATTCCGGGCAACTCGGTGACGGCAGCAATACGTTACGAAATACTCCGGTAGCGGTGGCGGGCCTCGACCCCGGAGTGAACGTACTGGCAGCGGGCTCCTTTCACACTTGCGCAGCAGCGGGGAGCGGGACGGCGTGGTGCTGGGGACGAAACGATTTCGGCCAACTCGGCGACGGGTCCGGCGTGGCTGCTAACACGCCGGTGGTTGTTGCCCTTCCAACTTCAGCGTCGGCCCTGGCGGCGGGATATTCCCATACCTGCGCGCTGGACGACCAAGGTGCCGTGTATTGCTGGGGACGGAACAACTTTGGCCAGCTGGGCGACGGCACAAAAGTCGATAGCTCGGTACCTGTGACCGTTATCGATTTTGGCGGCCCGGTCGTGGCGCTGGCGGCGGGAGCGGAGCACACCTGCGCACTGCTGACAGGGGGTGGCGTGAAGTGCTGGGGGCGCAACAACTTTGGTCAACTTGGCGATGACACAAAAGTCGACCGCTCGACGCCGGTGACCGTCACCGGACTTGGCGGCCCGGTCGTGGCGCTGGCGGCGGGAGCGGAGCACACCTGCGCGCTGCTGGACGACGGCACCGTTGCATGCTGGGGTCGCAACGATTCCGGGCAGCTCGGTAACGGCACGAGCGGAGACAGCTGGACGCCGGTCGTAGTCAAGAATCCGGAAGGAACCGACCCGCTATATCCGGTCCTCGGGATCGCGCTGGGGAGTTTCCATTCCTGTGCGCTGCTGGACGACTTCAACGTGCAATGCTGGGGCCGCAACGACCAGGGCCAGCTCGGCAACAACACGACCACGACCAACCCAACCACCTTGCCCGTGGCAGTGCGAAATCGGGAGGACACCGACGACCTCTATTCGATCGATGGATTGGGGGCGGGGGCGAGCCACACTTGCGCACTGACGGACTTTGGCGCCGTGTGGTGCTGGGGACTCAACAGTTCCAGCCAACTCGGTACCGGTTCCCAGACCACCTCGGGCCAACTCATCAACCAATCCACGGCCGGATCCAACCCGCTCGTTGGTTCGCCAACGAACATTCCCTTGCCCGTGGCCACCCGCGTGCCCGCCACGCTCGGGTTGAGCGGAACGATGAAAGGCCCGAGCGGCAAGGTGGTCGCGGGTTACGTGCACAGCTGTGCGCTGACGAGTGGGGCTGCCTGGTGTTGGGGCGACAATGTCTATGGCGAACTGGGTAACGGCGGCACCGTGCGATCCAACACGCCGGTGGCGGTGAGCGGCCTGGGCAGCGGCGTAACGGTGCTGGAGGCAGGGCTGGACCACACCTGCGCGCTGATGAACGACACCACCGTGAAGTGCTGGGGGACCAATGCCAAGGGCCAGCTTGGCGCCGGTGCGAGCGCGGTCACCAAGATCCAATCGACGCCGGTGGCGGTGAAGGATCAGGCTGGGACGGGTACCTTGAACGGCGTAACAGCCTTGTCGGCGGGAAACATTCATACGTGCGCACTGACCAACGCCGGGGCGGCGTTGTGCTGGGGGAACAATGCCTGGGGCCAGCTCGGCACGGGCACTTCGGCGAATGCCTACACGCCGACGGCGATAGTGGCGGCGAACGGATTCGATCCTTCGAGCGGGGTGACCGCACTGTCGGCCGGGTACTCCCACACCTGCGCGCTTCAGGGTGGCGCGGTGTGGTGTTGGGGGATCAACCTCGACGGCCAACTGGGCAATGGCTCCAACAACCAGAAAAGCAAGACGCCGGTAAGAGTAAAGGACTCGACTGGTTCGGCCGACTTGACCGGGGTTGCAGCGCTATCGGCCGGGTACTACCACACCTGCGCGCTGCTTTCGGACAAGACCGTGATGTGCTGGGGCGCAAACGACTACGGACAGCTCGGCAACGGCGACAAGCTTGATCAAAAGGTACCCGTGGCGGTGGACCTGACGGGCCTTCCAGGCGGGGAGACCGTGGCGGCGGTTTCGGCAGGGCGCTATCACACCTGCGTGCTGACCAATACCGGAGGCGTATGGTGCTGGGGTGGCAATACCGAAGCTCAGCTCGGTGACCGTACCACGGTGGAACGGCTTTTTCCGGTCGCCGCAATGGCTCGGGCCGGGACCGACGCCTTGACCGGGGTGACCGACCTCGCGGCCGGCGGGCATCACACCTGCTCGAGGACGAGCACCGGGGAGATCTGGTGCTGGGGTTGGGACCTGTACGGCCAACTCGGCACCGCGGGTTTCATATCGGCCGACGATCCGAGCACGAGCGTCGCCATAACGGCAACGCTGCCCTGGCCGGCCAGCGATCTGGCCACGCTCACTGTCACCGTGACCGGCGTCACCATCACCCCGGAGAACTACTCGCTTACGCCACCACCCCCACCCTGGTCCCCGCCCGGGATCAGCAGTGTCGGATCACCGGGTAAACAGACCAAGGCAAATGCGCTCGCCACCCCTCCCGATTTCACTATCCCTGCCGGAGAAGCCAGCGGCAGCCTCATCTTTACGCTTCTGCCAGGTTTGGCGGGTCCTGAAATCGCGACGCTCGGCATCACCAACCCGATCGGGGATATCGTCCTCGCCAACCCGGCCAGCGCCACGGTCACACTGCTAGAAACAATGGCACCGCCGACCAATGTCACCGTTAAGCCAGGTGATCGATCAATGACGGTCAGTTTCACTCCCAGCCCAGGCGCGACCGGCTACTCCGCCACCTGTACCTCGAGCGATGGCGGGGCCCCGGCCACGGCCACCGGCACGGCCTCGCCGATCCTCGTCACGGGCCTCACGAACGGCAAGACCTACAGCTGTACCATGACCGCGAGCTATGGTCAGGCCAGCAGCGATCCCTCGCCGGCGAGCGATCCGGTCATCGTGACAGCCCCGGCGGCGATCCCCACCCTGAGCCAGTGGGGCTTGCTGATGCTGGGCGGGCTGTTAGCGGCGTTCGGGATGCGTCGGCGGCAACGGCTGCCCACGCGGTAACGGTCGCTAGTGGGTCGGCGCGCGGCATCCACGAGGCGCCCTCATTCCCATGAGGGCGGGTTGCTGGTGAGGATGCCGGGCGGGGCCGGGCCCTTGGGGGTGCGCGATCCAGCCGCGCCCTGGCCGTGGCACCCGAGTTGACGGCCGCCGCGCGGGGCGGCGAATGGGGTGATGAGGCATTGATGCCGCTGGCGCGCATTGGCCCTGCTCGGCATCCCAGCGTTTAGGGGATTCAAACGCGAGGTAAAAAATGGCGGTAACCCGGCCCCCTCTCCCCAGCCCTCCCCCGCCAGGGGGGAGGGAGCAAGAGCATCAGTCGCGCTTGCCGCGCCCGCACGTCCTACCGCCCGTCCTCACCACCAGCGCCCTACTGCTGGCCCTGCTCGCCCCCATCAGCGCCCTCCTGCCCGTCCTCACCACCAGCGCCCTACTGCTGGCCCTCCTCGCCCTCCTCGCCCCCTGGCCCTGGCCGATGAGGCGGTGCGCGTCGTGACCTGGAACCTGGAGACGGTGGGAGCAGAATAAGTTTATCCTGGCCATTGCGCGGGTGATGGGGAGCAGTAGGAGGGACCCTGCTATGTCACCCAGCCTTTCACCCAAGAGCCGGATGGGGCGGTGACTCGTATCAATCTGGATTTGGACCAACTACTGGCACGGGCCGTATCGGCGGAGGGAACGCCATGAGCGATTGGGTGAGGTACCAAAAGAAACGCCTCCACGGGGGAGGCGTTGGGCCGGAGATACGATCTCCAGCGGGGTTAGCGAGAATTAATTTATCCGGAGTGCCTACCTCTGTCAAGGCGGCTTTGGCGCCTTTTTTAGCGGGGCCGCGCCCATGAACCGGGTCATGGTGTACGTTGACGGCTTCAACCTCTACTTTGGCCTGAGAAGCAAGGGCTGGAAAAAGCACTACTGGTTGGACTTGCGCGCCCTGGCGCTGGCCCTGCTCAAGCCCGGCCAGACCCTGGTCGGTGTCCACTACTTCACCTCGCGGATCCGGGCCAATGGCTGCAACGTGACCGACATGCAACGCCAGACCACGTACCTTGAGGCTTTGGGCACCCTGTCCGATCTCCGGACGCACTTTGGCCACTACCTGGAAAAGCCCAGACAGTGCCGCCAGTGCGGCGCGCAGTGGATGGACTACGAAGAGAAGATGACCGATGTGAATATCGCCGTGCAACTGCTGGCCGATGCTTTCGAAGATCGCTTCGACACCGCGCTGCTGGTCTCGGGCGATAGCGATCTCACCACGCCGGTTAGCCAGGTATGTGCCCGCTTTCCGCGCAAGAGAATCGTCATCGCCTTGCCCCCGAAGCGGCGCTCCCACCAGTTGATCCAGGCCGCCTCGGGCCACTTCATCATCAACGAAACCGCCTTTCGTCACAGCCAGCTCCCGGTCCAGGTGCGGCGAGCCGACGGTTTTATCCTCCACCGCCCGGCCACCTGGCGCTAGGAATAGTATGAGGGGCGGCGCATGAGCGCCATGCCCCCCAAGTACCTGGCGGTCGTGGCGCCCCTGGTGGATAAGGCGCGCGAGATCCTGGAGTCCGGGGAGTCGCTGCAGCCCTTCGCCTTCATCGGCAACTTCGAGACCGGGCGGATCCTGCCGGTCCTGCTCGACACGCGGGACGACCGCGCCAAGGACGGCTCGGCCGCGGCGATCCGGCGCGCCGCCGAGCAGACGCAGGCGCACTTCGTCTTCACCATCATGGAGGCGTGGGCCCTGCCGCAGGACAAGCTGCACCGCCACGGGGAAATCATCCAGAAATACGGCTCGATCGGGGCCAGCCCTTACCGCATCGACGCCGCAGCCTTCGTCCTGGAGACCTCATATGGCACCTGGCTCGCCCAGGCCACGATCAAGCCCAAGGGCTACTCCAAGAAGAAACGGACCTTCGGGCAGGTCGACTTTATGTTCGGGGATCAGTTGGAGGGGCGGTTCGGTGGGCTGTTGGGGGCGGGAGCGGATGGCGGTACCCTGCACTGACAGGGGGGGAGGCACCGCCAGGGCTTGCCCTCGCCCGCACGCCCTGCCGTCCGTCCTCACCACCAGCGCCCTCCTGCTGGCCCTGCTCGCCCCCCCCGGCCCTGGCTGATGAGGCGCTACGGGTGGTCGCCTGGAACCTGGAGACGGTGGGGAAACCGGGCAGTGCCCCCTAGCAGGGGGTGGCCGGCGGGCTGGGGCGGCGCGGGTTGGGGTGAATCAGCCGGTAGTACCTGG
>JADZBU010000256.1 GCA_020851955.1 Chromatiaceae bacterium | reverse complement strand
CCTGCTGGGGGCCCTGCGGGCCGGTACCCGGCGCCCCGAGGCCGCCAACCTGGGCCTGCTGCTGCGCGGGGTGGATGCCATCGCCGCCCAGCTCGACCAGGTCGAGGCCAGCGGCGGCGACCCGCCCGCCGACGACGCCTTGTGCCTGGCCCTGGCCCAGGCGGCGGGCCTGGAGGAGCCCCCGGCGGCGGGGTCCCTGGCGACCTCCGCCCCCACGACCAGCCCGGCGCCCGCCGCCAGCGCGCCCGCCGGGTCCTCGGCGCCGCTGGCCGCGTCCGCGCAAAACTACACCGCCGAGCACCCGGACCCGACCGCGCGCGCAACCACACCCCAACACCCGGCATCGTCCCCGCAGCCCCCGCTACCCGGGCAAAGAGCCGCCACGGCACCAACCGTCACCCCTGGGCAAACCATCGCGCCCGGGCCAACGACCATGCCCGAGCCAACGACCAGCCCCGGGCCCATGAAGCTAGCCGGTCAAGGGGCCGAGGCCGCGCCCTCGACGGCCACCCCGCCAGCGACCGCCACCGCGCCAACCGCCGCCGGCGCACCCGCGCCATCCTCCGCGCCACCCCCCGCCCCAGCGCCATCGCCGGCACCCGCCGCCCCGACGGCCAGCTACCGCGCCCCGGACAGCGTCCGGGTCCCCCTGGCCAAGCTGGATGAGCTGGTGCGGCTGATCGGGGAGGTCCTCTCGGTCCAGGCCCGGCTGCGCCAACGCCTGCTGGAGGCCCAGACCCTGGACCGGACCGCCCAGACCGCCCGCGACCAGGGTGAGCCAGGCCTGGACCCCGACCTGGGCGCCGCCCTCCACCGCTTTACCCGGGACCTGCGGGACACGGTCCAGGCCCAGGAATTGCTGACCGCCGGGCTCGGCGAGCGCGCCCTGGTGTTGCGCATGCTGCCCCTCTCCATGGTCTTCGACCCCAGCGCGCGCATGGTGCGCGAGCTGGCGCGGGCGGCGGGCAAGGAGGTGCGGTGCGAGGTCCAGGGCGGCGAGATCGAGCTGGACCGCCAGATCATCGAGCGCCTGGGCGACGCCCTGGTCCATCTGGTGCGCAATGCCGTGGACCATGGCCTGGACGACCCGGCGGAGCGGCGGGCGGCGGGCAAGCCCGCGATAGGCCGGGTGCGCCTGAGCGCCCGCCACGCCGGGGGCGGGGTGGTGGTGGAGGTGAGCGACGACGGGCGGGGCCTGAACCGGGAACGCCTGATCGCCAAGGCCATCCATAAGGGCCTGCTCGATCCCGCCCGGGCCCCGACCCTGACCGACGAGGAGGTCTGGGAACTCATCTACGAACCCGGCCTCAGCACCAGCGACATCATCACCGACCTGTCCGGACGGGGGGTCGGCATGGACGTGATCCGCCGCACCGTCATCGACGAGCTGCACGGCGCCCTGTCCCTGGTCAGCCGTCCCGGCGAGGGCAGCCGCTTCACCTTCAATCTGCCCCTGTCCCTGGCCCAGATGCGGGTCCTGCTCTTCACCAGCGGCGGGCAGCGTTTCGGCCTCGCCGCCCAGCAGGTGGTCGAGCTGATCCGGGTCACCCCCGGGGATACCATCCGCGTCGCCGGGCGCCCGGCGGTGGTGCTGCGCAACGAATTCATTCCCCTGGTCCCCCTGGCGGAGTTGCTGGGCCTCGAGGCCAGGCGGCCCGGGCCCCGGGACCGGGGGGTGCGACTGGCGGTCGTCATCGGGGTGCGCCATGCCAAGCTGGGCCTGGTGATCGACGGCCTGGAGGACGCCCGGGACATGGTCATCAAGAGCCTGCCCGCTCAGATGCGCGGCTGCGGTCTGGTGAGCGGCATCGTGGTCACCGGCGATCAGGCCCTGGTCAGCGTGCTCCAGGCCCCGGGACTCATGGACCTGGCCCGTCGCCAGCGGGGCGAGACGACGACCCGGGGCACGGCGCCCGCCCCGGGGGCAACACCCCGCGGCGAGCCCTGGCGCGTCCTGGTGGTGGATGATTCCCTCAACACCCGGGAGATCGTCAAGGAGGTGCTGGAGGCCTACGGCTACCGGGTCACCACCGCCGAGGACGGCCTGGATGGCTGGCAAAAGGCCTTGGGGGGTCGCTACAATGCGATCCTCACCGATGTGGAGATGCCGGGGCTGGACGGCTTCTCCCTCACCGCCCGCCTGCGCGCCCATGCCCACTACGAGACCACGCCCATTATCATCATCACCTCCCGCGAGCGGGAGGAAGACAAGCGCCGGGGCGTCCAGGTCGGCGCCGATGCCTACATCATCAAGGGCGACTTCGACCAATCCAGTCTGCTCGATACCCTGCACACCCTCTTGGGAGACCCATGAAGATTCTGATCGTCGATGATGACCCCCTGGCGGGGGAGCTCGTCGGGGCCCTGCTGGAGGACTGCGGCCATGAGTGCCAACTGGCGGAGAACGGCATCGCGGCCCTGGAGTGCCTGGGGCCCGGGGCGGGGATCGAGCTGGTGATCTCGGACCTCAACATGCCCCTGGTGAGCGGGCTGGAACTCTTCCAGGAACTGCGCGACCAGGGCCAGGAGGTGGCCTTTATCTTGCTGACCGGCGATGACCCCGAGCCCCTGCGGGCTCGACACCCGGGGCTGTCCGGTGTGCTGCCCAAGGATGGCGACCTGGAGGAGACCCTCCCGGCCCTGGTGGCCGCGCTGGCGGGGACCTGACATGAACCGGCTTTCGTCTGAATAACAATAACCAGGGACACAGGCTTATGGCGACCCCACCCTCCGAGGGCTTTCAGGCGCGCAAGGCGCGTCTGCGGGAGGCATTCCGTGCCCAGTTGCCCGCGCGGCTGGCGGAGGCCCGGGCGCGCCTGGCGGCGATCCAGCCCGGCCCGGCCGGTCGCGACGACCTGGCGCGCCTGGAGCTGGTCCTGCACACCCTCAAGGGCAGCAGCGGCTCCTTCGGCCTGCTGGGGATCAGCGAGGGGGCGCGGGAGGCCGATGAACTGGTCAAGGCCGCCCTGGCGACCCAGGAGCCGGTGACCCCGGACCTCCTCGCGACCCTGAGCGACCTGCTGGAACGGCTGGCCCAGGCGGACCTGGAGCCGGCGGGCGCCGGCCCCGGGGAACGCCTCGGCTTCGAGCCCATGGCCGCGCCCAGCCCCGAGCCCGGGATACCCGCGGCCCTGGTGACCGGTGACCCCGCCGCCAACCCCCGCGGCGAGCGCCCCATCCTGCTGTGCGACGACGACGGGGACCTGGCTGAGCAGTTGTGCGCCCAACTGGCCTGCTTCGGCTACCAGGTCAGGGCCATCAAGAGCCTGGCGGACCTGCCGGCGGCGGTGGCGGGGGATCCGCCCGCCACGGTCATCATGGACGTCATGTTCCCGGAGGGTGAAAACGCCGGGCCCGAGACCCTGGCCGCCCTGGTGACCGCCACCGGACGCCGCATCCCCAGCATCTTCATCTCCAGTCGCGACGACTTCCAGGCGCGGCTGCAGGCCGTCAAGGCCGGCGGCAGCGCCTACTGCACCAAGCCGGTCAAGACCACCGAGATCGTGGAGTTCCTGGACGCCCTCACCAACCGCGAGTCCCCCCTGCCCTTTCATGTCCTGGTGGTCGATGACGACCCCGAGCTCGCCGCCCTCCACGCCCTCATCCTGGAAGAGGCCGGCATGATCACGGTGGTGGCCACCAACCCGGCCCAGGTGCCGAGCCTGCTCAAGGGCTTCAACGCCGACCTGGTGCTGATGGACCTCTACATGCCCGAGTGCTCGGGCCCGGAGCTGGCCCAGGTCCTGCGCCAGATGCCCGGCCATGTGAGCCTGCCCATCATCTATGTGTCCTCGGAGACGGACCGGGAGCGCCAGATCAAGGCCCTGGAGGTGGGCGCCGACGGCTTTCTCATCAAACCGGTGGACCCCCGGCGCCTGATTTCGGAGGTCACCCTGCGCGCGGAGCGGATGCGCACCCTGCACGCCCTCATGGTGCGCGACGGCCTCACCGGGCTCTTCAACCACAACGCCATCATGCAGTTCCTGGAACTCAAGGCGGCCAACGGCCGGCGGGATCAGGGCGCCTTCTGTTACGCCATGATCGACGTGGATCGCTTCAAGCGGGTCAACGACACCTATGGCCACCCGGCGGGGGACCAGGTCCTGATGGCCCTGAGCCGGGGCCTGCGCCTGCGGCTGCGGGAGTGCGACGTGGTGGGACGCTATGGCGGGGAGGAGTTCGCGGTGATCCTGACCGGGGTCGGCGAGGCCCAGGCCAAGGTGATCCTGGATCAACTCCGCCGCAGCTTCGCCGAGGTCATCTTTTATGCCGGCGACGCCACCTTTACCTGCACCTTCAGCGCCGGGGTGGCCGGCTTCCCGCGCTTCTCGACCTCCGAGGCCATGCTGGAGGCCGCGGACCTGGCCCTCTATCGGGCCAAGGGTGGCGGACGCGATCGGGTGGAGATCGCCGCCTCCCCGAGCATCTACCCCCGGTCCAGCCCGGACCCCGCCGCGGTCGCGACCCCGCGCGCCGACGAGGTCGCTTATGGGCACTGAGCCCGAGGCCGGTCCGGTCAGCGATCCCACGACCGCGCCGTACGACCCCGCGCCCGGCGATGACCTGGATCTCATCCTGGCCCAACGCCGCGCGGGGCGCCAGGAGATCGTGGACGTGGACGCGGCCAGGATCCAACTGGTCGTCTTCGCCATCGGCGACCACTACTTCGCCTTGCCGGGGGCCCAGGTGGCCGAGATTCTGCCGCTGGCGCCCATCTTTCCGGTCCCGGGCTGCCCGCCCGCCGTGGAGGGGGTCATGGACGTGCGCGGCAACATTTGCGCCGTCCTGCGCCTGGGTGACCTGCTGGGCGCGGCCCATGACCCCCTGACCCGCCATACCGCCATCCTGCTGGGACGGGTCGGGGACGAGGAGAGCGGACTGCGGGTCGATCGCGTCGCGGACGTCACCCCGGTGATCCTGGAGAGCCTGCTGGCCCCGCCGGACAACCTGCCGGAGCGCCTCCAGGGACTGGTGACCGGTGTCTGCCAGCGGCCGGAAGGCCTCGTCCTGGCGCTGGACATGGCGCGCATCTTTCAGGCCTGGCGGGACGGGCGCCTATGACAGCCCCCGGAGCACCCGCCACCCCCGCGGCCGACCGGAAGCCCGACCGGGCCGGGGCCATCTCCGGCCTGGACCTGGTGCTGTTCCGCTGGGGCCCCTTGCGGCTCGCCGTCCCGGCCAGCCAGGTCGCGGGGCTGGGGCCGGATACCGACCCCGAGGCCCCCGCGGTCGGCGATCTCCTGGAGCTGCCCGCCGCGACCTCGGGCTCGGCCGGGGAGCCAGCCGCCCCGGCCCGGTTCCGCCGCCTGGCCCTGCGAGGGGCCAGCCCCGGCTTGGGGCTGCGCGTCCAGGAACCCCTTGACCGGGTCCGGCTGGACGCCGGCGCCATCCAGCCCCTGCCGCCCCTGATCGCGGCCCGCCTGCGCCTGCCCCTGGTGCGGGCCCTGGCCAACGCCGGGGATCCGGCGGGGGCCATCATCCTCATCCTCGACCTCCTGGCCACCGGTTCCCGCCTCGGCGGGCCGCGCCCCGAGGCACCCATCCCTCGCCTTGATTGATAACAGCCTATCGTGATCGACCCCACCTCCCCACAGCCATCCCCAACCCCGGCCACCTCGGACCCATCCCCGCCAGGACCCCGCGAGTCGGCCGGGGCCTACCAGGACCTGCTCGCCCTGCAACAGGAGCATGTCACCCTGCGGGCTATCTTCGACACCACGCCGGACATCGTCTATGTCAAGGACCTGGAGCTGACCTATCGCCTGGTCAACCCGGCCTGCCGTCAGTTGCTGGGGCTTCCGGAAGAAGCGATTATCGGCCGGGGGGATCGGGACCCCCGCTTCCCGCCCGATCTCGTCGCCCAGATGATGCGCCATGACCGGGAGGTGATCACCCAGGGTGAACCCCGACGCCACGAGGCCCGGGTGACCGGGGCGGATGGCACCCCACGCTGGTTGCGCACCCTCGTGACCCCCCTGGTGGATGCCAGCGGCCGGATTATCGGGCTCTTCGGAGTCGGCCACGACATCACCGCCCTCAAGACCCTGACCCACCGGCTGGCGGAGGCCGAGGAGCGCTGGTCCTTCGCCCTCCAGGGGGCGGGGCTGGGGGTCTGGGACTGGAATTTCGCCAGCGACGAGGTCTATTGGTCCGCCGATTGGCTGAGGATGCTGGGTTACCAGGCGGAGGAGCTCCTGCCGTCGGCGGCGACCTGGACGGCCCTACTGCACCCGGAGGACCGGGCACGCGTCGCGGCCTACGGCGCCGACTACCGCGCCAATCCCGTCGGGTGCTATGAGATCGAGTTTCGTCTGCGCCACAAGCAGGGGCACTGGGTGGATATTCTGTCCCGGGCGACCCTGGCGCGGGATGCGCACGGCACGCCCCTCCAGCCCCCGCGCATCATCGGTACCCACATGGATCTCGGCGAGCGCAAGCGCAGCCAGCGCCTGTCCGAACTGCGCCAACGCCTCCTGGAAATGGTCGGCCTGGACGATCAGGAGTTGATCCTCGTCACGGCCCTGGATGTCGCCGAGGAACTGACCCATAGCCAGATTGGCTTTATGCATTTTGTCTCCGAGGACGAGCAAGAGGTCTCGCTGCAAGTCTGGTCCAGCCGCACTCGCGCCGAGATGTGCCTGGCGGAGGGCAACAGCCTGCACTACCCGGTGAGCGGGGCCGGCGTCTGGGTGGACTGCATCCTCCAGCGCCAGCCGGTGATCCACAACGACTACGCCAGCCTGCCGCACAAGAAGGGCATGCCGGAGGGCCATGCCCCCCTGGTGCGCGAGGCCACGGTGCCGCTAGTGGTCGATGGCCGCGTCGTCGCCGTGATCGGCGTCGGCAACAAGGCCCATG
>JADZBU010000255.1 GCA_020851955.1 Chromatiaceae bacterium | reverse complement strand
CTTTTTGGCCCTTGCGCAACTGCTCGGCCTGGTGGCGCAGGCGGAGGGCGCCAATCAACTCCAGCGCATCGATGAGATTGGCCGCCCCCTCCTGACTCACGGCCTGGGATTTGGCGGCCTGCTCCAGACGCTCGGTGGTGTTGACGGCCGGCTGGCCGGTGCTCAGGGCATAGACGCGGGCCAGGTCGATGATGGGCACCGTGCCGCGATGTTTGAGGTCCAGGGTTTTGTCGTGGTTGCCACCGCTGACGAGGACGAAATTGCGGAAAAACCCCAGGGGCGGCCGGTGCTTGAGGGCATTGGCCACCATGTAGGCAATGAAGATGCGGTTGGCGCGACAAAGGTCCAGGACATGTTCCCGGAGTTCCTCGACCATGCCCTCGGGGTCGTGAATCGCCCGCAGGTCGAAGAAGATGCTGGAATGCATCAGCGCCATGGGCTCCGGCCGTTCGATCCAGGAATTGAAAAACTTGCGCCAGATGCGCAGGGGCTGGCGCCACTTGGGATTGGAGGCCATGACGTTGCCGGGGCAGTAAACATAGCCACAGGCGTTGAGGCCATCATTGACGATGCGGGCCAGGGCGGCGAAGTAGGCGTCGTCCTCCGGCTTCATGTGGTCGGCGATGAGCAGGGCGTTGTCCTGGTCGGAATGAGACGATTGCTCGCGCCGGGCCTGGGAGCCCGCGGCCATCCAGGCGTAGGGCACTGGCGGGGGCCCCAGTTCCCGCTCCGCCATCTCCACCAGCCGCGTGGTGATGGCGTCGGTGACGGCGCTGACGGCCTGGCCCACCTGATCCGTGGTCGCGCCGCTCCGGACCAGATGCACCTGCAGGTCGGCCACCTTGGCACTGAGGGCGATCAGGGCCTCCAGGTCCCTGGCCTTGCGGATGTCACCGACCAGGTACACCGAGTTGGCGCTCTGGAAGCGGACCAGGTCGGAGGTGGAGAGCATGCCGATGACCCGGCCATCCTCCAGCACCGGCAGGTGGTGGACATTCAGCCGGGTCATGGTGATCAGGGCGTGAAAGGCCAGGGTGCCGCTGGTAATGGTATGGAGGTTGGTGGTCATGATGCGGGTGACCGGCTCCTCGAAGGAGAGGCCCGCCGCGATACAGCGCGTGCGCAGGTCGCGGTCCGTGATGACGCCGGCCAGACGTTCCCCGTCCATGACGAAGATGGAGGCGACGCGGGACTCGCTCATGGCGATGGCGGCCGCGCGAATGCTGGCCTCGAGCGGGACGCTGGTGACCTTGCGACCGGCGACGAAGTCGTGGATGTTGACCGTCATCAGGTTGCCGCCGCTATTGGACGGTTCCAATTGCAACAGGCCCAGGGCCTTGCGCAGCCGCTCGCGCTGGGAGTGATCGAAGAAGGTGGCGAAATCCGGATAATCCTCCCGCAGCTTGGCGAGATCGGCGCAGGTCAGGAGGTAGCAGAGGGTATCCTCGGCGGTCGTCCCCGTGAGGGTCTGGGTCACATCAATCTTGAGGCAGGCCGTGGTGCAGAGATCGCCCTCGGCGAGCTTGCTCAGCAGATCGCCACCGGGGTTGCGTAACTCCACGGCGCCGCGCCGGAGGATGTAGAGGTAGGCTTGATCCGCGTCCTTGGGTGGGAATTCCAGTCCGCGCCGAAAATAGCGTACCGTCAGCTTTTTAGGCAGGCGGTCCAGTGCCCCCGCCGGCAGCAGGTCGAAGGGGTGGTGGCAGGCCAGGAAATCGCGGATTTCGAGTAGTTCCACGTCCATCGCGGCAGTCCCTAGGTTGGCGAAAACGGCAACCATACACGAACCCACCGAACTTGCGCCTTGCCCTCGCTCAACAAATCAGTGCTTCCGGGCCGGATGAGGGGCGGGCCGGGGCATCGGGCGAGGGGGAAGGGGGGGCGGCGCCGGCGCGCGGAGGCTCGCGCGCGGCGCCTTTTAGCGGGTTGGCCGCTTTAGTTTTTCCGGCCGGAGGGGACGGCGGGGCGGATGAGAGGGTTTTTGGGGGCGGCGGGCCGGGCGGGCGCTTGGCTGGGATGGGGGCTGGAGGAGGCGCCGCGGAGGGCGGCGGTATTGGCGGCTGGGGAGGCGTCAGGCGCCGTGATCTCGGCTCCCCCCTCGGCCAGGGTCTTGGCACGCTCCAGGGCCTTGCGGGCCTTATCCTCCGCCGCGTTCAGCCGCTCCTGGGCCTGCCGGGCATCATCCAGGGCCCGGGCCGCCTCGCTTTGTTCCTGGGCACTGGCCTGGGCCAGGGCCTGGGCGGTGCGCGCCTGGGCCTCGGCGGTCTTGGCCTGAGCGCGGGCCGTCTCCGCCTGGGCCGCCGCGGTTTCGGCCTGGGCCTGGGCCTCCAGTTCTAGTTGGGCCTGGGCATCGGCGATCTTCTTGGCCGCCTGGGCCAGGATTTCCTGGCGCGCTCGCTCGCTCTCCGCCGCCGCCGCCTTGCGGATGGCCTCGACCTCGGTCCGGGTCTCGGCCTTGATGCGCTCGATCAGGGCCTGGGCCTCGCGCCGGCTCGCCTCAGCCTGCTCACGGGCCTCGGCGGCCTGCTTGAGGGCGTTCTGGACCTCCGCATGGGCCTGGGCGGACTTGGCCTGGGCCTCGGCCTGGAGTTGGGCGGCCTGGGCCTCGGCCTTGGCGGCCTGGGCGCGAGCGGTGGCGGTCTCCGCCTGGGCCTCGGCTTGGGCGCGGGCCACCTTCTCCTGGGCCAGGGCGACCTCGACCTGGATCCTGGCGGCCTCCGCCAACTCCCGGACCAGGGTTCCCAATTGCTTGGTGGGTTTTTCTTTAGTTTCCTTGGCGGACATAGGGGTCTCCTCGTTAGCGGATATGGGGGGCTCGCCGACATTGGGCATAGGTGGCTCCTCTTCAACAGGCAT
>JADZBU010000254.1 GCA_020851955.1 Chromatiaceae bacterium | reverse complement strand
ATATGGGCCTGGCCCGGGATGTCTTCCAAACCCGCCACATGATCCAGTTGCGGGGCAACATGGGGCTGGGTCATGTCCGCTATCCCACCGCCGGCGTCTCCTGTTCCGCCGAGGCCCAGCCCTTCTACGTCAATTCGCCCTACGGCATCGTCCTGGCCCATAACGGTAACCTGACCAACGCCGACGCCCTCAAGCACGACCTCTTCGCCGAGGATCTGCGCCACATTAATACCGAATCGGATTCGGAAATCCTCCTCAACGTCCTGGCCCACGAGTTGCAAATCGAGGGCAAGCTTCGCATCGACGAGCAGGATGTTTTCCGCGCCATCACCCGCGTCCACCGGCGTTGCCAGGGCGGCTACGCGGCGGTGGCCATGATCCCCGGCTTTGGCGTCATTGGGTTCCGCGACCCCCATGGCATCCGCCCCGTCGTCTATGGCAAGCGCGAGACGGCACTGGGGGACGAGTACATGATCGCCTCGGAGAGCGTGGCCCTGGATACCCTCGGCTTCAAGCTGATCGCCGATATCGCCCCGGGCGAGGCCGTCTTCATCGACGTCAAGGGCCATCTCTTCAAGCACCAGTGCGCCCCCCGGCCCGTCCTCTCGCCCTGCATCTTCGAGTTCGTCTATTTCGCCCGGCCGGACTCCTTCATCGACAACATCTCCGTCCACAAGGCCCGCTCGCGCATGGGGCGGCGGCTGGCGGCCAAGATCCGGCGGGAGTGGGGGGATGATCATGACATCGACGTCGTCATCCCCATCCCGGACACCAGCCGGACGGCGGCGCTCCAGCTCGCCCAGACCCTGGAGGTAAGTTACGCCGAGGGCTTCATCAAGAACCGCTATATCGGCCGCACCTTCATCATGCCCGGCCAGCAGGTGCGCAAGAAATCCGTGCGCCAGAAACTCAACGCCATCGGCCTGGAATTCCGTAACAAGAATGTCCTGCTGGTGGATGATTCCATCGTGCGGGGCACCACCTCCCAGCAGATCATCCAGATGGCGCGGGAAGCCGGCGCCCGCCGGGTCTATTTCGCCTCCGCCTCGCCGCCGGTGCGCTATCCCAACGTCTATGGCATCGACATGCCGGCCGCCAGCGAGTTGGTCGCTCATGGCCGTACCGAGGAGGAAATCCGCCAGGTCCTGGGCGCCGACCGCCTCATCTTCCAGGATCTGGAGGACCTCATCGATGCCGTCCAGAAAAAGGGCAAGAGCGACGTGGACCGCTTCGATACCTCGGTCTTCGATAGCGACTATGTCACGGGTGACGTGACCGAGGTCTATCTCCGGCAACTGGAGGCCATGCGCAATGATGTCGCCCAGGAAAGCCGGCACAGTCCCTGCGAGTCCGGCATCGAGCTCTATAACAATGCCTGATTCGGACCCCCTGAACAGCCCGGGCTTCGCCACCCGGGCGATCCGCACCGGCCACCATCGCACGGCGGAAGGGGAGCACAGCGAGCCCATCTTCGCCACCTCCAGCTTCGTCTTTGCCACCGCCGCCGAGGCGGCGGCGCGCTTTGCCGGGGACGCGCCGGGCAACATCTACTCGCGCTTCACCAATCCCACGGTGCGGGCCTTCGAGGAACGCCTGGCGGCCCTGGAAGGCGGCGAGAGCTGCGTCGCCACCGCCTCCGGCATGGCCGCCATCCTCGCCACCTGCCTGGGCCTGCTCAAGGCCGGCGACCATGTCCTCTCCTCCCGCGCCATCTTTGGCAGCACCACGGTCCTCTTCAACAAGTATCTGGGCCGCTTCGGCGTGGCGACCAGCTACGTGGATCTGCCGGATCTGGACGCCTGGGCGGCGGCCATCCAGCCCAACACCCGGCTGCTGTTTCTGGAGACCCCCTCCAATCCCCTGACGGAGATGGCCGACATCCGCGCCCTGGCGGACCTGGCCCACGCCCACGGCTGCCTCCTGGTGGTGGACAACTGCTTCTGCACCCCCGCCCTGCAAAGGCCCCTGAGCTTGGGCGCCGACCTGGTCATCCACTCCGCCACCAAGTACCTGGACGGCCAGGGGCGGTGTCTGGGCGGGGCCGTGGTCGGCGATGCCCAACGGGTCGGCGAGGAGGTCCTGGGCGTCATCCGCACCGCTGGCCCCAGTATGAGCCCCTTCAACGCCTGGGTCTTTCTCAAGGGCCTGGAAACCCTGGAACTGCGGATGCTGGCCCATGCCCGCGCCGCCCAGGCCCTGGCCGAGTGGCTGACCGCCCACCCCGCCGTTGAGCGCGTCCACTACCCTGGCCTAGCCTCCCACCCCCAGCACCACCTGGTCGGCCGCCAGCAGCGCACCGGCGGCGGCATCGTCGCCTTCGAGGTACGCGGCGGCCGGGAGGCCGCCTGGCGAGTCATCGACGCCACCCGCTTCCTCTCCATCACCGCCAACCTGGGTGACACCAAGTCCACCATCACCCATCCCGCCACCACCACCCACGGCCGCCTGAGCGCCGAGGAACGCGCCCGCGCCGGTATCGGCGAAGGCCTCATCCGCGTTGCCGTCGGGCTGGAGGATGTGGATGATATCGCCGCCGACCTGGCGCTGGGGTTGGATCGGGAATAGGGGGCAGTCGCGGTTCTCATCGCCAACCGGTCAAACCCGCAGCCCAGTCGAGAAGCTGCTCACCCGCTAACCGGTTGATCCTTGGCATCCTGTCCTAGGGGGTGTCATCAATCCTCATTGCATGGGAATATCGCCGCTTGCCCCACCTGAAAACCACTTGAGGAACCCCATAATGACCCCGCGCCGCTATGCCCTACGTGACGACCAATGGGACCGCATCAAAGACCTCCTGCCGGGTCGTCCGGGTT
>JADZBU010000253.1 GCA_020851955.1 Chromatiaceae bacterium | reverse complement strand
CGGTCGAGCTGGATCCGGATGCCTGGACGGTGCAGAGCCGCCTGCCCTTTTCCCGCGCGCCTATCTGGGGCGAGGGCACCCTGACGCCCCGCCCGGCCTTGTTGCGGGTCTATGCCATCGCCGATGGTGAAGGGCGTTGGCGGCTCTTGCCCGGTGGTATGACGCGTGTCGCCAAGGGCGCGGAGGCCAGCGTCTCGATGCAGCGCGGCGGCACCAGTCTGGACACCTGGGTCCTGACCGATGGGCCGGTGGATCACTTTTCCATGCTGCCGGGCCGCCTGTCCGTGGACGATGTGCAGGGTCGGCGTCGCCCCGTTAGTAGCCGCACGGGCGAGAATCTCTTCTGGCTGGGACGCTACACGGAACGGACCGAACATCTGGTGCGCCTCGCGCGCGCCACGCTGCGCCTGACCGCCGCCGCCGATGGCATGTCCCGCGGGGCCCTGCCGCGTGCCTTGTCGATGCAGGGAGGGCGTGTCGGCCTGGTGCCCCCGGGAGTACCCCCCTTGGTAAAGGCCCCCCGGCTCTACGAACGCGCCCTGCTGGCGGGCCTGGCCAAAGACCAGGATGCCTTCAGCATTGCCTTTAACCTGGGTGCCCTGGAGCGTACCTCCCATGCCTTGCGTGACCGGCTTTCGCCCGAGCAGTGGGGCCTGATCCGGACGATGCGCGCCGCCTTCACCTCGTCACTCGCCCATTCCGGTGGGGACTTGCCCGCGCGGGCGCGGGTGCCCGCGGCCCTGGATCGGTTGGCGTTGCAACTGGCGGCGGCCACGGGCGCCCAGTCCGACCGCATGATCCGGGATCATGGCTGGCGCTTCCTCACCGTGGGTCGCCTCCTGGAGCGGCTGGTCGGCCTCACCCAGTGCCTGGATGACTTCCTGGAAGCCGGCGCCCTGGGTGGCGCCGATGGCGTGGAAGCCCTGCTGGATCTTTTCGACAGTACTATCACGTATCGTGCTCGTTATCAGCGGCATGAAGACTTGCTGGCCTTGGTGGATTTGCTGGTGCTAGATGACACCAACCCCCGGGCCTTCGCGGGCGTGCTGCGGCGATTGGGGACCGAACTCTCGAAGCTGCCCGGTAGCAAGCAAGCCCTCGCTCCCATCCAGTCATGGCTGCCGCGGGCGGGCGTGGGGTTTGCCTTGCAGGACCTGCGTGATCTGGACGACGCGGGTCTGGTTAAGCTCTTGCTGGAAGTGGCGCGGCGCCTGAACCGCTTGGCGCTCTCCTTGGGCGAAGAAATTGGCCACCGCTATTTCGCGCTGGCGGACGGCCCGGATCAGGTGCGGCACACATGAGCGTACTGGACCCTACTCCCGAGACGGGCGAGTCCAGGCCCGCCGGGGATGATCCTGGTGGGGTGGCGTTGGATGTCCTGCATGAAACCTGCTACGAGTACGAGGCGCCGGTCTCGCTCGCCCATCACCTCGCCTATCTGCGGCCCCTGACCGACGCCTATCAAATTTTGAACGCTTACAGCCTGGACGTGGACCCCGCTCCTGCTCAATGCCGCGATGGCACGGATGTGTTCGGTAATGCCTGTTGCCACTTCACGCTCCAGCAAGCCCACCGGGTCTTGCGGGTGCGAGCCCATGCCCGGCTGCGGGTATCGCCGCGCTTTGGGTTGCTCCAGCCCGAGGCCGCCCCCGATTGGCGGCAGGTGCGCGATCGATTGCGTTACGTCGCGCGCGCGCCCTTCGATCCGGCGGTGGAGTTCGTGCAACCCTCCCCCTATGTGCCGCGGTTGGAGGCCCTGCGGGAGTACGCGCAGCCGTCGTTCCCCCCGGGCCGGCCGGTGGCGGAGGGGGCGCTGGACCTGATGCACCGCATCCATGCCGATTTCCAGTACGAGGCGCGCAGCACCGAGATAGACACGCCCCTGGAAGAGGCCTTTGATCAACGCCGGGGGGTCTGCCAGGATTTCGCGCACCTGATGGCGGGGTCGCTGCGCATGCTGGGGCTGCCGGCCCGCTATGTCAGCGGCTACCTACGCACCCATTCGGGAGATGGACCGCTCTTCGTCGGGGCTGACGCCTCGCATGCCTGGGTGCAGGTTTATGCGCCAGGTACGCCAGGCATACCCGCCGATGGTTGGCTCGACCTGGATCCGACCAACGATGTGGTGCCCGCCAGCGGCCATGTCCGCCTGGCGGTCGGTCGGGATTATGGTGATGTCGCTCCCCTGCGGGGCGTGATTCGCGGGGGCGGGCATCACCGGCTGACGGTGGGGGTCACCACCCGCTTGCTGGGGCCGGGCTAAGGGTTTCTGGCTCCGACCCTCCTGCCGCTATAGGCCGGGGGTTTGACAGGCTCCGGTTACCTAACGCCTACCCGCCTTGGTCAGGGATGGGTTGCCCACGCCCGAATTCTTGCCACTGCTCGCCGATCAGGGCCTGGATGGGCCGGTATCTGTCCTTGTAGGCCATCTTGCGGCAGTCCTGGATCCAATAGCCCAAGTAGAGATACCGGAGCCCCAGGCGGCGGGCGAGTTCGACCTGGCTCAGAATGGCGTAAGCGCCTGGAGCGCGGGCGGCGGCCTGGGGATCGAAGAAGGTATAGACGGCGGACAGCGCATTCGGCAAGCAGTCGGTAACGGCCAAGGCTATCAGGCGCTCTCCAAGGCGCAATTCCAGCAGGCGGGTCTCGCCACCCCAGGGTTGGATCAGGTAATCCTGGTAACT
>JADZBU010000252.1 GCA_020851955.1 Chromatiaceae bacterium | reverse complement strand
TGCCTCTATCGCGAATTCGGGCGCACCCTCTGCGAGGCCCTGGAACGGCCCTACCTCCAGGCCCCCATGGGCCTCCACGGCACCACGCGCTTCCTGCGCGCCCTCGGCGAGGTTCTGGGCCTGGACCCGGAGCCCTTTATCGAGCGGGAAAAGAAAACGACGCTCAAGCCGCTCTGGGATCTGTGGCGTTCGGTCACCCAGGACTTTTTCGCCACGGCCAGCTTTGCCGTGGTGGCGGGGGAGACCTACACCCGCGGGCTTTGCCGCTTCCTGGGCGATGAGATGGGGCTGCCCTGTACCTTCGCCTTCACCCGGCGCCCGGGCGAAAAGACGGACAACGACGCGGTAAGGCTGGCGACGCGGGAGCGGGCGCCCCTGATCCTGTTCGGCAGTTACAACGAGCGCATGTATCTGGCGGAAGCCGGCGCGCGCACCGCCTATATCCCGGCTTCCTTCCCGTGAACCTTGATCCGGCGCCACACCGGCACCCCCTTCATGGGCTACGGTGGGGCGACCTATCTGGTGCAGGAGGTGTGCAACGCCTTGTACGACGCCCTCTTCCACATCCTGCCCCTCGGGACTGACCTGGATAAGGTGGATGCCACCCCGTCCAGGCTGTACGAGGAGTTGCCCTGGGACGCGGATGCCAAGGCGCTGCTGGACGACCTGGTTCAAGGCCAGCCCATGCTGATCCGCATCTCCGCCGCCCAGCGCTTGCGCGAGGCCGTGGAACAGGGGGCCAGGACGGCGGGCGAGCGGCGCGTAACGCGGCTACGGGTGGCGAATTCCTCCGCCACCTTGGGATGGGCGTCCTAGGCTAAGGGCCGCGAGCGGGGGAAACGATAATGCCGTCTGGCCGCGCGGGTGGACGGGGGCAATTAGGGTCTAGCGCCTGGCTGTGTCAGGGGGCCCGGTGCCATGACGTATGGCGTCGTGGCGATCCTGGCCACGCGGATTGAGCGTGGTAACGACAGCATGGTCATTCTGAGATCGGGAGAAAGCATGATGAGCGAAGAAAAAACGAGTCTTTCCGGGCTGACGGATAACGAGGCGAAGGAGTTCCACGGCGTGTTTGTGTCCAGCTTCCTCGCTTTTACGGCGGTTGCGGCGGTAGCCCACATCCTGGTCTATATGTGGCGTCCCTGGTTCTGAAAACGGCTGATTCCATCAATACTTTTATTTATGTGGGGAGCAACAAATGATAGATGCGCTCGTGAACAGAATGTACAAGGTCTGGTTGATCTTCGATCCACGCCTGGTGCTGGTGGGCTTGGCCGCTTTCCTGATCTTTCTGGCCGTGGTGATCCACACCCTCTTGCTCAGTACGGACCGGTTCAACTGGCTCGAGGGCGTTGGAACCAAGGGCGCCCCCACCGCCGTCCATTACGTGGCGCCGCCGGCCAAGTAGTTTCATCGGCGAGAGTAGCGAGCGAGGCAGCCACCAGCCGCCACGCCCTGTTCGCTGCTCGGGCCGTTAACAGGAGGCAGCCCGACTGGCGCCTCCCGATCAGAGGGTTACACCATGGCCATGTTGAGTTTTGAAAGAAAATACCGCGTTCGTGGAGGAACGCTGATCGGAGGAGATCTTTTTGACTTCTGGGTGGGGCCTTTTTATGTCGGCTTCTTCGGAGTTACAACGATCTTCTTCGCCGTGCTGGGGACCTTATTGATTCTCTGGGGCGCGGCGCTTGGGCCGACCTGGAATATCTGGCAGATCAATATCACACCGCCGGATCTGCGCTATGGTCTGGGGTTGGCGCCGCTCAAGGAAGGCGGACTCTGGCAAATCATTACCATCTGCGCCATTGGCGCCTTCGCCTCCTGGGCCCTGCGTCAGGTGGAGATTTGTCGCAAACTTGGCATGGGCTACCATGTGCCCTTTGCCTTCAGCGTGGCGATATTCGCCTATGTGACCCTGGTCGTCATCCGTCCGGTATTGTTGGGTGCCTGGGGCCATGGCTTCCCCTACGGCATCATCAGCCATCTCGACTGGGTGTCCAATGTCGGGTATCAGTTCCTGCATTTCCATTACAACCCGGCGCATATGCTCGCCATCACCTTCTTCTTCACGACGACCCTGGCGTTGTCGATGCATGGCTCCCTGATCCTGTCGGTCACCAATCCCCGGAAGGGTGAACCCGTCAAGACCGCCGAGCACGAGAACACCTTCTTCCGGGACGAAGTGGGCTACTCGATCGGGGCTTTGGGTATCCATCGCCTGGGTCTCTTCCTCGCCCTGTCCGCCGCCTTCTGGAGTGCCATCTGCATCGTTCTCAGCGGACCCTTCTGGACGCGGGGCTGGCCCGAGTGGTGGAACTGGTGGCTCAATCTGCCGATCTGGGCATAACGCGGGGTTATCGTCATGGCTGAATATCAAAATATCTTTACGCAGATCCAAGTTCGCGCCCCAGCGCACGCCGGCCCACCCCTGGTTGGGGGTCATTGGGCACGGCAGGGCGGGCCCTTCTTTAACTACTGGGCAGGTAAAATCGGCGACGCGCAGATTGGTCCGGTCTATCTAGGCGCCACGGGTGTCTTCTCGCTGGTCTTTGGCTTCATCGCCTTCGAGATCATTGGACTCAACATGTGGGCCTCCGTTGACTGGAACCCCATCGAGTTTGTGCGCCAACTGCCGTGGCTGGCGCTGGAGCCGCCACCCCCCGGGTATGGCTTGAGCATACCGCCTCTGCATGATGGCGGTTGGTGGCTGATGGCGGGCTTTTTCCTGACGGCATCCATCATTCTGTGGTGGATCAGGACTTATCGGCGCGCTATCGCCCTGGGAATCGGGACCCACATGGCCTGGGCCTTTGCCGCGGCGATCTGGCTCTATCTGGTGCTGGGCTTCATTCGCCCGGTCCTGATGGGTAGTTGGGCGGAGGCGGTGCCTTTCGGTATTTTCCCGCATCTGGATTGGACCGCTGCCTTCTCCATACGTTACGGCAACCTCTTTTACAATCCCTTCCATATGCTGTCCATTGCCTTCCTCTATGGTTCTACCCTGCTGTTCGCCATGCATGGGGCCACGATACTGGCGGTGAGTCGCTTCGGTGGCGATCGCGAGATCGATCAGGTGGTTGACCGCGGTACCGCCTCGGAAAGAGCGGCCCTCTTCTGGCGCTGGACCATGGGCTTCAATGCCACCATGGAGTCGATCCACCGGTGGGCTTGGTGGT
>JADZBU010000251.1 GCA_020851955.1 Chromatiaceae bacterium | reverse complement strand
CGGTCCGACACCGAATACAGTTGGTAGCCCAGCGGGCCGCCTAGCGAGGCACGGCCCCCGGCTTGGGGCCCTGCTCCTCCCACCTCGCCGCCTCGATCCGCGCCCGGGCCTGGGGCGACAGGCCGTCAATGCGTTGCAGCGACAGCTCATCGAACCAGAGTTCGCCATCCGTCGTGGTCTCCGCGGTCGGTCCCGCGGCCGAGACCAGCCGCAGTTCCTGATAGACGCAGGACTCGGGCACCTCGATCTGAAAGCGGAAGGAGGTCCAGGTCTCGGCGCTGAAAATGCGCTCGCTCTCCCCGAGCAGGGTGTGGTCCGGGACCCGGCACCGCGCCACCCAGCGAAAACCCTCGTCGGTCATCAGCTCGACGCCCCGGTAGGTCCCCGCCACCTCGTAGGCCCCCGGGCTCAGTAGCAAGGGCTGGGACAGATGTTCAAAAGGGGTGCGCATGAGCCGGAAGCGCACCCGCAGCGCCTGCCGCTTATCCCCCTCGAAGGCGGCGCGGCCGATCTCGACGCGATCGCTCTTGGCGATCCGCCAGTCAAAACCCAGCCCCGTCAGGGGCACCTCGAAACCGCCATTGAAGAGGTAGCCGAGCTGTTGCCGTTGGGCGGCATTCAGGCTGTTCACCCAGGCCAGGTAGGCCTCCCGGTAGAGCCCCTCGCGCAGCAGCCGCTGGAGATACTGCTGACGTTCGGCCAGGGTCAAGGGGGCATCAACCGAGTCGCGCCGCAGGCGGTAGAGCAGCCGCAGCGTCTCCACCTCCTGGCCCCGCGTCGCCGTGTCCGCGAAGAAATCCAACCACCAGGCGGGTGGGTCGCGGGTGATTGCCGCAAAGGCCTCGCCCATCCCCGGGTCTTTCAGCAGGGCGCGGAAGGTCTCGAAGAGGCCCGGCGCCAGGCCGGGATTGGCCTGGATGGCGCGGGACCAGTGATGAAAGGCAAGGTCGCCCCGCCCCCGCTCCAGCCAATAACGGCCCAGATCCCGCTGGATCTGGGGGTTCACGGGGCGCAAGGCATCCACCTGCTGGATCAGGAGGTCCGCCCGCTGGCTGTCCTCCCGGGCCAGGGCCACCCCCGCCAGCACTTGCAGGGGGGCGGGATCGGTCGGATTGGCAAGATAAGCCGCCTGGAGCAGGGCCTCGGCCCGCCCGACATCCTCCCGGAGCAGGCTGACACCCAGGCGATACAGGGCCTCGGCCTGGCCGGGATACCAGTCGAGCGCCCGCCGCACCGCCGCCTCGCCCCGGCTGTCCAGCGCCGCGACCTGGATGTTGGCGACCCCCAGGGCCGTGATACGCCAGGCCAGAAAGGCCAGCACCCCCAGCAGCAGGGCCTGGCGCAAGGGCGGCAATCCGGGGACCATGGCGCGGTTAGGCCGGCTCCAGATCCCGGCCGCCGGATTGGCCGTAGCCATACATGTACTGATAGTTGTACTGGTAACCGTAGCCATAGCCGGTGCCGCGCCGGTCCATCTTCTGCAACACCGCCCCAATCACATGGGCATGGCTACCGCGCAAGCGCTTCATGCTGTCCCGCAGGGCGATCTTGCGGGTCTTGCCGGGCTCCAGCACGAAGAGGGTGGCCCCGGCGATGGCCGACAGCAGGGGGGCATCGGCGAGACCCAGAATGGGGGGGCTATCCACGAAGACAAAGTCGAAGCGCTCCGCCGCCAGGCGCAGCAGCTCCGACATCTTCTGGCTCGAGAGCAACTCCACGGGATTTGGCGGCAAGTGGCCGCTGGTGATGACGTACATCCCCTCCACGTCGGTGGCCAGGGCGATCTCCGCGGGCTGGATGTCCGAGACGAGATGATTGCTCAGGCCCAGGTTGTTCGGGACATCAAAGAGGCGGTGCAGGGAGGGATTGCGCAGATCGGCATCGATGCAGAGCACCGTGGCGCCACTCTTGGCGAAGGCCATGGCCGTGCAGAAACAGGCAACCGACTTGCCCTCGTTAGGGGCGGCGCTGGTGAAGTGCAGGATCTTGGGCGCCCCCTCCGCCGAGGCGAACAGGAGGGTGGCGCGCAGGGACCGGGCGGCCTCCGCCAGGGCTGACTTGGGGTCGCGCAGCAATTCCAGGATCGCCGCGCTGTCCGACTTGTCCTGGCGCATCAGGGGCCCCACCAGGGGATAGCCGCCCAGGAGCGGCACCCCCAGCAACTTCTCCGCCTCCTCCGCCGATTTGACCGAATCATCCAGGTTCTCGATCAGGACGATGAGCAGGACGCCCACCACCAGGCCCAGGCCGAGGGCCTTGGTCAGGTTCGCTTGCAGGTTGGGGGTGTAGGGCTGGGAGGGGACCGTGGCGACGTCCAGGATCGAGACATTGTTGACGCTGACATCGGCGACGATGCCCGCCTCCTTGATCCGCTTCATGAGGCCGTCATAGACCGCCTGCAGGGCCGCTTGCTCGCGCTTGAGGGCGTTGTAGTCGGCGGTCTGGTCCCGCATCTCCAGCAGCGCCTTGCGCCCCTCCGCCACCCGTTGCGCCAGGGACTCATGCTCCCGCCGGGTCGCCTCGTAGGCGATCTCGATGCCCTTGGCGATGGCCCGCGACTCCTCCTGGATCTGCCGATCGATGGCCTCGATCTGGCCATGCAATTGCACCATCTTGGGATATTCCGGCAGGAATACCTTCAGGTTCAGTTGATATTCGTCATCGAGCTGGGCCCGACGGGTCTTTAGCTGCTGGATCACCTCGCTCTTGAGAAAATCCTCGCCGCCGCTGCCGCCGGCCGCCTGCATGGCCCGGAATTTCGCCTCGGCCTGGAACAGCCGCTGCTCCACCTCGAAGATCTGGGACTTGAGTTGGCTGAACTCCTGCTCGTGGGTCTCCAGCAGGTTATCCAGATTCACCAGGTCCTTGCCCCTGGCATAGGCGATCAGCCGGCGCTCCAGGTCCTCAAGCTCGGCACGGGTCTTGCGCACCTGGGTGTCGTAGAAATCCTGGGCCTTGTTGGTGTTTTGAAAGCGTCGCTCCGAGTTCATGGCGACGTAGGTCTTGGCCACGGCATTCACCAGGGCGGCGGCGCGACGCGGGTTCTCGTCATCCAGGGAGAGGCTCAGCAGGTTGGCCTGGGGCACCGGGACCACCTGCAAGCCCCCGCGAATGGCCCGCTCGATGGTCGCCTGGTGGGCGGCCTGGGGGTCCTCCGCTGCGATCGCCACCGACTCGGCCGCCGGGGGGGCCGGTTCCTCCCGGGCCAGCCAGGTGTTGAATTGGGCGGCCAGTTCCGCGAAGAAGCCGCCCCCGCCCGCCCCGCCATCGCCCTTGGCCGCAGGCATCTCGACCCGAAAGTCCCGGGCGACCCGCTCCGCGAGGGCGGCGCTCTTGAGGAGCTGAATCTGATCGCCCTGGAAATTCTGGCCGATGGCATAGGTCGAGTAATCGTTATAGCCATAGGGACTGGCGGCCGGAGGTCTGGCCTCCACCACGGCGGTGGCGCGGTAGATGGGCGTCTCCCGGATGGTGAGCACCAGGCCCAGGATGAGGGCCAGGAGCACCGAGAAGACCAGCAGCCACTTGCGATGCAGCAGGATGCCCAGGTAGCGCCGCAGGTCCAGGGGCTGCTCGTCCTCCATGCCCCCCGGGCCGAAGGGCGGCATCGCCAGATCGGAGGCGCGCGTAAAGGCCTGGCCCCCGTTGGGGGGGAGGGGATAGGGCAGGTTGCGATCGGTGGCGCGGTGAGGCATGACGCTGACTAATAGCCCCCGCGCGCCGCGGGCAGGGCCCAGGTTTGCAGGATATTGACCAGGGGGCTGAAGAAGATCGCCAGTCCCGAGGAGGGGACGTAGATGTGATCGTTACCCACCACCAGGGGGTCACGCATCCGGCCATCCAGGATCTGCTGATAATCGATCACATAGGCGTGTATCGGGCCCTCGCCGGTCATGCCGGCGGCACCCTCGCGACGGTACAGCACCACCTGGTTCTTCTTGCCAAGGGGCGTGACGCCCCCGGCCTGGGCCAGGATGTCCGTCAGGGTCTTGCGCCCCCGGATCGGCTGCAGCCCCTGGCCGCCCACGGCCCCCGAGAGGGTCACGTTCAGGCTGGCCGAGTTCTTGACATAGACGATGACCCGGGGGTCGCGCAGATAGCGGCTGGCGAGTTGGCGCTTGATCTCCTCCTCCGCCTCGCCGGGCGTCAGGCCGTTGACATTGACCGGACCCAGCAGGGGCAGGGCGATCAGGCCCTGCAGATTCACCTGCGCCTCGGTCGAGAGCTCCGGCACCCCGAAAACTTCCACCTTCAGGTCGTCATAGGGCCCGATGCGGTAGATGAGGTCCTGGACACTGGGATCGGGCGGGGGGCCTATGATGGCCGGCATCAGTTCGGCGCCCGGGGGCGGCGGATGGGCGGTCTGGCCCATGACCTCGAAGGCCTCTGCCTGGCGCGCCCCGGTTGGATTCCCCTGTCCCGATCCGGGGTGGGTCTCGCAGCCGGGCAGCGCCACCAGCGCCAGGGCGAAATAAATCACGCAAAGACCAAGCCGAAGCGGCTGAACAGGTATGATAAAGGGCAGGGTCATGCTGGGAAGCGCATAAAGGCTAGACTGAAAGTTAGAGGGATAGCAGGATGGCACCAACCGTCAGCCTAGTCCAGAGCCTGATCGGACCTGAACAACCTTCCACCGCCCTCTTCTATCGACACGACGGGCATTTCGCCATCGCTTTGGAGCCGCCAAGTTGCAGACCGGCACAAGTTCGCCTCCCGTTGGCCGCT
>JADZBU010000250.1 GCA_020851955.1 Chromatiaceae bacterium | reverse complement strand
GACGACACCCCCGCGCCAAAAAGTAACCCGCCGGTTTGAGGGTACGCTGACGCGCATAGCCTTGGCGGGTTTTGTTAATTTAAGTATAGGTTTCGGGCTAGAGGTAAGCAAGTTGCGGGTCCGCCACCCGGCGGCGACCTTCTAGGTGCGGGTCACCGGCCACTCCATGAACGGGGCCGGCATCCTGGACGGGGATCTCCTGGTGGTGGACCGGGCGCGGGAGGCGCGCCATGGTCAATACGTGGTGGCGGTCATCGACAACGAACTGAGCGACCGCCTGGTCGTGGGCCTGTCCAAATGAGAGACGCATGTCAGCTTGGCACTTGATTCGTATATCATTTTACCCAGCAATCCCGGCAAGCATAACTCGCTTCCGCTTGGTTTGACCGGTCAATGGCCATGGACTAGACTCGCGAATCCCACCTTAACCGGGGAAGTTCGAGGACCCTGGTCCAGGCCATCACCTCGGCACCGAAACACGATGAAGGACCTGCTCGGTCGCCTGTTGCCGCCCTTTGCCGAGGGCCCGCGCGAGAAGCCGCGCGACATGCTCTACCTGGCCGCGGATCGGCCACCCTGGCTGATCTCGTTCGGCGTGGGCCTGCAACACGCCATGGCGGCCTTGATGCTGTTGATCTACGCCGTGATCACGGGTCAGGAAATCGGCCTGGAGGGCGACCGGCTGAGGGAGTTCATGGCCCTGGGCATCCTGGTCATGGGGTTCGGCACCCTCTTGAATGGTCTGACCAGCCGCTTCAGCGCCGGCCACCTCCTGGTCGTTTATCCGGGCCCCTTGATCATGGCGGTCTTCATTGGCGTCGCGCAGGCCGCCGGTCCGGGCGCCGCCGCGGGCGGGGCGCTGACCTCGGGCCTGGCCTTACTGGTGCTGGGCCGCTTTCTGCCGGTGCTGCGGCTCCTCTTCCCCGCCGAGGTGAGCGGTGTCCTGCTGATGCTGCTGAGCATGAGCCTGATTCCCTTGGGGATAAATCGCGCCTTCGACCTGGGGGACGGCCCCGGCAACCCCCTCGACCTCCCCAGCATCCTGATTGCCCTCGCGACCCTGGGGACCATCGTTGGTCTCCTGGTCTGGTCCGCCGGACGTGCGCGGGTCCTGGCCCTCTTCATCGGCGCGGGGGTCGGACTCCTGGTGGCCATCCTGACCGGTCAGTTCGGCGCCCAGGAATTGAGTCAGGTGGCGACGCCCCCCCTGCTCGCCATCCCGGGCGCACATTACCGACCCCCCTACCGAGCTGGCAGGCGGCCACCCTCTTGCCCTTCCTGCTGGTCTCGATCATGGTGGCCGTGGACGCCGTGGGCGGCGGCATTGTGATCGACAAAATGAATGATGCTAAGTGGCATCGCCCGGATCTGCCGATGATCAGTCGCCTACTGAATGGCCTAAGCCTCTGCCACCTCTTGAGTGGTCTCACCGGCACGCCCACGGTCGCGGTGTCTTCCGTCAATCTGGGCATGGTGCATGCCACCGGCGTGGCCGCCCGCCGGGCCGGGGTTGCGGCGGGCCTCGTCATGATGGCCCTGGCCTGCCTGCCCGCCATCACCACCTGCATCATCCTGCTGCCGAAGCCGGTCATCGGGGCCCTGCTCCTCTATACCGCGGCCTACCTGATGGTTTCCGGGGCGGAACTGGTCCTGTCGCGGCTGCTCAATGCCCGCCGCCGGGCGACCGTGGGCCTGGGTCTGGTCGCGGGGGCGGCGGTCTTCATGGTCCCGGCCTTGACCGCGGCCGTGCCGCTGGCCCTCAAGCCCATTCTGGGCTCGGGCCTGGTGGTGGGGGTCTGTTGCGCCATCTTGTTGAATCTGATCTTTCGGATCGGCATTGCCAAAGAGGTGGCGTGCCAGCTGGATGGACCCCACCCGGCGGAACAGGCCCGCCGCCTGTTGGAGGATGGCGGCGCCGATTGGGGCGCCCGCCGCGAGGTCATCCTGCGGGCCATCCTGGTCATTGATGAGGCCCTGGCCATCCTGCGCCAGGAAGGGGTCATGGCGGGCCCCGCCCGCCTGGTGGCGCGCTTCGATGAGAACACCCTGGTGCTGACCTTGGACTATCCCGGCCAAGCCATCCGTTTGGAGGCGGATCAGCCCCTGGATGTGCGGGCGCTGCTGGACAGCGACCAGGACGAGACGGCGCTGGACCAAACCATGGCGGCGATCTCGGCAACGCTGATTCGCAACCTGGCCGATCGGGTCAGTAGCCGCTCACCCGCGGGGCGGGGTCGGTTACGGCTGGAGCTCAATCATTAACCCTGGCGATGACCGGGCAGCCCGGGGAGAGGCCCGCGCGCCCCGGCCCCAGGCTCAGCGGCGGGGGACGCCGTGAATACGTCCCTGTAGGCTTGGCGACAGCATCCCTGCTGTCGACACCCCCGCCAGCCCCCACCCGACCCTCCGGCGATAGGCCGGCGAGTGACCAGGACTGGGTATCAATTCCGAGCAAGCCGGGGCAATCCTTAATCCTCGCAAGGATGCGGGACCTGAGTAGTGTCAAGACCCGTCAGGCCTAACTCTCGCGGAGCTCCGCCAGCCAGGCCTTCTGATAATCCCGCCGGCTCCGCTCCACCAGGCGCGCCCGAATGGCCTCGCGAACCTGGGAGAAGGCCGGGGTGGTGGCGGCATGGATGCGTTCGCAGAAAATCAGGTGAAACCCGAGTTCGGTCTCCACTGGCCCGCCGAATTGGCCCGCCGCAAGTCGAAAGAGGACCGCATCCAGTTCCGGATAGAGCTTGCCCCGCTCGACCTCACCCAACAGGCCCTGCTCCAGGGCGCTGGGGCATTCGGAATGGACCTCCGCCAGGCTGGCAAAGTGGCGAACACTCCCCCTGCCGGGCACCCGCAACTGATCAGCCAGGTGTTCGATGCGGGCCAGGACGACCACGCGCCGGTTCTCGGGGTAGGCCTCGTTCAGGGTGATCAGGATATGGCGCGCCGTGCGCCGCTCGGGTCGGGTGAGGCGCTCCCGATGCAGTTCGTAATAGAGCCAGACGTCGATCTCCTCGACGGGCGGATGGCGGGCGCCGACCCGCTGCAGAATGGCATCGAAGACCAGTTCGCGTCGCAGCGCCAGGCCCAGGGAGGCGAGGGTCAGGCCGTTACGCGCCATGTCCAGAGTGAAGGCCTCCCCGTCCGGGTAGCGGGCCCGCAACTCGCCCAAGGCGTTATCCACCCGCTCCGGCGGTATCACCACGCCGAGGGCCTCCCGGGAGCCGAGGACCAGGTTCTCCAGGTCCAGGGTCCGCTGGGCCTGGTGGCTGGCCTCTGCTCTTTGCCGGGTGTCCAAGGCCCCGGGATCCCGCTGGAAACGCTCGCTGGCGGCCCGCAGCAGATGATAGCGGTACAGGGCGTCACGGGCCTCTCCGCCCGATTCCTGGGCGAGCCTTGGTGAACCCGGTACGGCCTTCATGCGGGTTGGGAAAGACCGAGAGGTGGCGATGGATCACCGCCGAGGGGCCCCGCCACACACTCCTCGAGGGCGGATTCGGGCACCTGCAGGGTATTGCAACCCGCGAAGACCACATGGTAGGCAACCCCCGCCGGGGTGTCGCGCATGACCTTGATGACCTCGCCGACCTCGCCCCGCGGCACCAGGACGCGCGCCCCAGAGCCCAGGGCTATGCGAGCGGTGACCTTGTCACGGAATTCGAAACGGGTGCTGATCCAGGGTTCGCTAGCCGGTTGCAGCTCCTCCTCGCGACAACCCACCCGCCGGTCCTCGGCGAGAAAGTGCACCGAATAGATGATCTGGTCCTGCAGGAAGCGGCCGAAGTCGCACACATAGCCCGTGCTGCCGCGACGGATCAGGTGGGCCCCCAGGGCCAGTCCCGGGAAGGTGCCGTCATTGCGCACATTGCGCAAGACACGGACCTCGGCGCCAAGCTCAAATCTGGGTCTCATGGGCATCCCTCTCGGTGGGGACTGGCGTGAGCAGGTCACTCAGGGGGATGGTCACCGGCTCGGGTTGGCGCTGCTGGAAGACCCGAAATACCTTTTCGCTTCGGGCATCGGAGACCACGAAATCCTGGTAGGCCTGCTGCAACAGGTTGGCATACAAAGCAAAACATGAAGCGTCGGCGTCCGGCATCTCGTCACGGTCATCCAGGTAGTCATGGAGCCGCTGCAGGATGTGTAAGCGGTTCACCTGGACAATGCGCGGGTCGTAGGCGATCCCGAAGTAGTCGAGAAAGTCCTCGGCGCTGGATAACTCCTTGAGGTCGGATTCCAGGTCATCGGTCATCATGATCGCCTCCGGGATGGGTTAGGATTCAGGGGACTCGGCTCCCGGGCGGCACCGCCACCTCAATGGAGGCTGGCAGAGTCGATCTCGGTCAGAAAGCGCCGCAGGTCCCGCGGCCCCGGGCTGCGCTTGGTGGCGGTCACAAAGCGCCGGACCAGGGGCAGCACCTGGGCCGCCTGCTCGGGCGCCAGGACCAGGCTCAGATATTCGGCATAGGCATGGCACACCCCCTGGGTGCCGGAATGCTTGCCGAGCACCAGCCGATGCTGGCGACCGACCTCGGCGGGATCTATGCCCTCATAGTTACGGCTATCCTTCAGCAGGCCATCCACATGGATACCCGCCTCATGGGTGAAGGCACCCTGCCCTACCAGGCTCTTATGCCAGGCGACCGGCTTACCCGATGCCCGGGCGACCAGTCGGGACAGCGCGCTAAAACCCGACAGGTCCAGCCCAGTCGCCACCCCATGCAGATGTTTGAGGGCCAGGGCCACCTCCTCCAGTGCCGCGTTACCGGCCCGCTCGCCCAGCCCATGGACGGTGGTATTGACGTGGGTCGCCCCGGCCCTGACCGCGGCCAGGGTATTGGCGGTGGCCAGGCCCAGGTCGTCATGGGCGTGCATCTCGATGTCCAGATCGACCATGGCGCGCAGATCCCGCAGGCTATCGAAAGTCCCGAAGGGGTCCATC
Organism: Chromatiaceae bacterium; assembly: GCA_020851955.1. Lineage (GTDB taxonomy): Bacteria > Pseudomonadota > Gammaproteobacteria > Chromatiales > Chromatiaceae > M0108. The sequence goes on along the minus strand of JADZBU010000250.1, from coordinate 7,942 downwards.
AAGCCCAGAGTGTCGGCGAAACGCAAACGGGTGGCCCCCGCCTCCTGGGCCGTCTCGGCCACCACCCACAGGAACTCGGGATCGGCCCGGGAGGCATCCTCGGCGCCCAGGCACACCTCCAGCCCCAGATCGAGGGCGACCCGCACCTGGCGCTGGATCTGCCTCAGGACCCAATCACGGTCCTGGCCCAGCTTGCTCGCGATCTGCTGGTCCGAGACGGGTACCGAAAGGTCCACCAGATCCACCCCCAGCCCCCGGCACTGGACGATGTCCGCAGGCAGAAGACGGGCCCACACCATGAGGCGGGGGCCGAGATCCAGCCGCGCCAGGGCCCGGATGGACTCCCGCTCCTCTTCGCCCATGGCCGGAATGCCGACCTCCAGCTCCGGCACGCCGAGGGCGGCGAGCCCCCGGGCGATGGCCAGCTTTTCCTCCAGGGAGAAGGCCACCCCGGCGGACTGTTCGCCATCCCGGAGGGTGGTATCGTTGATGGTGACGGCGCGTGGCATCCGAGGTTCCTCTAGCAACTTGCCTATTATCTAGCAAGCCTCGTGCCGCCTATTAAAATCAATCAGTTGTGAACTTCGGGGCCCATCCCTGGCGGCTTTCCGACATCCAGTTTGGCGGGACTGCCACCGAGCCGACAACTGGCGATCCCGGTCCTCTATGTCAGCCATTCGCCCGACGAGGTGGCGCGGCTGGCGGATCACATCCTGGTCTTCGCCGACGGCCGGATCCGGGCGGCGGGTCCCGCCCAGGACATCCTGGCGCGCCTCGATCTGCCCCTGGCCCGCGACAAGGAGGCCAGCAGCTTTCTCGACGGCCAGGTGCTGGCTTACGACCCGGAGTATGAACTCCTGCACATTCAGGTCCCCGGTGCCCGCCTCTGGGTGCCGGGCGCCCATCGACCCACCGGCGCCCGCGCCCGGGTGCGCATCCAGGCCCGCGATGTCAGCATCGCCATCGGTGTGCCCGGGGCCTCCAGCATCCTCAACGTCCTGCCCGCCCGCATCCTGGAAATGGGCGCCAGCGAGGGTCCCCGGCTGCTGGTCAAGCTGGGTCTGGGGCCCCGGGCGGGAACCGGCGCGGCAGCCTTCATCCTGGCCCGCATCACCCGCCAATCCCGCGACCGCCTGGACCTGACCCTCGGTCAGCAGGTCCATGCCCAGGTCAAGGCCGTGGCTTTGATGGAGTAGGGGAATGAGTAGGCAAATGCCCCCGGATCGGGCGGCGCGGGAAGGCCCTCTGTTGGCGGTACGGGTGGTGGCCGCCGCACATCAGGTTGTGCGGGCGCGGGGCCAGGCGCTCACGCCAGGGAGCGGACGAGCGTGAAGGCCAGGATCAGCCTCGGGCCCCTGCCTTCTCCGGGTTGGCGGTCTCCCGGAGCCACTCCGGGAGCTGGAGCAGGTCAGCCGGTGTGTCGATATCCGGCAGCGCCTCCCCGACCCAGACGCGCCAGCCCAGGGCCTGCATCCGCGCCTGGGTCACGGCGGCAACCTGGGCGGTGCTCCAGGGGATAGCCGTGAACAGGCTGGGGTGGTCGGCGCGCAGGCCCAGGAGGGTGTAGCCACCGTCCAGCGCCGGGTAGAGCGCCGCCTCGTGGTCGGCCAGGGCCGCGGCCGCGGCCCGCAGACACACCGCCGACAGGGCCGGGCAATCGGTGCCAATCAGCAGCACCCGGGCGCCCTGCGCCAGGTGCCGCCGGGCGGCGCGGGCCAGGCGGGCGCCCAGGTCGCCATCGCCCTGGAGGCTGGTCGTCACGCCGGGCGGCAGTGGGACAGCGGCCCAGTCCGGGGCGCTGAAATCCGGGCTGGCACACAGCTCTACCGTCCCGCAGCCGGCCGCCAGGGCCTCTGCCAGGGTGTGGTCCAGCAGGCGCCGGGCCAGCCGGGCCGCACCCGCCGCGCCCAGGGCCGGGATCAGTCGCGTCTTGACCCGGCCGCTGACCGGCGCCTTGGCGAAGACCAGGATGCGCGTGGGGATGAGGATGCCGAGCTTCATGGCGCCATGATCACCCGCGGTTTCATCCTCTTCTCCAGGAGTGAAAGCGGGCCAGGGCGGCCAGCAGGGTCTGTGGGGCATGGGCGCGCTTCCATGCGCCGGCGGCATATTTGGCGGCCTCGCTCCAGGTGGGATAGGGGTGAATGGTGCCGAGGATCTTGTTGAGCCCCAGTCCGTGCTTCATGGCCAGAGTGAATTCCGCCAACAGCTCGCCGGCGTGGGCTCCGACGAGGGTCACCCCCAGAATGCGGTCCTTCCCGGGCGGGGTGAGGACCTTGACGAAGCCGTGGGCGTCGCTGTCGGCGATGGCGCGGTCCAGGTCGTCCAGCCCGTAGCGCGTCACTTCATAGGCGATCCCCTGGGCCTGGGCCTCCGCCTCGGAGAGACCCACGCGCGCCACCTCGGGGCTGGTAAAGGTGACCCAGGGGATGACGCGGTAGTCGGCCTTGAAGCGCTTGAAGCCGCTGAACAGGGCATTGACCGCGGCGTACCAGGCCTGGTGGGCGGCGGTGTGGGTGAATTGATAGGGTCCGGCCACGTCGCCGACGGCGTAGATGTTGGGGTAGCGGGTCTGGAGATAGGCGTTGGTCTCGATCGTGCGGCCCACGCGGATGCCCAATTCCTCCAGTCCGTAACCCGTCAGATTCGCCACCCGCCCGACCGCCACCAGCACCGCGTCGAAGGGGATGCGCCGGTCCGCTCCGGCGTGCTCGGTGACCAGGATCTTTTCCCCGTCCTCGACCAGGAACCGCTTCGCCTTATGATCCACCAGCACCAGAATACCCTCGGCGCGGAAGCGTGCGGCGATCAGGTCCGAGACCTCGGGGTCTTCGCGCATCAGCAGGCGCGGCAGCATCTCGACCTGGGTGACCTCCGACCCCAGCCGGGCGAAGGCCTGGGCCAGCTCGGCGCCGATGGGGCCGCCGCCCAGCACCACCAGCCGCCGGGGCAGCGCGCGCAAGTCCCAGAGGTTGTCGGAGGTGAGATAGCCGACCGCCTCGATCCCGGGAATGGGCGGGACGAAGGGCCGCGCACCCGTGGCGATCACGATGCCGCGGGTCGTAAGGCGTTGGACCGCGCCGGTCTCGTCCGTGATCTCCACCGCCCAGGGCGAGACGAGGCGCGCCCGACCGGCGACCACGTCCACGCCCAGCCCCCGGTAGCGCTCCGCCGAGTCGTGTGGCTCGACCGTTCGCACCACGCGCCGGACCCGCTCCATCACCTGCGAGAAGTCGACCTCCGCCGGCGCCGCGCGGATGCCGAAGTCTTGCGACCGCCGCAGTTGGGCCAGCAGCGTCGCCGTGCGAATCAGCGCCTTGGAGGGTACGCAACCGGTGTTGAGACAATCGCCGCCCATGCGATGCTGTTCGACCAGGGTGACCCGGGCCTTGACCGCGGCGGCGATGTAGGCGGTGACCAAGCCCCCGGAGCCGGCGCCGATCACCACCAGGTTGCGGTCGAAGCGCCTGGGCTTCTCCCAGCCGGCGTAGAGCTGGCGCGCCTGGACCAGGGCGACCAGTCGCTTGGCCAGCAAGGGGAACACCCCGAGCAGGGCGAAGGAGGCCACCAGCCCCGGCGAGAGGATGCCGGAGAGGCTGTCGAGCCGGGCGAGCTGGGTACCGGCGTTCACGTACACCAGGGTTCCCGCCAGCATGCCGAGCTGGCTCACCCAGTAGAAGGTGCGGGTCTTGATCGGCGTCAGACCCATCAGCAGGTTGATGACGAAGAAGGGAAACACCGGTACCAGGCGCAGGGTGAAGAGATACAGGGCGCCGTCCTTGGCCATGCCGGCGTTGACGGCTGCCAGGCGCGCGCCGTAGCGCGCCTGCACCCAGTCGCGCAGCAGCCAGCGCGAGACCAGGAAGGCCAGGGTGGCGCCAAGGCTGGAGGCGAAGGACACCAGCAAGGTGCCGACCCACAACCCGAACAGGGCACCGCCCGCCAGGGTCATCACCGCCGCCCCGGGCAGCGACAGGGCGGTCACGGCTACATAGACCAGGAGGTAGGCTCCCGCCACCCGCCAGGGCGAGGCCTGATACCAGGCGGCAAAGGTCGTCTGGCCAGCCTTGAGGGCCTCCAGGGTCAGGAAGCGATCCAGATCGAAGGCGAAAAACGCGACGATCAGGACGGTGATGAGCAGCAGGCCGAGCTTTTTCATGGGGTAAGCCCCTCGGTCCGCCGGGGGCTGGGGTTGACCTGGCCAGGGACGCAAGGCGGGTTGCCAGGGTCGCCCAGGTTGACCGGGCGGGTGGCCAGTCCGCGGCGGGGCGGCCGTGGGCAGGCGGTGGCGCGCAACAGGGGGATGGTGTCATGCATGGCGTAGGATCCTGATCCGGGTTTGGGCTCGCAGAACAAAGTGTCGGGGTGATAGGCAGACCCGGCGCGGCGGCAACCCACCCAGCCGGGCGCATAAATCTTAGTCGGCGGGGATGCCAGATGCCGTGATCGACCGCCTGTCAGGAATCGCATCCTACGCCGACTACCAACCCGAGACCCCTGCCGTGTGACCCGCGGCCGGGCTCGCGCCAGCCTGGGCTGGCGACCTCTTGTTCTTCATCCTGCCCGGACCAAAGTCTAAGCCATGAATCAGACCACCGCCGCCGCCGCGCTGGCCCTCGCCCTCGGAACCGCCATGACCCTCGCCGCCATACCCGCCAGCACCGCCGATACCGGGGCCCAGGAGAAGTGCCTCGGCGTCGCCCTCCAGGCCAAACACGACTGCCAGGCGGGGCCGGACACCTCCCGTGCCGGTAGCGCCACCCAGGACGACCAGGGCCATGCGGACGAATGGCCACGGACGCTCGAAGCGGCACTCGCCGCCAAAGGGCCGGGTTACCGCCCACGCACCGAGCACCTGCTCCCCGACGGCCGCCCTCGCTTCACCAACCGCCTGATCCTGGAGGACTCCCCCTACCTCCTCCAGCACGCCCACAACCCGGTGGACTGGTACCCCTGGGGGGCGGAGGCCTTCGCGCGGGCGCGCCGGGAGGGCAAGCTGGTGTTCCTCTCCATCGGCTATTCGACCTGCCACTGGTGCCACGTCATGGAGCGGGAGAGCTTCGAGGACCTCAACATCGCCCGCCAGCTCAACGAGCATTACATCGCGATCAAGGTGGACCGGGAGGTCCATTCCGACATCGATCAGGTCTATATGATCGCCGCCGAGCTCTTGACGGGCGGCGGTGGTTGGCCCCTGTCGAGCATCCTGACGCCGGAGGGCGAGACCATCGTCGCCGGCACCTATTTCCCGCCAGCCGAATTCGCGGACCTGCTCCAGCGCGCCCAGGCGCTGTGGCGGCAGCGCCCGGAGGACCTGCGCGCGCAGGCCCGCCAGGTCGCCAGCGCCGTTGCCCGGGCGCTCGCCGCCGAGTCCCAGGCGGCGGAGCTGGGGGATGCGGTCATCGCCCAGGCCGTGGTGGACCTCTTGGCCCACCACGACGAACTGCAGGGCGGCTTCGATCGCATCCCCAAGTTTCCCCAGGAGCCCCGGCTTGGCCTCCTGCTCGATCAGGCCCTGCGCCAGGACGATCGCCAGGCGCTCGCTGCCGCGGTCTTCACCCTCAAGGCCATGGCCCGCGGGGGCATTCATGACCAGGTGGGCGGCGGCTTTCACCGCTATGCGACCGACTTTGAGTGGCTGGTGCCGCACTTCGAGAAGATGCTCTACAACCAGGCCCAGCTCGCGCGCCTTTATCTGGCCGCTTGGCGTCTCACCGGCGACCCGGGGCTCGCCCGCGTGGCCCGCAGCACCCTGGACTTCGTGCTGCGGGATCTCACCTCTCCCGAGGGCGGCTTCTACTCCGCCACCGATGCCGACAGCGAGGGTGAGGAGGGGCGCTTCTTTCTCTGGACCCCGGCCCAGATCAAGGCCGCCCTCGACCCCCGGGACGCGGACCTGGCCCTTGCGCTCTATGGCGTGACCCAGTCCGGCAACTTCGAGGGGCGCAACATCCTGTCCCTGCCGGAGGCGCATGAGACCTTCGCCGCCGCCCAGGGACTCGCCCTCGATCAGTGGTGGCCGCAAGTGGACCGCATCAACCAGGCCCTTTACCAGCACCGCGAGGCCCGCCCCCACCCCCACCGGGACGAGAAGATCCTGACCGCCTGGAATGGGATGATGATTGCCGCCCTGGCCGAGACCGGCGACGCCCTGCACGAGCCCCGGTACCTGGCCGCCGCCGAGCGCGCCGCGGAACTGCTCTGGGCCAAGGTCCGCACCCGCCCCGGTGAGCTTAAGCGCGTCTATCTGGAGGGCCGCGCGGCCCAGCCAGGACTCCTGGAGGACTATGCCTTCCTGGGCGAGGGCCTGGTGGCCCTCTACGATGCCACCGGCCATCCAGGCTGGTTGGAACGGGCCCGGGAGCTGGCGGATGCCCTGGGGAGCCGCTTCGCCGACCCGACCGGGGGCGGGCTCTTCATGGGCGAAGCCGCCACCGATACCCCGCTGATGGCCCGCCCCAAGGACGTGAGCGACGGGGCCATGCCCTCGGGGACCTCCGCGGCCCTGCACCTGCTGGCGGCGCTGGCCCGGCGCGGCGACGACTTGACCTATGGCGAACGAGCCAAGGCCCTGGTGGCGTCGGTGTCCGGTCAGGTGCGGGGCCTTCCCACCGCCTATCCCACCCTGCTGGTAGCGCTGAACCGCCTGCGCCATGGGGAGACTGGCCCCCGGCAATACGCCGCCCGGGGTGCGGCACGCGTGGAGGCCCTCCTCCTACCCCAGGGCCCGGATGCCGCGACCCTGGTCCTGGACCTCGCCTTGAGTCCCGGCTGGCACCTCAACGCCGACCGGCCGCTCCAGGACTACCTGATCCCCACCCGGGTTCGCCTGGCCGGTGACACCCCGGGATGGCGCCTGGGGGAGGCCCGCTATCCGCCCCCGGAGGTCCTCAAGCTGGGCTTCCAGCACGAACCCCTGGCCGTCTATCAGGGCCAGGTGCGGATCGAGGCGGCGCTGGAGCGAACGGCCGACCCGGACGGCCGGGCGCACCCCTGGCTGCCGCTGGAACTCCGCCTCCAGGCCTGCAATGACGCCCTCTGCCTGCCCCCGGAGACCCTGGTACTCCAGGTTCCGATCACGGGGCAGTGACTCGCGGCCTGCAAGGATCCGCTCGCCATCCAGGGCGGCGGCTGCCGCGTGGCTTGGCCCGGCCGCCAGCCGACCCCCCCCCCGCCCGCCCAACTCCGCCAGCCAATCCCCCCGCCCATGCCCTATACTCTGGTTCTCGTAACACCAATCGGAGAACCCAGATGCCAAAAGGTGGTGCCCGCCCCGGCGCGGGGCGCAAGGTCGGCTCGGGCCGCTGGGGCGAGGCGACTCAGGTCATCCGGCTGCCCGCCAGCCGCATCCCCGAAATCCAGGCCTGGCTGCAAGCCACCCCCCGCCTGGGGCCGGAGTTGGCGGACCTGGAACCAGCCCGTCCCGGCCCGCCCCTGACCCGGCCCCTCTTCAGCTCCCGGGTCCCCGCCGGCTTTCCCTCGCCGGCGGAGGAATACGCCGAGGGGCCCCTCGATCTCCATCGCCACCTGATCCGCCACCCGGCGGCGACCTTCTATGTGCGGGTCACCGGCCACTCCATGACCGGCGCCGGCATCCTGGACGGGGATCTCCTGGTGGTGGACCGGGCGCGGGAGGCGCGCCATGGTCAGTATGTGGTGGCGGTCATCGACAACGAACTGACGGTCAAGGAACTGGACACCCAGGGCCCAACGCCCTGCCTGCGCGCCCATCATCCGGACTTTGCTCCCATCGTCTTGCGGCCGGGGCAGGAACTCCAGATCTGGGGGGTGGTGGGGGGCGTGGTGCGGCGGTTGCCGTGACGCCTTACGCCCTGATCGACGCCAATAACTTCTACGTCAGTTGCGAGCGGGTCTTCGACTACCACCTGCGCGACCGCCCGGTCGTGGTGCTCTCCAACAACGACGGCTGTTGCGTGGCGCG
>JADZBU010000249.1 GCA_020851955.1 Chromatiaceae bacterium | reverse complement strand
GGCCCCCGGGACTGGTGGCGGATGGGCGCGACATGGGCACCGTCGTCTTCCCCGAGGCCCCCGTCAAGATCTTCCTCACCGCCAGTCCCGAGGAGCGTGGCCAGCGCCGTTACCGCCAGTTGCGGGCGAAGGGGCTGGCGGTCAACCTGCCGGAACTGGTGCGGGATATCGCCGAGCGGGACGCGCGAGACAGCCAGCGGGCCGTCGCCCCCCTGCGCCCGGCCGCCGACGCCCGACTGGTGGATACCACGGGCATCGGCATCGAGGCGGTACTGGCACAGGTCTTGGGCATTCTGCGGGACCGGCTGGGCGATCCGGCGGCGGGCCGCTAGCCGTTGCTGGGTGCCCTGCCTCGGCCACCCGCCGGGTGAATCGACAAGGAATCAAGATAATAAGCCTGGCAGGCGATGCCAGGACTCCAAACAGCGCCGCATCCCGCCTGGCCAGCCGGTCAAAATCATGATTTTGGGCGGAAAACGGCTTGATTCGGCAAGTCTTTTCGGTCATCCTTTCCCGCCTGCCGTCCCGGCGGGTCCGGGTCCAGATATTGTTCGGAAGCCATGCCGCCGCAGCGACGCAGCCGGCGACGTGGATTTTCCCAGTCGGTCGCCATCTGGCGGCCTTTTTTCAACCAAACCATCGGTCTCTCGGGATCGAGCCCACGCCGCGTCAGGAAACCTTTAACCCATGAGCGAAAGCTTTGCCGAACTCTTTGAACAGAGCCTCACCGTCAATCAACTGCAGCCCGGTACCATCATCACCGGCACTGTGGTCGCGATCACCTCCGAAGTGGTGGTGGTCAATGCTGGCCTGAAGTCCGAAGGCATTATCCCCAGATCCCAATTCCTCGACGTCAACGGCAACCTGGAGTGCGCCGTGGGCGACGAGGTGCGGGTCGCCCTGGAGGCCGTCGAGGACGGCTCGGGCGCCACCCGCCTGTCCCGCGAAAAGGCCAAGCGCCACGCGGCCTGGGAATTCCTGGACAAGGCCTTCGAGGCCGGTGAGGCCGTCAAGGGCATCATCAACGGCAAGGTCAAGGGCGGCTTCACCGTCGAACTCGACAGTGTGCGCGCCTTCCTGCCGGGCTCCCTCGTGGACGTGCGCCCGGTGCGCGACACCTCCTACCTGGAAGGCAAGGAGCTCGAGTTCAAGGTCATCAAGCTGGACCGCAAGCGCAACAACGTGGTCGTTTCCCGCCGCGCCGTGGTCGAGGACGAGTACAGCGCCGAGCGCGAGGCCCTGCTGGAGAAGCTGGAAGAGGGCATGCAGGTCAAGGGCGTGGTCAAGAACCTGACCGATTACGGCGCCTTCCTGGATCTGGGTGGTATCGACGGTCTGCTGCACATCACCGACATGGCCTGGCGGCGCGTCAAGCATCCCTCCGAGGTGGTGGAGATCGGCGACGAGATCGACGTCAAGGTGCTCAAGTTCGACCGCGAGCGCCAGCGGGTCTCCCTGGGCCTCAAGCAGATGGGCGAGGACCCCTGGGTCAATATCTCCCGCCGCTATCCGGAAAGCACCCGCGTCTTCGGCAAGGTCACCAACATCGCCGACTATGGCTGCTTCGTGGAGATCGAGGAAGGCGTCGAGGGCCTGGTTCACGTCTCCGAGATGGATTGGACCAACAAGAACGTCCATCCCAGCAAGGTCGTGGCCCTGGGCGACGAGGTGGAGGTCATGGTCCTCGATATTGACGAGGAGCGTCGCCGCATCTCGCTCGGCATCAAGCAGTGCGCCATGAACCCCTGGGACGAGTTCGCCCTCAACCACAAGAAGGGCGATCACGTCAGCGGCAAGATCAAGTCCATCACCGACTTCGGTATCTTCATCGGCCTGGACGGTGGCATTGATGGTCTGGTGCACCTCTCCGACATCTCCTGGGAGGAGGGCGGTGATCAGGCCCTGCGTCGCTATCAGAAGGGCGACGAGCTGGAGACGGTGGTGCTGTCGGTCGATCCCGAGCGCGAGCGCATCTCCCTGGGCGTCAAGCAACTCGACAAGGACCCCTTCTCGGCCTTTGTCGCCGCTCACGAGAAGGGCAGTGTCGTCAACGGCACCATCATGGAGGTTGACGCCAAGGGGGCGACCATCGCCCTGGGCGATGGCGTCGAGGGTTACCTGCGCTCTTCCGAGATCTCCCGGGACCGCATCGAGGATGCCCGGGCCGTGCTCAAGGCCGGCGAGCCCATCGAGGCCAAGTTCCTGGGCGTCGACCGCAAGAACCGCACCATTTCCCTGTCCATCAAGGCCAAGGATCATGACGAGGAGTCGGCGGCCATGAAGGGCTATGCCCGCGAGGCCCAGGCGGGTACCGCGACCCTGGGTGACATCCTCAAGCAGCAGATGGAAGAGGCGGGCCGGGGCTAGTCGCCTAGCCCGGATCTGACCCGACCGAGCCGGTGGCGCCTCCCGAGGCGCTGCTGGCTCGGTGCCATTCTAGCTATTTCAGTGGCGATTTGCCCAGCATCGCGGGCCAACCCCGAGGGGAACCAGCATCATGACCAAATCCGACCTGATCGAAATCCTGGCGGCCAAGCCGGACCATCAACTCCCCTACAAGGATGTCGAACTTACCGTACGCCACCTGGTTGAGCGCATGAGTAATGCGCTGGCCTCGGGCGAACGCATCGAGGTCCGCGGCTTCGGCAGCTTTTCCCTGCATTTTCGCCCGCCGCGCGTGGGCCGTAATCCCAAGACTGGCGATGCCGTGGCCTTGGCGGGCAAGCATGTCCCCCATTTCAAGCCGGGCAAGGAGTTGCGGGATCGGGTCAACGACGCCTACCAGGACGAACTGGCCGCTGGCGGCTAGCAATGACCAGAGCCCGGCGTAACCGTTCAGACCCCCCCCGCTGCATGGGTTGGGTTCGATAGCTCAAACCACTGATTCTTTCTCCCTCCCCCCTTGCGGGGGAGGGTTGGGGAGAGGGGGTCTGAACGGTTACAGCCCGGCAATCTTCGGCCTAAAAGGAAGGGTCGGGTGGCGGGGGTTGGGGGTGTCGACAGCAGGGATGCTGTCGCCAAGCCTACAGGGATGTATTCACGGCGTCCCCCAACCGCCGTCATCCGACCCTCACAGGGGTACCGGTAAAGGGGTTTCTATCCCCCGTCAGGGCTTGTCGGAGAAGCGATATCCGATACCCCGCACAGTCTGCAGCAGACGGTCGTGGCCGGTATCCTCCAGGGATTTGCGCAGGCGACGCACATGGACGTCAACCGTGCGCTCCTCCACATAAATCTGTTCACCCCAGACCTGGTCCAGCAGTTGGGAGCGCGTGAAGGCGCGCTCGGCATGGCTCATGAGGTAGTGCAGCAGGCGAAATTCCG
>JADZBU010000248.1 GCA_020851955.1 Chromatiaceae bacterium | reverse complement strand
TGAGGGAGCAGCCGCTGTTCTGGCGTAACATCGGGGGTTGGCCCCTCTGGCTGCGGGATCTGGTATGGCTCCTCTTCTATCCGGTCCTCATGCTGGAGATCGCCTTCCTGCTCACCCTGACCGCGGGAGTAGCCCGCTGCATCAGTCTGCGCTGCCCATACCAAGGCCCGGCCATCGTCATCCTGGTACTGCTCTGGGGACTCTGGCTGGTGATCATGATCCTCGTCGTCTGGAATAACATGGAAAATCTGCTTTACGGGCGACCCTTACATTGGCATGAGGCTTGATGCCACCCCTCGCTTAAGGGATTCCCACCCATGGGCTTTCGGCTCAAGACCATTCTGGGTATCGCCGCCATCGAGGCGGTCCTGCTGGCGCTGCTGGTCATCAGCGGTTTGCGGTGGCTGCAGGACTCGAACCAGGAACAACTGGTGCAGCGGGGTGCCGTCAGCGCCCGGCTCTTTGCCACCATGACCCAGGATGCGGTCCTGACCAAGGACCTGGCCACCCTCGACAGTTTTGTCCGGGAGGCGCTTAACAACCCCGGCGTCGTCTATGCCCGGGTGCGCGATGCCGACGGCGGGATCTTGGCCGAGGGCGGCAGCCCCGCGGCCCTGGCGCGGACCTTCTCCCCCGACACGGACCCCTCCCGCATCGGCGACGGCGTCTTTGATACCTTTGCCCCCATCAAGGCGGCGGGCGTCGCCTTTGGCCGGGTCGAGCTCGGCCTGTCAACGGCGGACTTCAAGGCCATGGTGGAGGAGGCGCGGGTCAAGGCCAGCGGCATCGCCGTGCTGGAGATGGCCCTGGTCGGGCTCTTTTCCCTCTTGCTGGGCAACCACCTGACCCAACAACTGCGGCGTTTGCGGGATGCCTCCCGCCAGGTGGCCGACCAGGGTCCCGGGGTCCATATCCCGGTCAGGGGCAGGGACGAACTGGCGCAGACGATCGTCGCCTTTAACGACATGTCCGCCCGCCTGGCCCAAGCCAACGCCGCGCGGGAGCAGGTCCTGGCGGAACTGAGGCGCCAGATCGGCGAGCGCGAACGGGCCGAACGGGCCCTCGAGGAGGCGCGCCAGCGGGCGGAACTGGCCAGCGCGGCCAAGTCACGTTTCCTGGCTACCATGAGCCACGAGATCCGCACGCCCCTGAACGCCATCATCAACACCAACGACCTTCTGCGAGAGACCCCCCTCGACGGCGAACAGACCGGCTATGTGCGGTTGGGCCGCGAGGCGGGGCAGAATCTGCTCGCCATCGTCAACCGTGTTCTCGACTTCTCCCGGATCGAGGCGGGACAGGTGGCACAGCAACCCGAGCCTTGCGATCCCGAGGAATTGGTCGCGAACCTGGCCTCTTTGCTGGCCAGCAGCGCCTTTGCCAAGGGGCTCGAACTCACCCTCTTCATGGATCCGCGCCTGCCGCGCAGTTTCACGACCGACCCCGGTCTGCTGCGGCAGATTCTGCTCCATCTCATCGGTAACGCCATCAAGTTCACCGAGCAAGGCGGGGTGCAAGTGCGGTTGCTCGCCGAGGACCCAGGTAGCAAGGGGCCCAGGCTGCGCTTTGAGGTCATCGATACCGGTATCGGTATCGCCGAGGACCGGCGGGCGGAGCTGTTTCAGGAATTCAGCCAGTTGGATAACTCCCACACCCGGCGCTACGGCGGGACCGGACTGGGCCTGGCCATCAGCCGCTCCCTGGCCGGCCTCTTGGGGGGCGAACTGGGTTGCGATAGCCGCCCCGGCCTCGGCAGCCGCTTCTGGCTCAGTCTGCCGGTGGGCGACCTGGCGGCGGCCCCTCCTCCGCCAGGGCCCGGATTGAAGGCGTTACTGGGTTCGCGGGTGCTTCTGATCCAGAGCCGGCAGCCGCTCCTGGCCCAGGGGGTCGCCGATCAGTTAGGCGCCTGGGGCCTGGAGACCCGCATCGGCGCGGCCGCGCCGGGCGCCGCGCCCTGGCTCGAGGAACCTGGCTGCGCGGCGGTCATTCTCCTGGTGGACGTCGCCCCTGGCGCGCCGGATCGGGCGGTTAGTCAGGATTCGGCGGATACCGGCGCCTCCCCGGCGGACCAGGGGGTCACGGTGGGGCTTGCGGGCACGGCACCGGTCGCGGACTCCTCACCGCGAAAACCGGAGGCGTCGGTCACGCTGTCCAGCCCCGTGATTCGACTCCTGCGTCCCGGCCCCCTCGGCTCGGCTCGGGGGGCAGCAGGCCCCAGCCCCACCCTGGACGACTACCTCCCCCTGGCCCCAAGCACCTTGGCGCGCCTGCTGACCCAAGCCGCGGGCCCGCGCTTGGCGGCCACTCCGCCGGCGGCGATCACCCCGGTCCAGCCCGAGGCGGCACGGGCCCAGGACCGTCAGGCCCGGCTGCCGATCCTGCTGGTGGACGACAGCCCCGCCAATCGCCTGGTGGCCAAGGCCATCCTGGCCAAGGCGGGCTACCAGGCCGACATGGCCGCGGATGGCCGCCAGGCGGTGGCGGCGGTGCGGGGCAAGTCTTACGGCTTGGTGTTGATGGACGTCGCCATGCCGGAGATGGATGGTCTGGAGGCGACGCGGGCGATCCGCCAACTGCCCGGGGACCAAGGCCAGGTGCCGATCGTGGCCTTGACCGCTGGCGCCTTCACCGACGACCGGCGGCTCTGCCTGGAGGCGGGGATGAACGACTACCTGAGCAAGCCGGTGGTGCGCGCGGATCTGTTGCGGGTACTGGGGCAGTGGCTACCCCCTCCCTCCCCGGACGCCGTCGCCGGGGACTTGGCGTCCAGCCCCCGGGACACGAAACGCGACGGCTAGCCCCTAACAGCCACGGCCTGGACCCGGAGGCCCGCGCAAGAGGCCGGGTTAAGCGGGGCACCGCAACCGGGGCCGGCGCCCGGTCTATCGCGGATAACGGTCGTCCAGGTTCGCCGGGCAGAGGACGTCGCGCATGATACCGATCAGATCCAGCAATTGCGGGTTGCGGATGCGGTAGAAGATGCGGTTGGCCTCCTTGCGGGCCACCACGATGTTTTTGTTACGCAACTGCTCCAGATGCTGGGAGATGTTGCTCTGGGAGGTGCCGGTCCGTTCGACGATCTCGCCCACGGACAGCTCCCGGTCGCCCAGGGAACAAATGATCTTCCACCGCAAGGGATGGGCCATGGCCTTGAGGGCATTGGCGGTCAGGGAAGTCTCTTCATCTTCCGGCAGGGTGTTATGGTCTGGTTCGGTCATGGACGGCTCCTAAAGGGGTGCTTGAGCGGTCTGAGCCGCGTCTTCCCGTTCATCCTCGACCCGGACATAACCCGTCATGTCCTTGGCGATGCAGATGATATCGGCGATACCGCCGTCCGGGTCGCGAACGGCGGTGCGGGAAAAGAGGATGGGTACGCGGCGACCATCGCTGGCGATGAAGCGGGCATCGATCTTGCTGAGGGCCCCTGCGCGGATCAAGGCCTCCAGCCAGAGACCCATGAAGGCGCCGGCCACCTCGTCGCCTTCCTCCTCGAAGACGTCGCCAATGGACATGCCCCGCAGGTCCGCTTCCCGGTAGCCCAGCATCCGACAGGCGGCGGGATTGGCGGACTTGATCTCCCCCGCGGGGTTCAGGATCAGGAGGGCCTCGCCCATGTAGGCAATAATATTCTCCAGGTACTGCTTGGCCTGGGCCAGCTCGGCGGTACGCTCGGCCACCTGCCGCTCCAGCACCTGGTTGAGGGCCCGTTCCTTTTCGATCAGCCGGAAATAGGTGCTGATCTTATTGATGAGCTGGTTATCCTCGATGGGCTTGAGCAGATAATCGACGGCGCCGATGGCATAGCCGCGTTGCTGGAATTCCTCGGATTTGAAGGCGGCGGTAAGGAAGATGATGGGGATATCGCGGGTGCGCTTGCGCATCTTCAGCAGGGCGGCGGTCTGGAAGCCATCCATCTCGGGCATCTGCACATCCAGGATGATGAGATCGATGTCCGGGTGGTGCAGCGTCAGGTCGATGGCCTGCTGTCCGGATGTGGCCTCGAGAATGGTCACATCGGTGCGGGCCTCGATCAAGGTCCGCAAGGTGAACAGATTGTGGGCATGATCATCGACGATGAGGAGTTTGAAGCCGGAATAGCGGTTCATGCCGTCTCTTGCTTGCTCCGAGGGTCTCCGGTCCCCAGGTTGGCGGCGAGGACCGCCGCCAATCGGGACCGCGTCACGGGTTTAGCGACAAAATCATGGGCGCCCGCCCCCAGGTAGCTATCGCGGGCGTTCGTCTCTCCGAACCGACCGATGATAACGAGCGGGAGAGTTCCCGCCGGGGCATCCAGGCGAATAGCCTTAAGCGTATCACAGGTATTGGCCACGGACACCATTTCGGCCAAGAGCACCAAGGCGCAGCCGTCCTCCTCGCGCAGGGTTTCCCGGGCCTCCTCGGCATCCGCCGCCATCTGGATGCGCAAGCCGAAGGACTCCAGCATCCGTGTCTCCGCCACCAGACTGGCGGCGTCGCTTTCCACCAGCAGCACCCAGCGCCCCGCGTAATCACCGCCCTTGGCGACGGCCTCTGGCGGCTCTTCGAGCAGGGCCGGGGGAGGTTGTGGCGCGTCCGGTTCGCCCCCGGGCGGCGCCTCCCGCAAGGTCCCCGTATCCAGCACCTCGGGCAGACTGAGAATGAAACTGGCGCCACGCCCTTCCTGGCTCTCGACCCGAATGCTTCCCCCGAGACGCTGGGCCAGTTCACGGCTGATGGTCAGCCCCAGGCCGGTGCCGCCGAAGCGGCGCCGGGTGGAGCCGTCGGCCTGCTGAAAGGCCTCGAAGATGAGGGCATGCTTGTCCGCCGGGATACCGATCCCCGTATCGGTCACGCTCAGCAGCAGATCACCCTGGCTCCCCCGGTCGAGGGTGACAGTGGCACCTCCCTGCTCGGTAAACTTGACGGCGTTGGCGAGAAAATTCTTCAGGATCTGACGGACCTTGGCCGGATCGCTATAGATCCGGGCCGGGGCCGCCGCCCTCGCGTCCAGGCGTAAGGTGAGACCCTTGTCGGTGAATTGGGGCGAAACCAGCTCCAGCACCTCCTCGGTCATGAGGCGCGGATCGATCCACTCCAGGTTGAGGGTGACCTTACCGGCCTCGATGCGTGAAATATCGAGAATATTATCGATCAGGGCGAGCAAGTCACGCCCGGCGGCGTGAATGACCCGTGCCTGGCGCTGTTGGGGCGTAGCCAGTCCCGCCTTGTCGTCCGCCAGCATCTTGGACAGCAGCAGGATGGAATTCAGGGGAGTGCGCAATTCATGACTGACGTTGGCCAGAAACTCCGACTTGTAGCGGTTGGAACGCTCCAGTTCCAAGGTATGGGCGCGGGCGCCTTGCAGGTACTCGACATGGGTCTTGGCCAGGGCCGTGAGCTGGTCACCAAAATCCCGCACCTCTTGCGGTCCCCGCCAGGCGAAGTGCACCCCCTCGCCCGAGCGCACCACCCGATCCACCCCCGTGGTCAGTTCCCGGCCCATCAACTCCAGGCGACGGGTGATCCAGCCAGCCATGACGAGTACCGCCAACACCAGGACCAGGATGACGACGCCAACCCGCAGGACCAGGGTGTTGCGGAAGCTGTCGAGGGGCGAGGGGTCCACCGGCCGGCCCACCCACAGAGGCCTGGCGTCCTCGGTGACAAACATGGGCACCCAGAAGACCTGGGTACCCCGTTCGCCCTGCCAGAGCCCGGGCATATGCTGGGTAAAGATCTCCTCCAGGCCCGGAAAGTCGGCGAAGGCCAGGGCCTCGTCGCGCCAGGGTTGACCGGGGCGCAGGTAGCGGCCCTTGTCGGTGACCCAGAAGGTATCCCGATAGAACTGGGCCAGCCCCCCCACGTCGATGGTCATGATCACCAGCCCATCCGGCGCGGACAGGGGGTCCTTGGCGATGGCGCTGAGCAGGCTCAGGCGCATGAGTTGACGGGGCGAGGCGCCCCCGGCGTCCGGCTCGATCCGAATGCGGCTGACCAGCACCTCGCCCGGCGGGATGCGCAGGCCCGCCGCCTCCAGTTCCGCGCTGGGATGGTCCGGGAGCCGGGCCGTCGGCTGCCATTCCTGAGTCTTGGCGTCCCGCTCCAGCCAGAAGCGTTCCTGACCCTCGGCGTCGAGAAAGAGGATTTGCACGATATCCCGCTGCTCGCCCAGGATCTGGTTTATCCAGCCCGTGTAGCGAGCCCTGGCCAGGTCGATCTCCTCCTCGTTGCCCTGCTCGCCCAGGATGAGCCCCGGCTCCGGCAGCTTGGCCAGGAGCCGGATCATCTCGTGGCGGCTGGCCAAGTGCTGATCCAGGTCCCGGAAGTCCGCCCGCAGATTTTGCAGGTAGGCCTTCTGGTAAAAGAGGGCTACCCGGTCGAGCACCAGCGGCAGATTGATGGCCGCCGCCGTCAGCAGGGGAGCCAGCCCGAAAACCAGGAGAAACAGGAGGATCGAGCCGCGAAGCTTCACGGGCCTGGATGATCCCTGGCGCCTTACAGCTCCCTCAAATAGGCCACCATCTGGGCGGCATGGCCCTTGGGCTTGACGTCATAAAGGGCCTGGCGGATGACGCCCGCCTTATCGATCAGGAAGGTGGAGCGCAGGATCCCACAGCGTTTCTCCCCCTGACGCTCGCGTTCCTGCCAGACACCATAGGCTCGGCAGACCTCCCCCTCGGTATCCGCCAGCAGCCGCACATTGATGCCATGCTTATCCCGAAAGGCCCCATGGCTGACGCAGCTATCCATGCTGATACCCACGACCTCGGCCTCCAGGGCCTCGAATTCCGGCTGCAGGTCCGTGAACTCCAAGGCCTCCAGGGTACAGCCCGGGGTATCGTCCCGGGGGTAGAAGTAGAGCACCAGGTTCTTCTTACCTTTCATGTGCTCCGAATGGAAGCGGTCCATGTCCGCGTCCGGAAGCGAGAAGGGGGGGGCGGGATCGCCGGGTTGCAGCATTTATGCTTACTCCGCTAGGTGGTCGAATCAGCCGTAACCTGGCCGGTCTTGGTCGCGTCAGCCGGCTGGGCCCTCGCCCCGGTCCGTCTTGGCGCGGACTTGGCCGGAAAGCGGAATTTAGGCAGTGCCGTCGATGGCGTCAACTGGATTCGACGCGGCATGAGCGGCCAGGTGGCCCCAGGCACCTTGCCCAGCCAAGCGGAGACGGGCGATCAGGCCACCCCCGGGCCGCGGCTCCAGGCGCAGATCGATGCCGTTGGCCAGCGCCAGTTGGCGGCTGACCGCCAATCCCAGGCCACTGCCGCCCGTGGCGCGGTTGCGGGATTGCTCCAGGCGATAGAAGGGCCGGAAGACGGCCTCGCGCTCCTGCTCGGGGATACCCGGGCCGCGATCAAGGACCTGGATTTCCGGGGGTTGGGCGCAAGCCAGACGCACCTCGACCTCACCCTGGCTGTAGCGCAGGGCGTTCTCCAACAAGTTACCGACGATGCGCCGCAGGGCCAGGGGATCGACCTGATGGAAACAAGCGGACACTGGCTGCCATCTCAGGCGCGGATTAGCCTCGCACAGATCTCCGAGTAACTTGCCCAGATCCACCCACCGGGGCTCGCCCCGGCCCAGGCTTTTGCCCAGCTCCGCCGCCTCGCCGATAAGGCCGTTCATCTCCTCCAGGTCCCCTTCCATGCGCTCCAGCAGGTCCAGTTGCGCCGGGTCGCGGGGCAGCATCTCCAGGGCCAGGCGCAGGCGCGTCAGCGGGGTGCGCAAGTCGTGGGAAATGCCGGCCAGGAGCAGGGTGCGATTCGCCAGGAGTTCCCGCACCTGACGGCTCGTCTCGTTGAACTGCCGCGCCAGATTGGCCAGTTCCCGGGGGCCGGTTTCCGGCAGGGGTGTGGGCGAAAAACCCCTGGCGACCTGCTCCGCTGCCTGCGAGAATCGCTCCAGGGGAATGGTGACACGTCGCGCCAGCAGGGCCGCCGAGAGGACGAGGAGGATGAGGGAGACGAAGACCACCAGGGCCAGGCCCTCGAAGGGCCGACTCCCCACCCGCTCCCGCGGGAAGCCAACCCAGACGACCGCGCCTTGAGCGGGCAGGCGCACCCAAAACCAGCGTTCGCCACCCTCGAAATTACTGCCCGCCGCCACCGGGGTCCCGACGCGCTCCCCCAGCGCCAGTTTCAGGCGCTCCAGGTAGGGAAAGTAGTAGTCGGTCAGGTCCTGGGGTACCTGACCCGGCACGAGCAGGCGCAGGCCATGGTCACGGTCGATGCTGGCGCGAAAGGCCGCCTGGTGACCCGGATCCAGGTGGGCCAGGGTGTCGGTGGCCAGAAGCATGAGGGCCGTCAGATCTTGAGTCGAGCGATCGGCCACGGGGATCAGGGCGAACTGGACCACGGCGGCAAAGGCCACACAGGCGAAGAGCCCGAAGGTCACCACCAGCGTCAGCAAGGCTCGGGTGAAGAGCGACAGACGCATGGCGGCGGGCGGCTAGGGTTCGGCCTGGGGGGTGAAGATATAGCCCTTACCCCAGACGGTACGGATGTAGATGGGGTGCTTGGTGTCGGGCTCGATCTTGGATCGCAGGCGCGCCACCTGGACGTCCATGCTGCGATCGAAGGGGGAACGCTCATAGCCCTTCAGCAGATCCAGGAGGCTGTCGCGATTCAGGAGGCGATTAGGCCGGGCCAGAAAGACCTGCAGCAGATCGAATTCACTGCTGGTCAGGGCCAGGGGCTCGCCGTCACGGGTCAATTCCCGCCGCTTGGCATCGAGCCGGAAGGGACCGAAGACCTCCACCGGTGCCTCGGGATCTTCCCGCGCCGGCGGGTCCGCGGCGGGCTGGCGACGGAGGACGGCACGAATCCGCGCCAGGAGCTCGCGAGGGTTGAAAGGCTTGGCCAGATAATCATCGGCGCCCACCTCCAGGCCCACGATGCGGTCGATATCCTCCCCGCGCGCCGACAGCATGACGATCGGCACGCTTGATTCCCGCCGCAGGCGCCGCGCGAGCGAGAGACCATCCTCTCCCGGCAGCATGAGGTCGAGGATCACCAGATCCGCCTGGTTCCCGGCCAGCCACTCATCCATGGCGGCACCATCCTCCACCCCGGCCACGGCAAAACCCTCCTGGGTCAGATAGCGGGTCAAGAGGGCACGGATATGTTGATCGTCGTCCACGACCAGAAGACGGGTGGGGTGATCGGTCATCGGGGCAAGCCAACTCCTCATACTCACAACGCCGGGGCTGGTTCCCACTCACCCGCCCGTCGCCATTATCGGAACGCGAAGGGCCAGGTCACCGGGGCTGCCAGGACCGGCGCCAGCCGTTACACTTCGTTACAAAATAAGTATATAACGAAATACCGAAGAAATCATTGGGCCTTAGACTCGTGGGGTACCCCCTCTGGGCATCCAGATTCCATGTGCTTTCAATAACTGTTTGTGTAACGGAGTAGCCAGAATGAGCTTTGACGCCTTGACCATCGGGGGCCTTGTGCTGGCACTGCTGGCCGCGGGCCTCCTTATTGGCATCGTGAGGGGGAATGACAAGGCCTCCGAAGTGCGTCGCCGCCTGGCGAAATCCGAAACCTTGCGATGAGCCAGCCAGAAGGCTATTCAGGGGGTAACTTGCGGGTGGCCAGGCAAAGTAAACCTTTTAATTTACAGGCATTTAGGACCCGCTAGCAACGGAATGACAGAGGCAGGTACCCCTTCGGATTAGCCGAAGGGTCCATGACAGTTTCTGGGCAGCAAGCCAGTTGGACCGCCAGGATGGACACACCCCATGCTAGCGGTCCTTTTTTATGGGGGGCACTGACCGGAATCCCGCCGCCTCCCTGTGTTGGATGGCAAGCCCATGGGCACTAACCCCGCGGCCAGATATTCCCAAGTCAGCCAGGTTTTCGATTTCTCGGGCCGGGTGGCGTCGGGCGGGGGACGCCGTGAATACCTCCCTGTAGGCTTGGCGACAGCATCCCTGCGGTCGCCACCCCCGCCCGCCGCCACCCTACCCTCCCGCTGGAAGCCGCAGGGGAGACCAGTAATGGGATCAAGGCCTCGCACCAGCACTTAGACCGAGAGACGATCGCGTACCCGTTCCAGCATGGCTCTGGCCTCGGTGGCCACGACATCGATCTCCGGGGTCCGGGCGAGGGCCAGCACGCTCACCGGGTCCATGAAATCGACGGCGGTGCTGTCGGCGTTGATGGCCCGGACCACCAGGTTACAGGGCAGCAAGGCACCGGCGGCGGGCTGGGACTGGATTACCCGCCTGGCCAGGCCCGGGGCGCAGGCACCCAGGATGCGGTAGCCGCCAATATCCTCTCCCAGCTTGGCGCGCACGATACCGCCCACGTCCACCTCGCTCACCACACCCAGCTTTTCGGCGGCCAGGGCCTCCTTGACCCGCCCCACCGCCTCCTCGAAGGGAGATTCGAGCACGACCCCAAATACATACATGGCATAGCCTCCCGTGATGAAATAGCCGCCCCGTCCGGGCGGGGTTCAAGAAAGTCAGGTTAGCAGCCGCGAGATGAAAAATCCCGCCAGATACCCCGCAACCTGCTAAAGGTAAAATAGCGGGATGGGCGAAGGGCCGACAGCCACGCCCCCCCGAGACCCCGCGGCCCGAACAGCCGGAGCTGACCCCGTCACCCATGGACACCCTGAAACTGCGGCGGATCGCCATCGATACCTACCGCGAGAACGTTGCCTTCCTCCACCGGGACTGCCCGCATTACCGCAGCGAAGGCTTTCAGGCCCTGAACAAGGTGGAAATCCTCGCCGGCCAGAACGCCATGCCGGTGCTGGCGGTCCTCAACGTGGTGGACGACGGCGCCATCGTCGGCCCCGACGAACTGGGGCTATCGGAGCAGGCCTTCGCCCAGATTCGCCTACCCGAGGGTGCCCGCGTGACCGTCTGCCAGGCCCAGCCACCCGCCTCCCTGAGCTCCGTCCATCGTAAGATCCGGGGAGAGCGCCTGGAGGAGGCGGAATACGTCGCCATCGCCCGCGATATCGTCAACAACCGCTATTCCAAGATCGAGATGTCCGCCTTCATCGTCGCCTGCGCCCAGGTGGGACTGGAGCGGGAAGAGGTCCTGTACCTGACGCGGGCCATGGTCGACAGTGGCGAGCGGCTGGACTGGGGCGCCGGCCTGGTGGCGGACAAGCATTGCATCGGCGGGGTGCCCGGCAACCGCACCACCCTCATCGTCATGCCCATCGTCGCCGCTCATGGCCTCCTTATCCCCAAGACCTCCAGCCGGGCCATCACCTCCCCCGCCGGCACCGCCGACACCATGGAGGTCCTGGCACGGGTCGATCTGTCCCCGGACCAGTTGCACGAGATCGTCCACCGGGAGCGCGGCTGCCTGGCCTGGGGGGGCACCGCCCGCCTGGCCCCCGCGGACGATGTCCTCATCGCCGTGGAGCGCCCCCTGTCCCTGGACTCGCCCGGCCAGATGGTGGCCTCCATCCTGGCCAAGAAGGTCGCCGCCGGCGCGACGCATCTGCTGATCGACATCCCCGTCGGCCCGACCGCCAAGGTCCGGCATCACCAGGATGCCCTGCGGTTGCGCAAGCTCTTCGAATTCGTCGGCGACAGCCTGGGGCTGCATCTGGAGGTGGTGCTGACCAACGGCAGCCAGCCCATCGGCCGCGGGATCGGGCCGGTGCTGGAGGCCCGGGACGTCCTGGCGGTGCTGAATAACGACCCCCAGGCCCCGGCGGACCTGCGCGACAAGTCGCTGCTGCTCGCCGGCCAGATCCTGGAGTTCGACCCGGAGGTCCGGGGCGGGGCCGGCCGCGCCCTGGCCAGGGACCTCCTGGAATCCGGCCGCGCCGCCGCCAAGTTCCGCGCCATCATCGCCGCCCAGGGCGCCAACCCGGACCCGCCGCCCCTGGGCAGCCTGCGCCACGAGGTGCCCGCCCCGGTGGACGGCATCGTCACCGCCATCGACAATTTCCAGATCGCCCGCATCGCCCGTCTGGCGGGGGCCCCCATGGACCAGGGCGCCGGCGTCGAGTTGCATCGCAAGCTCGGCGATCCGGTGCGTCAGGGCGAGACCCTCTACGCCATTTACGCCCGCTTTCCCGCCGACTATCGCTTCGCCCGCGCCCTCGCCGGCCAGGATACGGGCTATGCTATCGCCGCGCCCCTGAACAGCCCGGGCCATGGCGGCGACTGGCGCCTCCCGGTGCGGGGTCTCGGCATGCCTCACTAATGCCCCTCCTTGCCGGCGGGCGAGCCCACCACTCCTGATGGCCCCTTCGTGTACCGAGCGAAAAACCGCGTGATGACCACAGCCAATCCGACCCTCATCCTGGGCTTTCCCGACTATCGGGAACAGGCCCAGCACCTGGCCAGCCGCGCCGGTCTCGACTATGCCGAGGTCGAGATTCACCACTTCCCCGACGGCGAGAGCCGGGTACGGCTCCCGGCTGGCCTGGGCGAGCGGGTCATCCTGTGCCGGAGTCTGGATCACCCCAACGACAAGCTGATCGAGCTCGCCCTGACCGCCGCCGCCGCCCGCGAGTTGGGGGTACGCCACCTGACCCTGGTCGCCCCCTACCTCTGTTACATGCGCCAGGACAAGGCCTTCCGCCCCGGGGAGGCCATCAGCCAGCCCATCATCGGCCAACTCCTGGCGGACTGGGTGGAGGAACTGATCACCGTCGATCCCCACCTTCACCGGGTGCCGCGCCTGGAGGACGCCATCCCTGTCAAGCGCGCCCACTGCCTCACGGCGGCGCCCCTCATGGCCGACTTCCTCGCCCGCGAGCTGGAAAACCCCCTGCTCGTCGGCCCGGACGAGGAGGCCCGCCAGTGGGTATCCGCCATCGCCGCCCACGCCGGTCTCGACTACCGGGTCGGCGCCAAGGAGCGGCACGGCGACCGGGAGGTCGAGGTCCACTTCCCGCACCCACCGCCCCCCGAACGTCATCTGGTGCTGGTGGACGATGTCGCCAGCACCGGCCACACCCTGGAGAATGCCGTCGCCGCCTTGGCCTCCAGCCGGCCCGCGTCCCTCTCCGTCCTCGTCACCCACGCCCTCTTTCTGGAAGGTACCCTGGAGCGTCTGCGCCAGGCCGGGGTGACCCATATCTGGAGCACCGACAGCATTCCCCATCCCAGCAACCGCCTGGCACTGGCGCCCTTGCTGGCGAGCGCCCTGAACTTTTAGTCCACGACCAGCCGCGAGACCCCCCCATGGAACACTGGTACGCCGTCCACACCAAGGCCCGTGACGAAAAGCTGGCGGAGGAAAACCTCCAGCGACAGGGGTTCGCGACCTTTCTGCCGCGGATCAAGGCGTCAAAACGCCGGCGCGGGCGTTGGCTGGAGGTTATCGAGCCCCTCTTTCCGGGCTACCTCTTCGCCCGGCTGGACCTGCTGATTCAGGACAGCTCGCCCATCCGCTCCACCCGGGGCGTCCTGGGCCTGGTGCGCTTCGGGGGCGACCCGGCACCCGTCCCACCCGGGCTGGTGGAACAACTCATGGCCGCCACGGCGGACGAAGTGGGCGTGGTGCGCCAGGAACAGCTCTTCCAGGCCGGCGACCGGGTGGAGATCATCACCGGCCCCTTCGCCGGCCTGCCGGCCCGTATCCTGGCCGAGACCGGCAAGGAACGTGTCGAACTCCTGCTCGAACTGCTCGGCCGCACCAACAAGGTCGTGATTTCCCGGCACCAGCTCACTCCAGCGCCCTAGGGGACTGGCCAAGGCCATCCCTCATCCGTCACCCCGCCCGCCGTGGGCAGGAAGAGGGGTGCGCGGCCATCAACAAAAAACCGCCCGACTCAGGTGCAAGACCTGGGTCGGGCGGCTAGAAGGGACGAGGGCCCGCCCGATGAGAGCGGTATTAGGGCCAGGCGCTATTTGGCCGCCAGTTCATCCAGGGCCTTGGCGGCGATGATCTGGCTGTTGAGCGCGGCGTCCTTGGCGCTGCGACCAAAGGCGACGGCCATGAGGTTCGAGTAATAAACCACGGGCATCTTGAACTGGGTGCCGTAGGTGGCGTTGATCTCGTCCTGATAGATTTCGACGTTCATCTGGCACACGGGGCAGGGGGTGACGATGAGGTCGGCGCCATGGTCATAGGCGGACTCGATGATACCCTTGACCATCTCCTGGGACTTGGCCGGTTCGGAGAAGGCCAGGGCGCCACCGCAGCATTGCACCTTCTTTTCGTAGCCGGGGAGGGAGTCGCCGCCCAGGGCCTCGACCAGCTTGTCGAGATACTGGGGATTCTCGAAGGACTCACCGGCGATGCCGAAGGGTCGGTTGGTCTGGCAGCCCACATAGCCCGCGATCTTGATGCCCTCCAAGGGCTTCTTGACCTTGGCGGCGATGGCCTCGAGACCGATATCCTCAATGAGCACCTCGGCCATGTGCTTGATGGGGGTCTGGTTCCTGAGCTTGAGACCGGCCTCCGCCAGGGCGGTGTTGCACTCGGCCAGCAGGGACTGATCCTCGTGCAGGCGTTCGGCGGCCTCGCGGGTGGAGAGCCAGCAGGCGGCGCAGGTGGCGACGATGTCCTGACCCGCGTTGTGCTGCTCGGAGAGGGCGATATTGCGCGCCGACAGGGTCAGACGGGGCAGTTCCCCACCACCGCCATAGCCGATGGAGGCGGCGCAGCAGTTCCAGTCCGGGATCTCATTGAGCTGGATCTCGAGTTCCTGGCACATGGTCTGGACCGAGACCAGATAGTTGGAGGAGGAGGCACCCTTCTGGGAAGAGCAGCCGGGATAGAAGGAATATTCTCGCTTAGCCATGGATGTCTTCTCCTCAAGCGCCGTGCTTGGCAATACGGGCGTCTTCCAGTTCCTGGGCCTTCTGGATGACCTTCTGGAAGCCGCTCAGATCCTTGACGGCATGACCGCCGAGGATCTCCATGGGGTTCATGCGGCCGGTCTTCATCATGTTCATGCCCAGCTTCTGCTTCTTGAGGGCGATCTTGATGCCCTCGCCAAAGCCGTTCATAAAGTAGAGCGCCAGGCCGAGCTTGAGCTCGTTGACCCGGCCCTTCTTCATGAGGTTATTCCAGAATAGTTGGGCAAACTTGGCCGTGGGCTGGTTCGCCGCCACCAGGCCGAGGCGCTTGGCGTAGCTGGCCAGGCCATGCATGATGTGGGTGATGGGCAGTTCCCGGGGGCAGCGCACGATGCAGTTGTAGCAGGAGGTGCACATCCACATGGAGTCGGAGGACAGGACCTCCTCGCGCTTGCCGGCGCGGATCATCATGAAAATTTCCTGGGGCGGGTGGGCCCAGAACTTGCCCAGGGGGCAGGAGCCGGAGCACACGCCGCATTGCATGCACATCTTGACCCACTCGCCCTCCTCGACATTCGCCTCCACCTCCTTGAGGAAGTTGGTGCGATACCTTTCGATCATCGCCGTGTTCAGATCGCTCATTGTCGGTATTCCTCTCGTGGGGCGCGCGGTCGCCGCGCGCCCCAGGCTCGTCAGAACTTGAAGGGGCTCATGCCGATCTTTTCGACCGTCGCGGCCATGTCGTTGATCAACAGCGGCACACGCTGGACGTCGGTGATGGCGACCTCGTAAACCACGACGCGCTCGGTCTCCAGCCTGAGCTGCTGGAGGGTATCGCCGACCTTGCTCAGCCGCTCGGCGGCCATCTTGGAACCGCGCACGAAGTGACACTGGTAGTCGTCATCGCGACGGCAGCCCATGAGGATGATGCCGTCATAGCCGGAGTTGAGGGCGTCCGTGATCCAGTTCAGGTTCACCGAACCCAGGCAGCGCACCGGTATGACGCGGGCGAAGGGGCTGATGGTGGACCCGCCGGCCTGGGCGGCCATGTCCAGGGCCGGGTAGGCGTCATTCTCGCAGGCCAGGACCAGGAGGCGCGGCTTCTCCGAGAATTCGTCCGGCACATCCACGGCCTTGATCTGCTGGCCGACGGTCTCGATGGAATAGTTCTCGAAGGAGATGACGCGTACCGGGCAGGCACCCATGCAGGTGCCGCAACGGCGACAGCGGGCCTCGTTGAACTGAGGATACTTCTGCTCGTCCTCGTTGATGGCGCCAAAGGGGCATTCCACGGTACAACGCTTGCACTGGGTGCAGCCTTCCTTGCGGAAGGTCGGGTAGGAGAGGTCCCCAACCCGCGGATGGGCGCCAGCGCCCAAGGCGGCGTTCTCGGCGGCCTGAATGGCCTTGAGGGTGGCGCCAGCGGCGTCATCGATGGCCTGCTTCATGTCCATGGGCCGGCGGACGGGACCGGCGGCGTAGATGCCGGTGCGGCGAGTCTCGTAGGGGAAGCAGATGAAGTGGGAATCGACGAAGCCGTGCTTGAGCTGCGGCAGGTCGGTGCCCTGACGATAGTCGAGGTTGAGGATGGACGGCGGTGCGACCGCCAGGGCCCGGCGGGCGGCCTCTTTTTCCTCCTCGGTGGGGGCCTCGTCCACGGCCAACTGGGCGTAGGGGTCCGGACCCGTGTTGGGCACCTGGCCGGTGGCGAGCACCACCAGGTCACACTCCATGGCCGTATCCTCGTTCAGGATCAGGTCCTTGAACTTGACCGTCAGTTTGCCACCCTCGACCACCACCTCGCTGGCCTTGCCCTTGGAGAAGGTGACCTGGGCCTGCTGGCCGGCGCGGTAAAAGTCCTCGCCGGCGGCGCCCGGGGTGCGCAGGTCGTCGAAGAGGACCGTGGCGTCGCAATCCGGGTTCTGGGCCTTGAAGTACATGGCCTGCTTGATGGACTCGGTGCAGCAGAAGCCCGAGCAGTAGGGCAGATGCCCTTCCTGCTCGGAACGCTGACCGGCGCACTGGATGAAGGCCACGGCCTTGACTTCCTTGCCATCGGAGGGGCGCTTCAGCGGCCCGCCGTTGGCGGCCTTGGCCAACTTCTCCATCTCGAAGTTGGTGACCACATCCGGGGTCTTGCCGTAAGCGAACTCCGGCAACCGCTTGGCGTCGTAGGGCTTGTAGTCGGTGGCCTGGACGATGGCACCGATATTTTCGGTGACGGTGCCGCCGGACTCGGTACTGATATCGGCGGAGAAGCGACCGGGCGCGCCGGAGGTCTTGGTGACCTTGGCATTGAGATGGACGCTGATGCGCGGGTTAGCCTGGACCTCGGCGATCATCTCAGCGATCCCGGGCTCCTCCGGCTGAGGCAGCGGGGCGGTGCGGGCGTTGGAGACCCCCGGGGGGGCGGCGCGGAAGGGCACCCGCTTGTAAAGGTCCTTGTAGACGCCCCCCAGCACCCCCTCGTCGCACACCAGGTGAACGCCATAGCCGGCCTTGGCCGCCTCCAGGGCGGAGGCCATGGCGGTGACGCCATTTCCCACCACCAGCAGGTTGCGGTTCAGGCTTTGCTCGCCGGAGCCGCTGGGGACCGTCATGAAGCGGACCTCGGCGCAGGCCATGCGCACATAGTCATCCGCCATCTCCTGGGTGGTCTCCTGGTGCTCGTCGCCCTCCGGGCGCAACCAGATGACACCCTCGCGCAGATTGGCGCGAGACATGGCGATGTCGGTGAAGTTGAAGGCCTCCATCTTGGCGCGGCGCGAGCAGGCGGCGATCATGACGTGGGTCGCGTTACCGGCGGCGACATCGTCACGGATGAGCTGGACGCCCTCGGCGGAGCAGAGCATGGGATGCGACTTGCAGGAGGCCATCTTGCCTTCGCGCGTGGCCACCATGGTCAGTTGCTTGGCGTCGAGGCGCTCGCCGATGCCGCAGCCGGTGCACAAGTAGCCGGCGAATTTCTTATCTACTGCCATCTGATTAACCCTCCACTCCGGCGGCGCCGTTGACGACCTGGATAGCGCGCAGCGCCGCGCCGGTGGCATGCTGAACGGCGCGGTTCACATCGAGCGCATCCGAGGCGCAACCCGCGGCGAAGACGCCGCCGTTGCCTGGATCGGCCTCGATGAAGCCTTCGCGATTGAGGACGATATCGACCGGGAAGCTGTCCTTGTCCACGGAGGGCTCCATGCCCACGGCCAGCACGACCAGATCAAAGGTATCGGCGAAGCGCTTGTAGCCTTCCGTATCGACGCCATGGACGACCGGGTTGCCCTCCTTATCCGCCACCACGGAGGCCGGCTTGGACTTGATGAACTTGACCTGCTCGATACCCCGCACCTTGGCGTAGAAGTCCTCGAAGCGGTCGATGGCGCGCATGTCGATGTAATAGACGCTCACCTCGGCCTCGGCGCCCCAGGCATCGGCCACATAGGTGCATTGCTTGAGGCTGGCCATGCAGCAGATGCGCGAGCAGTGCAGCAGATGATTGCGGTCACGGGAGCCGGCGCATTGGATGAAGGCGACCTTTTTCGCCTCCTTGCCATCTGAGGGACGCACCAACTTGCCACCGGTCGGGCCCTGGGGGTCGGCCAGGCGCTCGAACTCGACGGAGGTGATGACATTGGGGAAGCGGTCATAGCCGTAGGGCTGAATCTTGGCGGCATCGTAGGGCTGCCAGCCGGTGGCCCAGATGACGGCCCCGCAGGGGAAGTCGAGGGTCTCCTCTTGCATCTCCAGATCGACGGCGTCGTACTTGCAGGCCGCCTTGGCCTTGTCAGCCTCCTCGGTGCCGATGAGGCGCGGGTCGATGACATACTGAGTCGGCATGGCCATGCGGTAGGGCAGATAGGCGCCCTTGCGCTTGCCGAGACCATAGTTGTACTCGTCGTCGAACTCCGCCGAGACGGCCTTTTCGCAGTCACCGCAGGCGGTGCAGTTGCCGTTGACGTAACGTGGGGACAGCTTGACGGTGGCGGTGTAGTTGCCCTTGTCGCCCTTGATGCCCGTAACCTCGGCCATGGTCAAGACGCGGAGGTTGGGATTCATCCTGGCGCGGCGCTGGTTGATCTCCAGACCGCAGGTGGGGAAGCAGAGCTTCGGGAAATATTTGTAGAGTTGGGAGACACGGCCGCCCAGATAAGGACGCTTTTCAACGAGTACGACCTGCTTGCCGGTTTCGGCGGCCTCGAGAGCGGCGGTCATGCCGCTGATGCCACCACCGACCACCAGAATGGTCTCATTGGTTGCGACGACTTCCGTCATGGACTTTCCTCCGTCAAGCGGAATAGGTGTAGCGAACAACCGAGGGGTGAGCGGGCGTCGCGCCTCCGCGGTTGCCGTTTATTGCGGACCCCTTGAAAAAGGCCATACCGGCACCATTTTCAAGCTACAAGTCCAGGCCCGAGCCTGGACTTGATGTGTTCAACCCGCCACGCCCAGGCATGATTGGCTAATCCTAGCCAATCCCGGACTCGTGCAAGCCCCGCTTGCCGGGTCAAACTTTTCAATGCGGCAGAATACTGTCTCGAGGGCCGACCCGCTACTACTCTTCGGGGATATTAGTCGCCCTGAGCTTTGAGTGTGCCCAAGTACTACCGAGCACCCCTCACGCAGGCCTAAATCCGGAAACAAGGGGCGGTATTCCCCTAACCTCGGGACTAACTCCGGGCGCCCGCCCCCTCCCCCACCCGCGTGTAGCCTGCCTAGAACCTCAGCCCTTGCGCAACCGGATGTAAATCTCGTCCTTGAGTTCCGCGCGGCGGAACTTCATGGCCTCGATCTCCGTGTCGCCAATGGGCAGACCCCGCTCTTCCAGCTCGCGGATTTCATCGTCGAGGCGGTCGTGGCGCTGCACCAGATCGGTGAAAACGGCGTCGATGGCGCACAGGGCCTCGAGCTTCTCGTGGTATTCCGGGAATTCGTGATCGATGTCGTGGTGCTCGGAAAGCATGTCGCCTCTCTCTTGCATTTCGGGGCAGCGGATCGGGTTGGCCCGAAACGCGCCATCGGGTGCCTAGCCAAGCCCGCCGACCAGGCCGGCGGGCATCCAACGAAGCGGGGCCGAGGGATCAGCCCTTCTTACGTTCCTGGACCTCCTTGATGACCGCCTCGGCCACCGTCTTGGGGCAGGGCAGATAATGGGAGAATTCCATGGAGAATTGACCGCGCCCGGAGGTCATGGTGCGCAGATCGCCAATGTAGCCGAACATCTCGCTCAGGGGGGCATCGGCCTTGACACGCACGCCATTGGGTCCCGCCTCCTGCGCCCGGATCATGCCCCGCCGGCGATTGAGATCGCCAATGACATCGCCAACATGATCCTCCGGGGTAAAGACGTCCACCTTCATGATGGGCTCCATCAGCTGGGGACCCGCCTTGGGCACCGACTGACGGTAGCCGGCCTTGGCGGCAATCTCATAGGCAATGGCGGAGGAGTCCACGGCATGGTAGCTGCCATCGATCAGGCTCACCTTGACGTCAAGCAGCGGGAAGCCCGCCAAGACCCCCTCCTTCATGCTGTCCCGGAAGCCTTTGTCCACGGCGGGCCAGAATTCGCGGGGCACGGTACCGCCCGTGACCAGGGATTCAAACTGATAGCCTTTGCCGGGCTCGCCGGGCTCGACGGCATACTCGATACGGGCAAACTGGCCCGAGCCGCCGGTCTGCTTCTTGTGGGTATAGGTGTCCTCGACACGACGGGTGATGGTCTCCCGGTAGGCCACCTGAGGCTTGCCCACCTCGACCTCGATGCCATGGGTACGCTTGAGGATATCGACCTTGATATCCAGATGCAGCTCGCCCATGCCCTTGATGATGGTCTCGCCGCTTTCGATATCGGTCTCGACGCGGAAGGAGGGGTCCTCCTGAATCATCTTATTGAGGGCAACTCCGAGCTTCTCGGAGCCACCCTTGTCGCGGGGAGCGATGGCGATGGAGATGACCGGGTCGGGGAAGACCATGGGCTCCAGGGTGGCCGGATGCTTGGGGTCGCAGAGGGTGTGGCCGGTCTGGGTGCCCTTCATGCCGAGTAGGGCAACGATGTCGCCGGCCTGGGCGGAGTCGAGTTCCTCGCGGGAATCGGCATGCATCTCGACGATACGACCGATGCGCTCGGTCTTGCCGGTAAAGGTGTTGAGCACCGAGTCGCCCTTCTTGATCTTCCCAGAGTAGATGCGGGTGAAGGTCAGTGCGCCGAAGCGGTCATCCATGATCTTGAAGGCCAGGGCGCGCAGGGGCCGGTCGGGATCGACGATGGCCTTGAGGCCCGTCTCGTTGCCCTCCAGGTCCACCTCCGGCTGCGGCTCGACATCCATGGGATTGGGCAGATAATCGACCACGGCATCCAGTATCAACTGCATACCCTTATTCTTGAAGGCGGAACCGCAGTAGGTGGGGAAGAAGTCGAGCTTGATGGTGCCCTTGCGGATGCAGGCCTTGAGCGTTTCAATGCTGGGCTCCTCGCCCTCCAGGTACTTGCCAAGGGCCTCGTCGTCCTGCTCCAGGGCCGTCTCGATGAGCTTTTCCCGCCACTCCTCGACCTGGGCGATCATGTCCTCGGGGACATCGTGCAGGTTGTAGTTCTCCGGCATGCCCGACTCGTCCCAGACCCAGGCCTGGCGCGTGAGCAGATCGACGACGCCGACAAAGCCACCCTCGACGCCAATGGGCAGGACCATGACCAGGGGATTGGCGCCCAGGATATTCTGGACCTGGTCCACGACGCGATAGAAGTCAGCGCCGATGCGGTCGAGTTTGTTGACGAAAATCAGGCGGGCGACGCGGGAATCATTGGCGTAGCGCCAGTTGGTCTCGGACTGGGGCTCGACGCCGCCGGAGCCGCAGAAGACGCCGACGCCGCCGTCGAGCACCTTGAGGGAGCGATACACCTCGATGGTGAAATCCACGTGGCCGGGGGTGTCGATGACATTCAGCCGACAGCCCTTCCACTGGCAGGAGGTAGCGGCGGACTGGATAGTAATGCCGCGCTCCGCTTCCTGCTCCATGAAGTCCATGGTGGACTCGCCGTCATGCACCTCGCCCAGGCGATGGATCTTGCCCGTCAGCTTGAGAATCCGCTCGGTCGTCGTCGTCTTACCCGCATCCACGTGGGCAAAAATACCGATGTTTCGGTAATGTGAAAGGTCTGTCATTGCTGCTTCCTGAGTTCTACCAAGCCGGACCTGGTGGGATAAGGGACGAAACCGCGCCAAGGATCGGGGGACGGGCGAGGCGGGACCACCCGGGCCCGTCTCCGTGAAACCCTCAATTATAGGCAAGTATTGTCATTGCTTACAAGAATTCCTGGCGGAAATCCCTTGGCAACCGCTTGCAGAGGCGTCGGGGACTGGCGGACGGGGCCGATAGCGGCTGACCGGCGCGGGAGAACTGATGCCGGGCCGGGGCTCGACGGCGCCGCGTAACGGACCGAGGGGCCGGGCTAGACCCTCAAGCGCCCGGCGCGGGCTCGGGGGCCCCGGTCGCTGGCACCGGCCCGCCACCCGTGAGGGGGACAAAGGCCACCCCCAGCACCTCCGTCAGGGCGAGGGACCCGTCCGGGCCCTTTTCCAGCAAAAGAAGGTCTTGGTGGGCATAGGGTTGCCCCACGGGGATGACCAGGCGGGCGCCAGGACTGAGCTGATCGACGAGGGCGGGCGGAATCGCCCGGGCGGCGGCGGTCACCAGGATGCCATCGAAGGGGGCCTGCTCGGGCCAGCCCTGATGGCCATCACCCTGGCGGACACTGACATTGAGGTAGCCCAACCGCGCCAAGCGTTCGGCCGCGGCCTTCGCCAGTTGCGGAATGATCTCCAGGGAATAGACCTGCGCCACCAGCCCCGACAGCACCGCCGCCTGATAGCCGGAGCCCGTGCCGATCTCCAGCACCCGGTCATCCGGGCCACAGGCCAGCAGGTCCGTCATGAGGGCGACGATGTAGGGTTGGGAGATGGTCTGGCCCCAACCGATGGGCAGGGGGCCATTAGCGTAGGCCAGGTCCTGGTCGCCCTCGGGGACGAAGAGGTGGCGCGGCACCGCTGCCATGGCAGCCATGACGCGCGGGGCGAACGCCTCCCGGCCGATCAGGGCGCGGGTGTAATGAATCTCGGCAGCGATATCCCTGAGCATTCGAGCCGTATCGGGCCGCATGGGTTGCCCCTCTCGCCAATGGTCGCCCCTATCCCGCGCGCCCAGGTCGCCAAAAGTCCCGCCCTGGCCGCGCGTCCTACCTCACAAGTCTAGGGCAGTCGGCGCTTGACGCAAGGCACGCCGCCAAGCCGACGCCAGAACCAGCCTGGCCCGGTGGCCTGGGCGCCAATCAGCCCTGATCCTCCAGCCCAAACTCGGTAGCCGCGCCCCTACAGTCCGCCGGCGGAGGGAACTTCTTCATGAGGCTATCAGGCACCTCGCCGCGCCCCGCCTGATAGAGGGCGCCCGACTCCAGCATGATGAGCACCATGAGGCCGATGAGGAGGGGGGCAATGGCGACCCGCTGCAGGGCCACGAACATGAGTTCCTGCATCCCGTGGGTCTTCTGGGTGGTGGATACCAGCCAGCCCAGACCAATCAGGCCAGCCCCCACGGCATAGGCTATGAGCAGAATCTGGTAACGCACCCTGGCCAACCGCCAGTGGGCGGCCACGAACCAGGGCCCCCGGGCGGCCAGCCGGCCGGCCTTCGCGAAGGTGAAGGCCACGATACCCAGGGAGACCCCCCAAGGAACCAGGACACCCACCAGCTTGTAGTCGGCCAGGGGCGACCCCTGCTGCAAAAAACTCCCCGCCAGGAGGGCGATCAGCATCGGCAGGTTGACCAGTAGCAGATTGAGCATGGCCAGTTCATGGGCCGACTTGGCCTGGCGGCGACTGGCGTGAGGGACAGGGAAGAACATGGCTCGGCGTCCGGTGGATTATGTGATCGGAAATCTTCGGCGCAAACCCCAGCTTTTGTCATTGCGCATCGGCAAGGAAAGCCTCCGCTCCACCTGAATCGAGGTCAAGGGACCCCCCAGGAGACCGGCAAACCCGCCAGATCGGGGGCAGCGCCCCGACTCAACTTCGGAGTTAGGCGGACGCCCCGGCTTGAAACCGCGGGACTTGGCCCTGGTGAGGCGAATCGGTAGGATGGCACACCAAGATTCAACCTCGTCCTTCCTGCTTCCGGAGACAGCGCCCATGACAGACCCCATCCTCATCGGCAAGGGCTTGGGCCCGGTCTATCTCTTGCCCGCCATGGCCAACCGGCACGGCCTGGTGGCCGGAGCCACGGGGACCGGCAAGACCGTGACCCTGCAGCGGCTGGCGGAGTCCTTCAGCCGCATCGGCGTCCCCGTCTTCATGGCGGACGTCAAGGGCGACCTGGCGGGCATCGGCCAACCCGGCGGCGGCAACGCCAAAGTCGATGCCCGGGTGGCGGAACTCGGGCTCGGGGCCGGGGACTTCTCCACCCAGGCCTGCCCGGTGACCCTGTGGGACATCCTCGGCGACCAGGGGCATCCGGTGCGCACCACCCTCTCCGAAATGGGTCCCCTGCTGCTGGCGCGCCTCCTGGGCCTCAACGAGACCCAGGAGGGGGTGCTGAACATCGTCTTCCGGTTGGCGGACGACAACGGCTGGCTGCTGCTGGACGTCAAGGACCTGCGCGCCCTCCTGGCGTATCTGGCGGACGACCCCGGCGCGGTCGGCGACGACTACGGCCACGTCTCCAAGGCCAGCGTCGGCGCCATCCAACGCAAGCTGCTGACCCTGGAGGAACAGGGCGCCGGCAAGCTGTTTGGCGAGCCCGCCCTGGATATCGCCGACCTGATGCAGACCGACGAGCACGGCTGGGGCTACATCAACCTGCTGGCGGCAGACAAACTCATCCACACCCCGGCCCTTTACTCCACCTTCCTGCTGTGGCTGCTATCGGAGCTGTTCGAGCAACTGCCTGAGGTGGGCGACGTGGACAAGCCGCGCCTGGTCTTCTTCTTCGATGAGGCCCACCTGCTCTTCGACAGTGCCCCCAAGGTGCTGCTGGACAAGATCGAGCAGGTGGTGCGCCTCATTCGCTCCAAGGGCGTGGGCGTCTATTTCGTCACCCAAAGCCCTGCGGACGTGCCGGACGATGTCCTCGGCCAGTTGGGCAACCGGGTCCAACATGCCCTGCGCGCCTTCACCCCCCGCGACCAGAAGGCGGTGCGGGTGGCGGCCCAGACCTTCCGGCCCAACCCGGCCTTCGACACCGAGGCCCTCATCACCAACCTGGGAGTCGGCGAGGCCCTGGTCTCGACCCTGGACGAGACCGGCACCCCGACCATGGTCGAGCGCGTCAAGGTGGCCCCGCCCGGCAGCCGCATCGGCCCCATCACCCCCGCCGAGCGCCGCGCCCTCCTGGCCGATTCCCTGGTCAAGGGGGTCTATGACCAGGCCCTGGACCGGGAATCCGCCTACGAGATCCTCCAGGGCCGGGCCGTGGCCGCCAGTCGGGCGGAGGAGACCGCGCGGGAGTCCACCCCGGTCCCCGCCGCCCGCCGCGGCTCCAGCCGGCAAGGCCCCCTGGAGGCCTTCGCCACCAGCGCCTTGCGCTCCATCGGCAGCCAATTGGGCCGCAGCCTGATCCGCGGCCTGCTGGGCTCCATGATGGGCGGCAGGCGATGACTCCGGACGCCGAGGCGAAAGCCAACCCAGGACCCGACGCTCCTCGGCAACCGCTGGCCGAGGACGCCCCACCCATCGCCGGGCCCGGCCAATCCCTCGCCGAAGCCCGCCCCAGCCAAGCCCCGACGCCCGAGGCCAGCCAGGGCCCCGAGGAGCCCCGCATCGATCTGAGGGTCGGCGACACCCACCTGACCCTCCTCGGCACCGCCCATGTCTCCCGCGCCAGCGCCGACAAAGTGCGGGAACTCCTGGAGCAGGAGGACTATGACGCCGTGGCGGTGGAGCTCTGCCCCAGCCGCTATCAGGCCCTCCTGGACCCGGACGCCCTGGCGCGCATGGACCTCTTCGCCGTCATCCGCCAGGGACGCGTGGCCATGGTAGTCGCCAGCCTGGCCCTGGCCGCCTACCAGCAGCGCCTGGCGGATCAGTTCGGCATCGAACCCGGGGCCGAGCAGCGCATGGCCATCGCCCAGGCGCGGGAACGCCATCTGCCCGTCCTGCTGGTGGATCGCGAGATCGGCGTGACCCTCAAGCGCGTCGCCGCCAACCTGAGTTGGTGGAAGCGCCTCGAACTCTTTTCCGGCCTGGTCTTAACCCTGGTCTCCCACGACGAGGTCCCGGAGGCGGAGATCGAGCGCCTCAAGGAAGGGGATGTGCTGGAGACCACCTTCGCCGAATTCGCCCGTAATCGCCAAGACCTCTTCCTCCCGCTCATCGATGAGCGGGATCGCTACATGGCGGCCCGCCTGCGGGAGGAGATCGAACGGGATGGCCACGGCCGGATACTGGCGGTCCTGGGGGCCGGTCATCTCAAGGGCGTCGCCGGCTACCTGCGGGCGGCCGCGCCCGCACCCAGCCCGGACCCTACCCCGGGGGCGCCCCTGGAGCCCCGCGCTGCGCCAGACCCGGACCCGCGTCTCGAAATCGAGGCACTGGAGCGTCTGCCGCCGCCCAGCCCCTGGCCCAAGCTCATATCCTGGCTCATCCTGGCGCTCATTCTGGCCGGCTTCGCCTTCGGCTTTGCCCAGAGCCCCCAGGACGGCTGGTCCATCGTCTGGGACTGGGTCCTCATCACCGGCTCCCTCTCCGCCATCGGCACCCTCCTCGCCGGCGGGCACCCCCTGACGGTGCTGACGGCCTTCGTCGCGGCGCCCCTGACCACCCTCAACCCCGCCATCGGCGCCGGCATGGTGACGGCCCCGGTGGAACTCTATCTGCGCAAGCCCAACCTGGGCGACTTCGGCCGCCTGCGCCAGGACGCGGCCCACTTCCGGGGCTGGTGGCGCAACCGGGTGCTGCGCATCCTCCAGGTCTTCCTCCTGAGCAACCTGGGGGCCGCCATCGGCACCTATGTCGCCGGTTTCCGCATCTACGACCGTCTCTTCTCCTGACCCCGGTTCCCGCAGCCACCGGGGGCGGGGAGCCGACACCAGCGGCCGCGCATGGCCTTGAGGTAACGGGCCGACCGGACCCCATCAGCCGCCCGCGGCCACATCCGGCCAGGCCGATTCCCGGTAAAACAGGGTAAACTGGACCCTTAGCCTTACCGCCCCCCTCAGGATCCAGCCCCGTGAGCGATTACAAGACCACCCTCAACCTCCCCAACACCGGTTTTCCCATGAAGGCAAACCTCTCCCAGCGGGAACCGGAGTTGCTCGCCCACTGGGAGGCTATTGACCTCTATGGCCAGATTCGCGCCGCCCGAGCCGGGGCCCGGCAGTTCATCCTTCACGACGGCCCGCCCTACGCCAACGGCGACATTCATATCGGTCACGCCGTCAATAAGGTGCTGAAGGACATCATCGTCAAATCCCGCACCCTGGACGGCCTGGACGCCCCCTACGTGCCGGGCTGGGACTGCCATGGCCTGCCCATCGAGCTTCAGGTGGAAAAGAAGGAAGGCAAACCCGGCGCCAAGATCAGCGCCGCCCAGTTCCGGCGCGCCTGCCGCGACTATGCCGCGCGCCAGGTGGACGGCCAGCGCCGCGACTTCCAGCGCCTGGGAGTCTTTGGCGACTGGGGGAACCCCTACCTAACCATGGACTTCCACTTCGAGGCCAACATCATCCGCGCCCTGGGCGTGATCCTGGCCAACGGCCATGTCCAGAAGGGCTACAAGCCGGTGCACTGGTGCATCGACTGCGGTTCCGCCCTGGCGGAGGCCGAGGTGGAATACGCCGACAAGGAGTCCATCTCCATCGACGTCCGCTTCCCGGTCCTGGACGAGGAGGCCCTCTTCACCCGCTGTCACTCGGTGCCCAACGGGCGCGGCGACGGCCCCCTGTCCGTGGTCATCTGGACCACCACCCCCTGGACCCTGCCCGCCAACCAGGCCGTGGCCTTCAACCCCGAGCTGGAATACGTCCTCGTCCAAACCGAGGGCGACACTGGCCGCGAGCGCCTCATCCTCGCCGAGGGCCTGATGCGCGACAACCTGGACCGCTGGGGCATCGACCGCTACCGGGTCATCGCCTATGGCCGGGGCGACGCCTTCGAGGGCCTGCAACTCCAGCACCCCTTCTACGACCGGGAGGTGCCCATCATCCTCGGGGAGCATGTCACCCTGGAGGCCGGCACCGGCGCCGTCCACACCGCCCCCGGCCATGGCCTGGATGATTACCTGGTCGGCAACCGCTACGGCCTGCGGGTGGAGAACCCCGTGGGCGGCGACGGCCGCTTCCTGCCGGACACCCCCCTCTTCGCGGGTGAACATGTCTTCAGCGCCAACGAGAAGGTGGTGGACACCCTCAAGGCCCGGGGCGCCCTGATCCAGGCGGCCCGCTTCACTCACAGCTATCCCCATTGCTGGCGCCACAAGACCCCCATCATCTTCCGCGCCACCCCCCAGTGGTTCATCGGCATGGAGCGGCAGGGCCTGCGGGACGCCGCCCTGCGCGAGATCGAGGGCGTCACCTGGACCCCGGACTGGGGCCGTTCCCGCATCGAGTCCATGATGCGCAACCGCCCGGACTGGTGCATCTCGCGCCAGCGCACCTGGGGTGTGCCCATCGCCCTGCTGGTCCACAAGGAGACCGGCGCCCTGCATCCACGCACCCCGGAACTAATTGAAGCGGTCGCGCGAAAAGTGGAGGGCAAGGGCGTCGAGGCCTGGTTCGAGTTGGAGGCCGCGGATCTGATCGGTGTCGCCGAGGCGGCTCATTACGACAAGGTCCAGGACACCCTGGACGTCTGGTTCGACTCGGGCGTCACCCACGCCTGCTGCCTGGAGAAGCGCGAGGGCCTGAGATCCCCGGCGGACCTCTACCTGGAGGGCTCGGACCAGCACCGCGGCTGGTTCCAATCGTCCCTGCTGACCTCGGTGGCCATGTACGACCGTGCCCCCTACCGGGGCGTCCTCACCCACGGCTTCACCGTCGATGCCAAGGGCGAGAAGATGTCCAAATCCAAGGGCAACGTGGTGCGGCCCCAGGACGTCATGAAGACCCTGGGCGCCGACATCATCCGCCTCTGGGTCGCGGCCACCGACTATCGCGGCGAGATGAGCGTCTCCGACGAGATCCTCAAGCGTACCGCCGATGCCTACCGGCGCATCCGCAATACCGCCCGCTTCCTGCTCGCCAACCTCAATGGCTTCGATCCAGCGGTCAACCAGGTCGCGGGGGCGGACATGCTCGAACTGGACCGCTGGGTCGTGGATCGCGCCCACCAGCTCCAGGAGGAAATCATCGCCGCCTACCGGGACTACCAGTTCCACCTCATCTACCAGAAGATCCACAACTTCTGCGTGGTGGACCTGGGCGGCTTCTACCTGGACGTCATCAAGGACCGCCAGTACACCACCCCGACCGACGGCCGGCCCCGGCGCTCCTGCCAGACCGCCATGTACCACATCGCCGAGGCCATGACCCGCTGGCTGGCGCCCATCCTCAGCTTTACCGCCGACGAGATCTGGCGCTACCTGCCGGGTGAGCGGGAGCCCTCGGTCTTCCTGGCCGAGTGGTACCCGGGGCTCTTGACCCTGGACGCCGGCGACGCCTTCGATCGCGCCTTCTGGGACCAGGTCCTGGCGGTGCGGCTCGCGGTCTCCAAACCCCTGGAAACGGCGCGCCAAGGGGGCCTCATCGGCTCCTCCCTGGACGCGGAGATCGACCTCTACGCCGCCCCCGAGCTAGTCACGACCCTGGGCCGCCTGGGCGACGAGTTGCGCTTTGCCCTCATCACCTCCGCCGCCCGGGTCCTGCCCCTGGCGGAGCGTCCGGACGAGGCCCAGGACACGGAACTGGAGGGCCTCGCCATCCAGGTGCGCAAATCCAGCCACGCCAAATGCGTCCGCTGCTGGCATTTGCGGGCGGATGTGGGTCAAGACCCCGAACACCCGGAGCTCTGCGGCCGCTGCGTCGTCAGTGTCGCCGGGATGGGCGAGGAGCGGCGTTTTGCTTAAGGAAAACCTAAAAGGGATCGGGGGGCGGACATGGGGAAGGAGGGCCGCATGAAGCTGATCACGAATGCCGCCATGGCCCGCTGGCTCTGGCTATCGCTGCTGGTGGTGATCCTGGACCAGGCCACCAAGTGGCTGGCCGAGGCCCTGCTGGAGCCCTTCCGGCCCATCGCCATCGGACCATTGCTTAACCTCACCCTCATGTACAACGAGGGCGCCGCCTTCAGCTTCCTCTCCAATGCCGGCGGCTGGCAGCGCTGGTTCTTCGCCGCCTTCGCCCTGGTCATGACCATCGCCCTGGTCATCTGGCTGGTGCGCCTGGCCAAGCATGAAGGCGTCACCGCCGCTGCCCTGGCCCTGGTCATTGGCGGCGCCATCGGCAATCTGATCGACCGCCTCCTCACCGGCCGCGTGGTCGATTTCATCGACTTCTACGTCGGCACCTGGCACTGGCCCGCCTTTAACGTCGCCGACAGCGCCATCACCCTCGGCATCGTCCTGTTGCTGGTGACCGGTTTCCGCGAGGAACTGAGCAAGAAAACAAAGGCCTAGACATGACCAAACGAAAGGTCTACCTAGAAACTTCTGTTATCAGCTACCTGACGGCTCGCCCAAGCAAAAATGTGATTGAGGCCGGACACCAACAAAGCACCTACTTATTTTGGGATAGGCGAGAAGAATTCGATCTTTCCGCCTCGGAATTGGTTTTAACAGAGTGTGCCGCTGGTGATCAAGAGGCGGCGAGCAAACGTCTTGCCGCGTTACATGGCATCCATCTACTTGAAATCACCCACCAAAGCATCGAGCTTGCCAAGGAATTGGTAGCAACCGACATCGTTCCGGCTAAAGCAAGCGAAGACGCATTACACATTTCAATAGCGACCGTGCATTTTGCGGACTATTTATTGACATGGAACTGCAGACACATCGGCAATCCTGAAATTCAGGCGCGAATTGCCGAGAATTTTCGGGTCAAAGGTTTATTTTTGCCGTTTATTTGTACCCCCGAGGAACTCATGGGAGGCGACGATGAGTGATGACATTATTCAAGAGGTTCGCGCCATTCGCGAAGCACACGCTGCCAGCCTAGATTATGATTTAGATAGAATTTTTGCTGACTTAAAAGCCCGGCAGGAAAAACACGCGGAGGAAGGGTGGGTTATTATCCCGCCACCTACAAGTCCACCGCCAGAGCCAAACTTGGTGTTGCAGCGGACTCGCTTCGCTCGCGGCTAATCGCTGGCGTTAGACAAAATCATCCCGTTAGCCACTCAAACAGCATTGAATCTCCCGAGCATATTGGCTAACAAACGACGCCTGGGTAAGGAGGAGATCCGAATCCGCCAAAGAGCGGATTCGGGTAGGGCGCATCAATCGATGTTGCCTTTCTCATGCTGGTCATAGAGGTAACCACCCAGGGCGCCCACGCCCGCGCCAATCAGGGCGCCGGCGCCAGCCTGGGCGCTCAAGGAACCGATGAGGGCACCGCCCGCCGCGCCCATGAGGGCGGCGCTGCCGGCCCGCTCGCCCGTGGTGGTGCCGCAGCCGTTCAGGGACAGGGCCGCAAGGGCCAGGACGGAAACAGTCGCAATCTTTTTCATAAAGCTCTCCAAAGTCGAGCGATTTCGCGGTGAAATCGCCCCGGGAAGGGGTGTCGCGGCCGCCTTACTTCTTGCAAGGATACTTAGCCGCCAGGGCACGCACCAGGCTGACGACGGGCTGCTCACCCATCAGCTTCTTGTCACCGGCCTTCTTCTCGGCCCAGGCCAGAAAGGCGACGCGCCCTTCCTCGGTGGTAGCCGTCTTGGGCGGGCAAATCAGAGGCTTGAGCTTCTTGCGGTCGGTTATTTGGTCGTGGTACTGCACCGTGGCCTCAATGAAGGCCTTACAGGCGAGGGTGGCCGTCAGATACTCGGGGGCCGTCGCCGGGACCGAGCAGACCTGAACCAGGTCCTCGGTGGAATCGAAGCGGAAATCCGCGTCCTCGATCGCCAGGGCGGACGAGGACATCAGCCCCGTCAGGGCGGCAACGGCGAAAGAACGGCTTAGGAGCCTGGTTTTAGCACTCATAGGAATACTCTCGTGGGTGGGTGAATCCGGCAAGCCGAGTGGCTGACCGGGCAAAGGGGCGATGATCATTGAGAGGGCGATTATCGGC
Organism: Chromatiaceae bacterium; assembly: GCA_020851955.1. Lineage (GTDB taxonomy): Bacteria > Pseudomonadota > Gammaproteobacteria > Chromatiales > Chromatiaceae > M0108. Next base: position 7,295 of record JADZBU010000248.1, on the reverse strand, counting down.
TCCCGACCTTCCGGCGTCTAGCCTGCCCGCCGGCTCGGGACCGCCAAGATGCCGGGCATCGGAAGCAGGTCGGCAGCCCCTGGGCCAGGTCGGACTGACGCGGATTCAGGCCCAGTTCCTCCCGCGGCCGGCGGTTCTCGCCGGCAATGACATAGAGCGCCGCACCCTCGATCGGGATCCAGAACCGGGACCAGCCACCGGCGGGGAAGCGAGGGATTCATGTCAGCCATAACTTGCAAATCGAAGTCTTTCGGCGAAAAATGTCTGCCATGACTGACATAATACGCTTGCTTGATGAGCTTGGCCCCTTGCTCCTGGCGCGCCGTCTCGAGCTCGGCCTGTCGAAAAAGGAGCTCGCCCAGCGGGCCGGCAAGGTGCGCGAAGTGATTTACCGCCTCGAGCGCGGGGAAGATGTCACCCTCTCCTCCCTGATGGCAGTGCTCGGGGCGCTGGGACTCGCAATGCGGCTGGAAAAAGCCGGTTTACCGACGCTGCAGGAAGTGGCCGCCCGATTCCGGCTGGATGAGGATGACGAGGATGCTGCCTGAAAAAATCCCACTGCTGGAGGTGGCCATTGGCGACAACCTCGCCACTGGTCAGTTACTGAGGACATCCAGCTACGAATTCAGGTACCTGTCGCCCGCGCAGCACCAGCCCTCCGTGGCCCTGCTGATGCCCGCCAGCACCCGGCTCACCTGGCGGGATGGCGACCTCTTCCCGAGCATGGATCAGAACCTGCCCGAGGGCGACCTCTTCATGCGCATCCGGGCCCTGTTCCCCAAACAGCCCCCCACGCCCATGCACTTGCTGGCGCTCATCGGCCGCAATGGCATCGGCCGTCTGGGCTACAGACTGCCGGAGCAGCCACCGACCGCGCCCGCGCCGCCGATCTCCAGGGCTGAACTGCTGAATCTGCCCTTTACCCCCCAGGTCTTTGCCGAGTTGATCCGCGCCTATCTGAGCACGGGTGCCGGAATCGCCGGCGTGCAGCCCAAGATCATGGTTCCCGATCGCGCCACGGTGCCCATGCCATCGCTGATCGTCAAAGCCGCCGGCCCCTCCTATCCAGAGCTCGCGGCCAACGAATATCTGTGCCTGAGCGCCGCCCGGAAAGCCGGCATCGCAACCCCCGAATTCGCGCTGTCCAACGATGGCCAACTGCTGGTGCTCGATCGCTTCGACCTCATTCATCGGAATGACGGAAGCATCGAACGGCTCGGATTCGAGGACATCGCCGCGCTCGCCGGCCTGCGGGTCCGGGACACCCTGTCCGATCGCAAATATCAGGGCAGCTATCAAGCCATCGCCGAGCTGCTCAAACAACTCCAACTGCCACGCGAGAACCTTCACCGCTTCTTCGAGCAGGTCGCCTTTTCGGTGATGGTACGCAATGGCGATGCCCATCTGAAAAACTTTGGGCTGCTCTATCGCTCGGCCAGCGACGCCTGGCTGGCGCCTATGTTCGATGTCGTCACCACGGCCATCTACCGTTACGCCCGCTACGAAGGCGGGCCCGAGCTGGAAGACCGGACCATGGCCCTCAAGCTGCTCCGAGGCAGGCACCAGACCAGATCCTACCCGACCCACGCGGAGCTCCTGGCATTCGGACGGCGCCTTTGCGGCGTCACCAATCCCGAGGCCATCATTCAGATCATCGCCCAAGCCATGAGCGACACGCTGGACCAGTCAAGACAAGATGCACGCATCTCATCGACACTGCATTCGGCTATCAGCGCGGTCTGGGAAGATGGCCTGAAACACGCAAGGTCAACCTGATACAACCTCTGGGCGATCGCCTGGGACTAGGTGCTCAACCCCCGACGGTCTGGTCGTGCCCGAAGGCACCAGCGGCAGGGGCGCAGTGGTTCCGCAGCAAATTCTGGGCGGTTTTCTGGCGGGCCCTCGCGAGGCATCCATGCGGATTGGCTCCTGAAGTCGACCTCCTGGTCCGCGGGGTGGGGGCGGGGGTCATCGCGGAATAAGCGGCGATCCAATTACATAGCGGTATCAGGGGTCATACCGCTAGTGAGGCAGTAGGGGTCAGCCACTCATGGCCAGTCAATATCGCTCATAGCGGCAGGATGCGTACTCGGCTTCGTCCCGGCTCCACCACCACGAGCGCGCCGCTTTCCAGATCAGTGCGAAAGCGACGCAAGGACTGGATCAATACCGATCCGATCTGCTCCGGCAGCACCCGTGGCCCGCGCAGTTGAATGACGCTCGGGCGGCCCGCGCGCGTAAGCGCCAGCATCACCGAGAAATCGAGATCGTGAGTGAATACCGTATAGCCATGTTCGGTTGCCCATTCCATGATCACTTGATCCGTGGCGGATGGACTGCCGACCTGGCACCAGTGGTACGCATCAAACCCCACCTCGGTGAGAAACGGTACCCACTCCGGCGAGAGATTGACGTCGATCACCAGCCGCAAGCTCATGCGCTGAGCAGCACCTCTTCGCGTTCCTCGATCCGCCAGGCCGCATAGGCCAGGGCCGCGTCCAGGTCTTGCGGCTCGAGGTATGGGTAAGCCTGCAGGATTCGCTCTCGGCTCACCCCGGTCGCCATGAGTCCCAGCAGGGTACCGACGGTCATGCGCAGACCGCGGATGCAGGGCTTACCGCCCATGATGGCGGGGTCCAAAGTTATGCGATCAAGATTTTTCAAGCCTTGCTCCACGGGTTGAGTTCGGTGGGGACGAGGACGGACGCGCCTGGCGGGTTGCGCTCAATCATACGCCTGGGAAGCCAGTCCCCGCGCGGCAATCCCTCATCGCGCAGGATCTCGACCAAGGTCATAGTGGCTACTCTCGCCAAGGCACGAAAAGCCTCACCCAGGCGGCCAGCGCCTCATCGCGACTGAATCACCGGGAGGATCGCGAATGGTCTGGCGGAAGTGGTGTCAGCGATGGCCAGCGACTGGAAGCGCGGCGCCCGAGGCGATTGCCGCCCTGGCGCCTGGAACTGCCCGCTGACTCGGGTCCGCCAAGCTGCCGGACATCAGAAGCAGGTCGGCAACCCCTGGGCCAGGTCGGGGTGGCGCAGCTTCAGGCCCAGCTCCTCCCGCAATCGGCGGTTGCTCAGACGCCGGGATTCGGCCAGGTAGGACATCATGCCCGGGGACACAAGCCCCGCGGCCTCGCTGAGCGACACGAGGGGCGGTCGTGGCAGGCCGGCGGCGTCGGCGACGCGCAGGAAATAGTCGGTCATGGTGGAGGGATGGCCATCACAGACGTTGTAAACCTGGCCCGGCGCGCCGCGCGCCATGGCGGCGACGCAGGCCGCCACTAGGTCGTCGGCGTGGATGCGATTCGACCAGGGCGAATCCTCCTCGCGCGCCAGGGGCAGGCCCTGACGGATGCGCTCCAAGGGCAGGCGGCCTGGCCCATAAATGCCCGCCACCCGCAAAATGACCAGGTCGGCGCCCGATTCCCGGCTCCAGGCCCGCAGGGCCTCCTCCGCATCCCAACGCCGCCGCGAGCGATCCGCCACCGGCGCCGGCGGCCGGGTCTCGTCCACCCAGTCCCCGCCGCAATCGCCATAGACTCCGGTGGTACTCAGATAGACGAGGCGGCGGGGATGACCGCCTTGGCGGAACGCCGCCACCAGGTGCCGGGTCAAGCCATCCTCGACCCCGTCCGGTGGCGGCGGGGCCAGGTGAAAGAGGTCCTCGCCCGCCCAACCCAGGTCATCCAGGGGCTCTCGGGCCAGATCCCGGGCCAGGGCCTGGAAGCCCGACCGGGCCAAGGCCAGGCAGCTGGCCTCGCTGCGCGTCACGGCGGTGACGGGATAGCCCTGATCCCGATAAGTGCGCGCCAACCGCTGGCCTATATAACCGCAGCCCAGTATCCACATGGCATGATTCTCTGCTCGCCCGTCCGGCGACGCCGGATTATGGCCGGGAGTTTATTGCAATTAGGGCCTGGTGGGCGCATCTTTTCCCACCAATCGGGCGCCGGTCAAACAGTCGCCCCGCCCTTAGCCCTTACCCCGACGAGGCCCAGCGCGCCATGACCTTCGACATCCAGACGCAACCCGGCGGCCGCCATTTCCAGGCCGAGGCGGGCGAGACCCTGCTGGAGGCGGCCCTGCGCCAGGGCATGGTCCTGCCCTACGGTTGCCGGGGCGGCCAGTGTGGCTCTTGCCTGGCCACCCTGATCGCGGGGCGGGTGGCCTACCCGAGCGGCAACACCCAGGCCCTGGCGGGCCGCGAGCCCAGCGCCTGCCTTGTCTGCCAGGCCGTGCCCGAGAGCGACCTCATCCTGGGGGTCACCGAGATCCGGGGTGCCACCGAAATCGAGGCCCGCACCCTGCCTTGCCGGGTGGTGGACAAGGAGGCCCTGAATCACGACGTGGTGCGGCTGCACCTCAAGCTGCCGGAAAACCAGCGCCTGCCCTTCCTAGCCGGACAGTACCTGGACTTCCTGCTGGAGGGGGGCAAACGGCGCGCCTTTTCCATCGCCAACGCCCCCCATGACGACGCCCTCATCGAGTTGCATGTGCGTCATGTCCCCGGCGGCCAGTTCACCAGCTTCATCTTCGACGCCCTGGCTGAAAAGGCCATCCTGCGCATCCAGGCCCCCCTGGGGACCTTCACCCTGCGCGAGGCCTCGGAGCGCCCCATCATTCTGGTGGCCGGCGGCACGGGCTTCGCCCCCATCAAGGGCATCATCGAACATGCCTTGTACCTGGGCGTTAGCCGCCCGATGCATCTCTACTGGGGCGCGCGCCAGCGGCAGGATCTCTACCTGCCAGACCTGCCCCGGCAATGGGCCCGGGATCATGCCAATTTCCACTACACCCCGGTCCTGTCGGACCCGGACCCGGACTGGACGGGCCGCACCGGTTACGTCCACCAGGCGGTACTGGCCGACCACCCGGACATGAGCCCCTTCGATGTCTATCTGGCCGGCCCGCCCATCATGGTCGAGAGCGGCAGCAACGCCTTCGCCGCCGCCGGGCTCGGCCGGGAGCACATGTTTTCCGACGCCTTCGAGTACGCCAAGCCCACCTGAAGCCCCGAGCACCGCGCGTCAGGCGGTCAGGCCGGGGCAGCTGCTTGGCCTGGCCGGCGCGAAACTTCCCGCGCCTGGCGTAAATTCGTTACCATTAACAAGCCGCTCCGGGCGCGCGCAGCTTTATTACCCCCCATCCCAACTGGAATATCCGTGGCCACGACCCTAACCTTCGAACATCCGCTCAACGAACGCGCCCGCACTCAGATGCGGCTCGAACATTTGTTCGAAAAGCTGGCCTTTCTCCAGCCCCAGGATAACCCCTGGGCCTCGCGGGCCCTGGTCGAGACCTTGCTGGATATCGCCACCATCAGCTCCCGCGCCGACATCAAGACCGAGCTCATCAAGGAGCTCGACCGTCAGGCCGCCACCCTGGAGCGCGTCCGTGACAAACCAGGCGTCAGTCGCAAGGCCCTGGAGAATTTTCTCGCCGAGATCAACGCCGCCTTGGAAGGCCTGCGCAACCTGGAACGCCCCATCGGCCAGCGCATCCGCGAGAACGAATTTCTTAAGGGCGTGGCCCAGCGCGGCAGCCTCCCGGGCGGCACCTGCGGCTTCGACCTGCCCCAGTACTATCATTGGCTGGCCCGGCCCGTACGCGAGCGTGACCGTCAGATCGCCCTCTGGACCGAGGACCTGGCGCCCGTCCGAGCCGCCATCCACCTGCTGCTCGACTTCATTCGCCGCAGCGGCGCCCCGCGCCGGGTCATAGCCCACGAGGGTCTCTATCAGGAGTCCCTGGAATCGCCCGCCCCGGCCCAGTTGATTCGGATCACGGTGGAGACCGACCCCACCCTCTTCCCCGAAATCAGCGGTCACAAGAATCGCTTCGCCATCCGCTTCCTGCGCGGTGGCGTCGACGAGGCCCCGGAGCCGATCCGCGACGACCTGGAATTCAGGTTGACCTGCTGCGTCCTCTAAGGCCTCCGGCGGGGGGGAGGCGTCATGACCGAGACACGAGTAGCCTGTCCGCATTGCGGCGCATCCGTCCCCTGGACCGCCACCTCCCCCTGGCGGCCCTTCTGCAGCGAGCGCTGCCGCCTCATCGATCTGGGCGCCTGGTTCGACGAGGGCCACCGCATCCCCGCCGCCCCGGAAGAGGACCCCGATGCCGCGCCGCTGGAGTCGCCGGAGGCCTGGGAAAGTCACCAGGACGACCACACCGGCGCGCGCTCACACTGACCAGAAACCCCGGATCGCCGCGATGCCCTGGCCACCTCGATCGATGGCCTGGTCCAGATCCTCCGGCCCCAGCCCCCCCAGCGCATAGACCGGCAGCCTGGCGTCCGCCACCAGGGCCGCGAACCGCTCCCAGCCGAGATGGGGTGCCCCGGGCTGCGAGGACTTGGGCCTGAGGGGCGAGAGGAGGGCATAGTCCAGACCCAGGTCCGCCGCCCGCGCCAGCTCCTCGGCGTCGTGACAGGAGGCCCCCACCAGGCGCCAAGCGAGCGGACGCTCCCGCAGGCCCGCCAGCAGCTGGCTAGTCAGATGCAGACCATCGCCGGACAGCCCCCAGGCCCGAGCCGGATCACGGTTCAGCAGCAACCGCGCCCCCTGCCGCCGGCAGAGATCACGGGCCGCGACCGCCAGGGCGGCGTAGTCCGCGTCCGGCAAGTCATGGGCGCGCAGTTGCACCAACTCTATCCCCCTCGCCAGGGCCCCCGCCAACCGCGCCAGGAACACCGCCGGCTCCGCCGGGTCGTCCCCGGTGATGAGATAGCGGGATGGCAGCCGCAGGGCGGTGATGATGGGCCGGTCGGCGGCGGGAAAGGCCCTGGGGTCCAGGTCATCCGGGTGCCGCCAGCTCAGGGGCTGGCCCTCCCGACCGATCGGCTCCCCCGCGTAGGCCGTCACCCGATGCACCTCCAGCACCAGCCGCCGGTCACCGTAGTCGTGAGGGAGGCGAATCAGGGGCCGCGTGGCCTGGACCCGAATCCCCACTTCCTCCTCCAATTCCCGCGCCAGACCCTGCAACGGCAGCTCCCCCGGTTCCAACTTGCCGCCGGGAAACTCCCAGAGCCCGCCCTGATGCACCCCCAAGGGTCGCCGGGCGATCAGCACCCGCCCTTGGCAATCCTGGATAGCACCGGCGACGACGTGGATCAGGTTCATGACGACGGGACCTCTTGGTGGGTTAGCCATTGTGTGGTGGAATGACACGGCAAATCCGTTCTAACCCTCGGCCGCTAAGCGGCGGGGGCGAGGGGTAGAGTTCATGGTCATGCCGAGATAATCGAAGACGCGGCGGACTTTGCGGGCGAGTTTAGCGATGGTACCCGCGACG
>JADZBU010000247.1 GCA_020851955.1 Chromatiaceae bacterium | reverse complement strand
TTCGATGCGGTCTCCACCGCCGCCGAGGAGGCCCGTAACCCCCAGCGCGACCTGCCCATCGGCATCCTGGCCTCCCTGGCCTTCTGCACCCTCATCTATATCCTGACCGCCGGGCTCCTGACCGGGGTGGTCCCCTACACCACCCTCAACGTGGGCTCGCCGGTGGCGGATGTGGTGCTGCGCCTGGGGTATCCCTGGGGCGCCGGCCTGGTGGCGGCCGGGGCCATCGCCGGCCTGACGACGGTTATGCTGGCCATGTACTACGGGCTCACCCGCGTCTTCCTCGCCATGGCCCGGGATGGCCTCCTGCCGCCCATGTTCGCCCGGGTCAACCGGCGCACCCAGACCCCGATCAGGGTGATCGCGGCGGCGGGTCTGGCGATGGCCGCCATCGCCGGGCTGACCCCCATCGGGGACGTGGCGGAACTGGTTAACATCGGCACCCTGGCCGCCTTTTTCCTGGTCTGCATCGGCGTCATCGTGCTGCGTTACAAGCACCCGGATCTGCCCCGGCCCTTCCGCACCCCCTTCTCGCCCCTGGTTCCCTTGCTGGGAGCCGCCTCCTGTTTCTTCCTGATGGCGAATTTGCCCTGGGTGACCTGGCTGCGTTTTGGCCTCTGGATGGGCCTCGGTCTCCTGGTGTACTTCGTCTATTCCTATCGTCACAGCACCCTGGCCCAGACGACCTCGCGGCCAGAAGCCCCCAGTCCCTCCCGAGGCTGATGGGGTGGGGTGCCGCGGACTTGCGGACCGCACGGGTTGCGCTTGAATCCCCCCTGGAGAATGAATTTGGTCACCCCTGAACTCGAGACCCCGCGCCACCGCATCATCATTGCCAGCACCGTTGGCACCACCATCGAGTTCTTCGACTTTTACATCTACGCGACGGCGGCGGTATCGGTCTTTCCCCTGCTGTTTTTTCCGGCGGGGGAGGGCAGCACGGCGCTCCTGGCCTCCATGGCGACCTTTGGCGTTGCCTTTGTGGCGCGCCCCATCGGCTCGCTCCTCTTCGGCCATTTTGGCGATCGGGCCGGCCGCAAGGCGACCCTCCTGGGCTCCCTGCTCCTCATGGGCCTGGCGACCTTTGCCATCGGCCTGCTGCCGACCTATCACCAGATCGGCTTGTTCGCCCCCGCCTTGCTGGCCCTGCTGCGCTTCTGCCAGGGTCTGGGGCTTGGCGGGGAATGGTCCGGGGCGGCACTCCTGGCCACGGAAACCGCCGAAAAGGGTAAACGGGCCCAGGCGGCGATGTGGCCCCAACTCGGCGCCCCCTTCGGCTTCATTCTCGCCAATGGTTTCTTCCTGCTCCTGACCTTCTGGTTTCAGTACGACTCCAAGGCGACCAGCCTGGACGACCCCTTCCTGGTCTGGGGCTGGCGCATTCCCTTCCTGCTCTCCATTCTGATGGTCCTGGTGGGACTCTACGTGCGGCTCAAGTTGCGGGAGACGCCGGTCTTTGCCCACGCCGTTGAACGGGGCGAAAAACTCAAGTTCCCCCTGGTGAAACTCTTTCGTCATGATTACAAGGAGTTGATTCTTGGCACCTTCATCATGCTCGCCACCTACGGGCTCTTTTATCTGATGACCACCTGGATCCTGTCCTACGCCATCGGCAGCGTTAAATTGGGATTTCTTGGCATCGGCTATCGTGATTTCCTCATCCTGCAGCTTATTTCGGTGCTCTGGTTCGCGGCCATGATCCCCTTCTCGGGACACCTCGCCGATCGCTTTGGCCGGCGCGCCTTTCTGCTGGTGGTGACGGCCGGCATCATCCTCTTTGGTTTCTCCTTCGGGTGGTTCCTGGCGCCCGAGATCATGCGCACGGGCCTGGAGGCCAATCAATGGCTCATGCTGACCTTTCTGAGTATCGGCATGGCGCTGATGGGGCTGACCTTCGGTCCCATGTCCGCCTTGCTGCCGGAGTTGTTTCCTACCAATCGCCGTTATAGCGGCTCCGGGGTTGCCTACAACTTCTCCTCCATCCTGGGCGCCGCCCTGACCCCCTTTGTCGCCGCCTGGCTGGCCCGGGATCATGGCGCCGGGGCCGTCGGGCTTTATCTGGTCATGCTCGCGAGCATGACCTTCGTCGCCCTCCTGTTCAGTAAGGAAACCCAGCATCGCGACCTGCATACCATGGCGGACGATACGGCCCGGGCAGGCATCGCCAGGTAGTCAGAATCTTCCGCCCGAGGGTCCTGGATCGGCTAAAATGCCGTGTTTTCTCGGCCTGGAGGCTGACATGCAGGACATCAATCCCATCGTGGGCGCTATCAATGACCTCAAGGGCCGCGTAGCGTCCCTTAGGGGGTATCTTTGACTATGAAAACAAGCAGGAGCGTCTGACCGAGGTCCGGCTGGAACTCGAGGATCCCAAGGTCTGGAATGATCCGGAGCGGGCCCAGACCCTGGGCCGGGAACGGGCGGGGCTGGAACTGGTGGTCGAGACCATCGACCGCATGGAGGCCGGCCTCGCCGACGCGACCGACCTGCTGGCCATGGCGGTGGACGAGGGCGACGAGGCGACCGTGGATTCGGTGGCGGCCGATCTGGTGGACTTCGAGCGCCAGGTGGCGAACCTGGAGTTCCGGCGCATGTTCGCGGGGCCCATGGACGCCAACAATGCCTTCCTCGACGTCCAGTCCGGCTCCGGCGGCACCGAGGCCCAGGACTGGGCGGAGATGCTCCTGCGCATGTACCTGCGCTGGGGCGAGCGCCGCGGCTTCAAGACGGACCTGATGGAGGTCTCGCCCGGCGAGGTCGCCGGCATCAAGTCCGCCACCATTCGCTTCGAGGGTGATTACGCCTTTGGCTGGCTCCGCACCGAGACCGGCGTCCACCGCCTGGTGCGCAAGTCCCCCTTCGACTCCGGCAACCGGCGCCATACCTCCTTCGCCGCCGTCTTCGTCTCGCCGGAGATCGACGACACGGTGCAGATCGACATTAATCCAGCGGACTTGCGCGTGGATGTCTATCGGGCCAGCGGTGCCGGCGGCCAGCACGTCAACCGCACCGAATCCGCCGTGCGCCTGACCCATCTGCCCACGGGCCTGGTCACCCAGTGCCAGAACGACCGCTCCCAGCACAAGAACAAGGACCAGGCCATGAAGCAACTCAAGGCCAAGCTCTATGAGCTGGAGATGCAGAAGCGGCGTGAGACCCAGCAGGCGGTGGAGGACACCAAATCCGATATCGGCTGGGGCAGCCAGATCCGTTCCTATGTCCTCGACCAATCGCGGATCAAGGACTTGCGCACCAACCTGGAAACCGCCAACACCCAGGCCGTGCTCGACGGCAATCTCGACCCCTTCATCGAGGCCAGTCTGAAGAGCGGTTTTGACCCTCTGGGTCATGGCCGGCATCCCGGGACGGGAATCCCTAGCTCCGGGCTCAAGTCTCCTCCGTCACCAGCAGAATCATCGCCTTGTCACCCCAGGGATGTCGTTTCGGCCCCGCGCCAGTCCGGGCCAGCATGGGAGAAACCGCATGAAAGCTATACCTAGAGCCTGTCAATCCGCGGTCCGTGGCGAGAGGGCCAGGTGGCGGCTGGCGGGGCTGCCGTCAACACGCCTACCCGGCCCGAGGTATGCCGTCCCCCCATCGCCTCCCACCTGCCCGGCGAGCCGCAAGCTTGGGTTTGTTACCCATGGGATTGGCCACCTCCTGGTCACCCTGGTCGCGGTTGGCCTGCTGGCCACCTGGAGCACCCACCCCGCGATCGCCGCCGAAACCGCTGCGGCCAAGCCTACCCCCAACGCCTCGCCTAACCCCTCCTTGGCCGTGAATCTCGTCAGTCCCCAGACGCTCGACTGGCCCCGGCTGATCGCGGCGAGCGGCGGGCTCTTCGCCTGGCAGGAGGGCGTCATCGCCGCCGGGACCGGCGGTCTGCGGGTGATGGAGGTAGTGGTGGACGTGGGTGATAAGGTCCATCTGGGTCAGGTGCTGGCGGTGCTGGATCAGGAGACGGTGAAGGCCGATCTGGACCAGCAGGCGGCGCGGGTCGCCCAGGTGCGGGCCGCCTTGGCGGAGGCGCGGGCCAATGGCGACCGGGCGCGCAACGTCAAGGACAAGGGCGCCATGTCCGAGCAGCAGATCACCCAATACCTGATCGCCGAGGAGGCCGCCAAGGCCAACCTGGCGGCGGCGGAGGCGGCCCTGGAGATGGAACGGATCCGCCTGAAGCAGACCCAGGTTCTGGCGGTGGACGATGGGGTCATCGCCAGCCGGGGCGCCACCCTGGGGACCGTGGTCCAGGTCGGCACCGAGTTGTTCCGTCTGGTGCGCCAGGGGCGGGTGGAGTGGCGCGCGGAGGTGACCGCCGAGCAACTGGCCCAGATTAAGCCCGGCCAGGAGGCCCTCATCCGCCTGCCCGGCGGGGAGACGGTGACCGGCCAGGTCCGGATGCCGTCCCCGACCCTGGACCCCCTCAGCCGCTATGGCCTGGTTTATGTGGACCTGCCGATCGGTAGCCCGGCGCGCCCGGGCATGTTCGCCCAGGGCCACATCCAGGTGGGGGTGAGTCAGGCCCTGACCCTGCCCGAGTCCGCCGTGGTCCTGCGCGATGGCTCCAGCTTTGTGTTCGAGATTCAGGCCGAGGACCGGGTGGCCCAGCGCAAGGTCGAGACCGGGCGCCGCGGCGAGGGTCGGGTCGAGATCCTGTCCGGCCTGGAGACGACGGCCCGGATCGTGGCGGCGGGTGGGGCCTTCCTCAACGATGGCGACCGGGTGCGGGTCGAGTCCCCGCTCGCGACCGCCCCTGATGATGAGGGCCGGGGACCCTCCGCGAGCGCCAGCCAATGAACGTCTCCGCCTGGTCCATCCGCCACCCGGTCCCGGCCATCCTGCTGTTTGGCTTCCTGACCATCATCGGGATGATGAGCTTTCACGCCCTCGGGATTCAGAACTTCCCGGACGTGGAACTGCCCACCATCACCGTGACCGCCAGCCTGGAGGGGGCGGACCCGTCGCAATTGGAGACCGAGGTCGCGCGCAAGATCGAGGACAAGATCGCCTCCCTGGGGGGGATCGAGCACATCCGTACCACCCTGAGCGATGGCAGCGCCACCATCCGGGTCGAGTTCCAGATCGAGAAGAATACCGAGGTGGCCCTGAATGAGGTGCGCAACGCCGTGGATAGCGTGCGCGCCGACCTGCCCCAGGATATGACGGACCCGGTGGTCTCCAAAGTCACCACCTCCGGCTCCCCCATCGTGACCTACACGGTGGCCTCGGACCGCCTGGACGAGCAGGCCCTGTCCTGGTTCGTGGACAACGAGGTCGCCAAGGCCCTGCTGGCGGTCAAGGGCGTGGGCCAGGTGGCCCGGGTCGGGGGGGTGGACCGGGAGGTCCATGTCGATCTTGACAGCGCCCGCATGCAGGCCCTGGGAGTGACCGCCGAGGCCATCTCCGGCCAGTTGAAGCGGGTCCAGCAGGACGCCTCGGGCGGGCGCGGGGATATCGGCGGCGCTGTCCAGTCGGTCCGCAGCCTGGGCGCCGTGGATACGGTGGGGGATATCGCGGAGCTGATCATCCCGCTGGCGGACGGGCGGCGGGTGCGCCTGGGGGACCTGGGTACCGTTAGCGATTCCTTTGCGGAACGCGGCTCCAGCGCCCTGCTGGACGGGACCCCGGTGGTGGCCTTCGAGGTGACCCGTATCCGGGGGGCCAGCGAGGTAGCGGTCGCCCAGGCCGTCCAGGCGGCGGTGACGCGTCTGGAGACCCTGCATCCCCACGTGCGCATCCAGGAGGCCTTCAACCTCGTGGATCCGGTCCTGGACAATTACCAGGGGTCCATGGAGCTGCTCTACGAGGGGGCGCTCCTCGCCATCCTGGTGGTCTTCTGGTTCCTGCGGGACTGGCGCGCGACCCTGATCGCCGCCGTGGCCCTGCCGCTCTCCATCATCCCGACCATCGCGGCCATGCTGTGGCTGGGGTTCAGTCTCAATATCCTGACCCTGCTGGCCCTGGCCCTGGTGGTGGGCATCCTGGTGGATGACGCCATCGTCGAGATCGAGAACATCGTCCGCCACCTGCGCATGGGCAAGCCGCCCTTCCAGGCGGCCATGGAGGCGGCGGACGAGATCGGGCTGGCGGTCATCGCCACGACCCTGACCCTGGTGGCGGTCTTCCTGCCCACGGCCTTCATGGGCGGGGTGCCGGGCAAGTTCTTCGTCCAGTTCGGCATCACCGCCGCGGTGTCGGTGGTCGCCTCCCTCATGGTGGCGCGCCTCCTGACCCCCATGATGGCCGCCTATTTCCTCAATGCCCACCCGGAGGGCAATCACGACAGCCGCATCATGACCGGCTATCTGGCCGCGGCCCGCTGGTGCCTGGATCACCGCAAGACCACGGCCCTGGCGGCTATCCTCTTCTTTGTCGGTTCCATGCAACTGCTGCCCCTGCTGCCCAAGGGCTTCGTCCCCGCCGCGGACCGGGGCCTGACCAGCATCAAGCTGGAATTGCCGCCCGGCAGTTCCCTGGACGACACCCGGATGGCGGCGGAGCGGGCCCGGGTCTTGTTATTGCCCATGGAGGAGATCCTGGGCATCTTCACCGCCGTGGGCAGCACCGCGGGCCAGGGCCCCCTGGCGATGGGCGGGGCTAAGGATGTGCGCCTGGCGACCCTGACCCTGCGGCTCGTCCATCGCCATGACCGTGACCGCACCCAGGCCCAGTTGGAACGGGAGATCCGGGAGCGCCTGGGGGCCCTGCCCGGCGTGCGGGTCGCGGTCGGCGCCGCTCAGTCCGGCGAGAAGCTGCAGATATCCCTCGCCAGCGATGACCCCATTGCTCTCGCCGCCGCCGCCAAGGCCGTGGAGCGGGACCTGCGCACCCTGCAGGGAGTGGGCAATGTCACCTCCGGTGCCAGCCTGCAGCGACCCGAGATCCAGATCCGGCCGGACTTCGCCCGCGCCGCGGACCTGGGCGTGACCACCTCGGCCCTGGCGGGGGCAGTGCGGGTGGCGACCTCCGGCGACTTCAGGGTCAACCTGCCCAAGCTCAATCTCCCCCAGCGCCAGATCCCCATCCGGGTGCGCCTGGACCGGGCCCTGCGCACGGACCTTGAGGCCATCGCCCAGTTGCGCGTTCCTGCCAAGGTGGGGTCGGTGCCCCTGTCCGCCGTCGCCAGCCTGAGTCTGGGGAGCGGCCCGGCCCAGATCGATCGGGTGGATCGGATGCGCAATGTCAGCATCGACGTGGAGCTGGGCGGGCGCCAGCTCGGCGCCGTGCTGGCGGAGGCCAATGCCCTGCCGGCGCTCCAGGATCTGCCGCCCGCGGTGAGCCGGGTCGAGCAAGGGGATGCCCAGCGCATGGCCGAGCTCTTCGCCTCCTTTGGCACCGCCATGCTCATCGGCGTCCTCTGCATTTATGCGGTGCTGGTCCTGCTCTTTCATGATTTCCTGCAGCCCTTCACCATCCTGGCGGCCCTGCCGCTGTCCCTGGGCGGGGCCTTCCTGGGCCTGCTGCTGACCGGCAACAGCTTCTCCATGCCCTCCATCATCGGTGTCCTCATGCTGATGGGCATCGTCACCAAGAACTCCATCCTGCTGGTGGAATACGCCATCGTCGCCCGCCGGGAGCACGGCATGGCGCGCCGCCCCGCCATCCTGGATGCCTGCCACAAACGCGCCCGCCCCATCGTCATGACCACCATTGCCATGGGCGCCGGCATGTTACCCGTGGCCCTGGGTCTGGGCGCCGAGCCCAGCTTCCGCGCCCCCATGGCCATCGCCGTCATCGGCGGGCTCATCACCTCCACCTTCCTCAGCTTGCTCGTCATCCCGGTGGTCTTCACCTATGTCGATGACCTGCTCAAGCTGCTGAAGCGACTGGTGCCGCGGGGGCATGGGGCGGGGCATGAGCCGGCCAATCAGGATGGCGGCGCACTGCCGGCGGATGCCAGTCGGCTCATGCGCCCGTGACCGGGCGGGACATCTGGCCGTATGGGCCGGGTCGACAGCTTAAGCCACTGATTCTCTTGCTCCCTCCCCCCTCGCGGGGGAGGGTTGGGGAGAGGGGGCTCAAGTGCTACGCTTAGTCCAGCTTGCCTGATTGTCTGGCTGGACACCCCGGAGAACAGAAAATGCCGGAAAACGCTTTGTTGCAACGCATTACCATGAATCCCGATGTCTGCGGTGGCCAGCCCTGTCTGCGCGGGATGCGCATCCGGGTCAAGGACCTGCTTGACCTGCTGGCGGCGGGGGTCCCCCGCGCGGAGATTTTGGAGGACTATCCCTATCTTGAGGATGCCGATATTAGCGCCGCGCTGCTTTATGCGGCTTAGCAGCGGACAACAACCCCCAGGACATCACGTGACAACTTTCGGCAAGGCCCGCACCTTCCTTCAAAATGCCAAGGATGCGCTTGTCCTAGTCATCCTGGTTGACGCGAGTCCTTCGGTGCGGCCTGGTCGGGCAGCAAGTTGGATAATTTTTATCTCGTCACCAAACTCTTCATGCGCCTCTCGCGTTGCTGGCAAGTTTCGCTACAGTAACCACATTTTTCACAAATCAATTTGCCACAACTAGGGCAACTCTCGTGTTTACCAAGGATCAGAGGGTTGTTTCCGCATTTTCCCTGGCTCTCTATAAAACCACCGCGGCCTTGATCACAAATCCGCCCAAGACCGAGTGCTGCGCTTGGTTATAGGCCTTGGAGAGGTTGGCAGGATCTCCGAACAGTCATACCCTTGGAAGTGCAAACTAAACCAGGGGAGTGAACGATGT